>JAUNVE010000003.1 GCA_030537795.1 Actinomycetaceae bacterium
ACACCGCCCTCTCACGGCGGCGACACCGGTTCAAATCCGGTTGGGGGTACTTTTTTCTACCGGGCTACGAAATATCGCGAACTAGTGAGAAAAGCCTGCAGGTCGTACAGACCTAGCCGCCTCATATAGGCGGATATATTTCCCGAGGCCGCGTTGCCAGGTGAGAGTAGTTCCCGACATCGCGCCGCGTTGCAAACGCTCCCATCTCGCGGGATGGCGCGAAAGCATGGTGAGCGCGGCGGCCATCTCGTCGTCGGAGCTGACACGCAACCCGTCGGTAGCGTGTGTAATGAACTCAGAAATACCTGAGCCAGCGCGATATATGACGGGGAGGCCGGACGCCCGCGCCTCCAGTGCCGCAATCCCGAAGGCTTCTTTCACCACGGGAGAGACGAATACGTCGGCGTTGGCGTAGGCTTGCGCGAGAGCGTCAGCATCGACCCGACCGTGACAGATGATCCCCGAGCTTTCGTTACGAGTGAGTCGGCGGCGAAGAGGGCCGTCACCAAAAATGTGTAGCTCAAGATCGGCACCGCGCGACCGCGCTGTGCGTATCAGATCGGCGAGTGCGAGGACGCGTTTGCGTCGAGTTAACCGTGTCGCTGTCACCACTCGAAGCGGCGACAATGTATGAGAGAGCCCCGGGCGTGAAGTACGAACAGAATCCCACGGCTCACTGTCAATCAAGTTTGGCAGCGTCGAGACGACGACCTGCGAATGGGCGAGCATTTCAATATGCTGTGCAGCCGGCCCGGAAACCGCGGTCAAGATCAAACCCGCGCGAGCCCAATCGCGAATCGGATTAACGAGGCCGTACCAGGGCGCATCGGAGAGCATACAGTGCCAGGTGACGATGGCCGGTATCCCCAGCGATACACATACGTCGGTTGCCATGCGCGCAAAAGGGGAGACGATGCCGGTATGAATATGAACAGCATCGTAGCGCGGAAGGTCGGAGCGCAGAATGTGCTCGGCAAAAGGATTAACCGGCAGATCAAAAGGAAGATTAATCGTCAGCCGACGAACGAGCACGCCCTGGTCAATGGAAATCCTGTCGCCGCGTTCATCGCCCTCCGGTGTTGCCGTGAGCACCGAGACATCATGGCCTGCTTGTACGAGGGCGTGTGCTAAACCATGAACCTGAGATTCAATCCCACCCAGGCGGGGAGGATAGCAGTCGGAAACGAGGGCGATTCTCATCGCTACGGGCTATAAGCCCATTTCTTCTGCGCGACGCAAAAACTCAGATAGTCGATTTGCGGCCGCCACCACGGACGGTCCGTGCTGGCGTCCGGGTTGGCGCCCCATGCGCTCAATCGGCCCCGAAATCGAAACGGCGGCGAGTACTTTGCCACCCGGCCCGCGTACGGGGGCGGATACCGATGCCACTCCGATTTCTCTTTCGGCTACCGATTGCGCCCAGCCGCGCCTGCGCACAGCCGACAGCATCGTGGCATTAAAAGAGGCGCCGTACAGGCCGCGGTGGAGCCTGTCGGGTTCCTCCCATGCGAGGAGTACCTGAGCGGCGGATCCGGCTTTCATTGACAGCGTAGCGCCAACTGGAATGGAGTCGCGCAAACCCATCTGACGTTCAGCAGCTGCCACGCAGATGCGCTGGTCGCCCTGGCGGCGATAGAGTTGCGAAGATTCTTTAGTGTGGTCGCGAAGCGCCACCAATACCGGGGTTGCTGAGGCCAGTAGGCGATCTTCACCGGCGGCGGAGGCCAGCTCCGATAGGCGCGGCCCCAAAATAAAACGGCCCTGCATGTCGCGCGCTACGAATCGGTGAAATTCGAGGGCAACCGCAAGGCGATGGGCGGTGGGGCGAGCCAAATGAGTCGCTGCCACTAACTGAGCGAGCGTGGCGGGGCCGGCCTCTAATGCTGATAGCACTAAAGCAGCTTTATCCAGTACACCGACACCGCTAGTTACGTTTTTCTCGTCCATGACCTGATATTGCCATCTCAATGCCTGAGATGGCAAATCATGCCGATTCCGAAGGGCGTTGCATTAGGTGTATTGACCGGTTAAAGAGAGGAGATCACTGTGGGTGCTACCATGGCCGAAAAAGTCTGGGCTGACCACGTTGTCAAAGCTGGCGAAGCGGGAGCCCCAGACCTTTTATACATTGATCTCCACCTCTGCCATGAAGTAACGAGCCCGCAGGCATTTGAAGGTTTACGTCTCGCCGGACGCCCCGTTCGGCGCCCCGACCTCACCATCGCCACCGAGGATCACAACACTCCGACCATCAACATTGACCAGCCGATCGCTGACCTCACTTCGCGTACGCAGATCGAAACTCTGCGAAAAAATGCCAAAGAGTTCGGTATACGTCTGCACTCTCTGGGCGACGTAGAACAGGGAATCGTGCACGTGGTCGGCCCGCAGCTGGGGCTCACGCAACCGGGGATGACCATTGTCTGCGGCGACTCGCATACCTCGACACATGGAGCCTTCGGCGCCCTAGCATTCGGCATCGGCACCTCGGAGGTCGAACATGTGCTCGCTACCCAAACGCTGCCATTGGCCCCATTTAAGACCATGGCAATCACGGTTAACGGTTCTTTACCGCCCGGCTCAACAGCCAAAGACATCATTCTGGCCGTAATTGCTAAAATCTCCACCGGCGGTGGGCAAGGTTACGTCCTCGAATATCGAGGTCAAGCCATTAAAGAGCTGTCGATGGAAGGGCGTATGACCATCTGCAATATGTCGATTGAGGCCGGCGCCCGCGCCGGCATGGTCGCCCCCGATGACGTGACATTCGAATATATGAAAGGCCGGCCCCATGCGCCAGAGGGCGAAGAATGGGACCGCGCCGTCGAATACTGGAGATCCCTCGCCTCCGATGAGGACGCCGAATTCGATGCCGAGATCATTCTCGAAGCCTCCGATATTGAACCCTTCGTTACCTGGGGTACGAATCCCGGGCAGGGGGTGCCGTTGTCGGGTGCGGTACCCGACCCCGACTCATTTGGTGATGAGGCCCTCAAACAAGCGGCCTCCAACGCGCTGGATTACATGGACTTAACCCCCGGAACCCCCATGCGCGATATTGCTGTGGACGCCGTTTTTCTTGGCTCTTGCACAAATGGTCGCATCGAAGACCTGCGTGCCGCCGCAGAGATCCTCAAAGGCCGGCGCATTGCTGACGGTGTACGTATGCTGGTTGTCCCCGGTTCAGCACGGGTACGGCTCCAGGCCGAAGAAGAGGGACTGGACACTATATTTCGCGACTTTGGCGCCGAATGGCGCAACGCCGGATGCTCTATGTGCCTGGGTATGAACCCGGATCAACTCGCGCCAGGAGAGCGCTGTGCTTCCACCTCAAACCGCAATTTTGAAGGTCGTCAAGGCAAGGGCGGACGCACCCACTTGGTATCACCCGTTGTGGCGGCATGCACTGCCGTTACCGGTAAACTATCCAGCCCCGCTGACCTGACAGCTTGAGAGGAGTAGACCATGGAAAAATTCACCACGCATACCGGAGTTGGAGTGCCTCTGCGGCGCTCAAATGTCGACACCGACCAGATTATTCCCGCCGTCTACCTCAAGCGCGTGTCCCGCACCGGCTTTGAGGACGCCCTGTTTGCGTCCTGGCGTAATGATGCCGATTTCGTTTTGAATCAAGACGCCTACCGCAATGGCTCCGTCCTGGTTGCCGGATCGGACTTCGGCACCGGCTCTTCGCGTGAACACGCGGTGTGGGCTCTCAAAGACTACGGATTCCGCGTTGTGCTGTCACCCAAATTTGCCGACATTTTCCGTGGAAACTCAGGTAAACAGGGACTTGTCACCGGCATCATTACCGAGGATGACTGTCAAACACTGTGGAAAATACTGGAAACCGAACCCGGAATAGAAATCACCGTTGACCTGGTGGAAAAGACCGTTACTTGCGGAACATTTACCACGACGTTCTCTATTGACGACTACACCAGGTGGCGGCTCATGGAAGGGCTCGATGATATTTCGCTCACCCTTCTTGCCGAAGACGACATCACCGAATTCGAACAGAACCGCCCTAGCTTCAAGCCGCTGACCCTTCCCGCAAAGACTCTCTCGACCGACACACCCTAATTGCGTGGCACAGCGTTTCAACGAGCGCGCAAAAAACAGTTACAGTAGAACTAATACATATTGTCGCTGACACAGGCGAAAGGTCACCATGGAGTCCATCTTGCGCGTGGACGGCGGAAAGCCGCTCACCGGAGATATATTTGTGCGCGGAGCGAAGAACTTTGTTCCCAAAGCGATGGTCGCATCCTTACTCGGTTCAAGTCCGTCAAAGTTACGCAATGTCCCACAAATCCGTGATGTTGACGTGGTGTCAGAACTACTCAGCCTCCACGGTGTGCAGATCAACTTCGACCAGGGGGCGGGCGTGCTCGACCTCAACCCCGAAAATGTTGAAATCGCACACGTGGCAGACATTGACGCACTTGCAGGGTCGTCGCGCATTCCGATTCTCTTCTGCGGGCCGCTGCTGCATCGACTCGGGGAAGCATTCATCCCCGACCTCGGTGGATGCAATATCGGAGGACGCCCCATCGACTTCCATCTCGACACCCTGCGGTCTTTCGGGGCGGTTGTCGATAAGCAAGAAAATGGTATCCATATTACCGCTCCCAACGGGTTGCGCGGCACCCAGGTGCACCTGCCGTATCCGTCGGTAGGAGCCACCGAGCAGACACTACTAACGGCGGTTATGGCCGATGGGCTCACCGAACTCACCGGAGCCGCGATTGAACCAGAGATCATGGATCTCATTAACGTCTTGCAAAAAATGGGTGCCATTATGTCGGTTGATACCGATCGCACCATCCGTATCGAGGGCGTAAAAGAACTCTCCGGCTTCACGCATACCGCATTGCCCGACCGGATTGAGGCGGCATCGTGGGCTTCGGCCGCCCTGGCCACCCGTGGTGACATATACGTCCGCGGAGCACATCAGCCGGATATGACCACCTTCCTCAACACATTTCGCAAAGTTGGTGGCGCATTCCGCGTCGACGATGAAGGCATCCGCTTCTGGCACCCCGGAGGCGACCTCAAACCAATCGTGCTTGAAACCAATGTTCACCCCGGTTTCATGACCGACTGGCAACAGCCGCTGGTAGTTGCTTTGACACAGGCGACGGGCTTATCGATTTTGCATGAAACCGTATATGAGAATCGTCTCGGATTCACCTCCGCCCTGATTGAAATGGGGGCCAATATTCAGGTGTATCGGGAATGCCTCGGCGGCTTGCGATGCCGGTTTGGGCAACGCAACTTTAACCACTCAGCCGTCATCTCCGGCCCCACCAAACTGCACGGCGCGAATATTGAAGTTCCGGATCTGCGGGGCGGATTCTCCTATCTTATTGCCGCGCTCGCGGCGGAAGGTGAATCGATGGTGCGCGGCATTGACGTGATCTCCCGCGGTTACGAACACTTCCTCAATAAACTGGCGCGCCTCGATGCGTCAGTCGAACGTTGCTGATGTGACACCATACGAACACCACCGCACCGGTGTGGCCTGTCGCTTATAGTAAAACCGTGAGTAAAGCACCCAAAGGCATGTATAAGTTCGTCATCGAGGCCTGCCGGCCCCTGACGAAAATCCTTATGAAACCGCATTGGAAGGGGCAGGAAAATCTGCCTACCGAGGAACCTTTCATCCTTATTGTTAACCACGTAACCGAGTTCGACCCGTTCGTCATCATGCACTTCCTCGCCGATGAAGGACATGCCGTGCGTGCCCTCGCTAAAGAGAGCCTATTTCGCACACCGCTGGTCAAACACATCTTTACCTCAACGAAGATGGTTCCCGTCTACCGTGGAACCAATGCCGCCGGCGACGCCCTCAAATACGCCAAAGTTGCTATCGCCGAGGGCGAATCGGTGGCAATTTTCCCCGAAGGGACGCTCACCCGCGACCCCGACTTGTGGCCCATGCAGTTTAAAACTGGTGCCGCACGGCTTGCACTGGCAACTGGGGCTCCGGTGATTCCGCTTGCCCAGTGGGGTGGCCATAAGATTTTGCACCGCTGGCGCAACTCGCTCCCCAAGTTCGGTAAACGCCACGATACGTGGGTGGTGGCGGGCAAGCCGATTGACCTCAGCGACCTCAACCAAGATGAGAATGACCGTCAGGCAGTAGTGGAAGCCACGCGACGAATGTACCAAACGCTTACCCGCATGGTGGAGGATATTCGCGGAGAAAAAGCTCCCAAAACACCGTGGGATCCAAAAATTGAGGCCTATGCACCTGCAACTGATGACACCTCGCAGTAGCAACTGCGGAAGGCGTGCATACAGAGCACAGGACTTGCGTTAGAGCACCTGAAGAATGTCTAACGCTGCAGGTCGATGACGACGCGGGTAGGAGATTCGAGGGTGAAAATCCGGTAGGGGCGTTCAATATCGGATGAAATCGCCAGATGCGTTTGGCCTTCAAAAGCCGCGTCGAACCAGGCGATCACATGATCATCAATCCGCTTGTCGGCGGGACCGTTGTAGTAGATTTCGGGTTGCCCCTCAAAAATCGGCATGGTGGTGCCCGTAATATTGATGTCGAGGACGTGCCCGGGCGGAATGGGGAGCTCATCACCGCGGCCAATCTCATAGGCTTTATCCACCCAGGCGCTACGCCAACCAGGTTCGCCCTCCCCGTCAAATTCGACAATCACGCGATAGAAGTCGTCGTGGAGCCCGACTCGAAAATCGTGAGTCAGGAGAAAAGATCGGTCGCCGGGTAGTAACTGGGACTGTCCCATTTCCCATTTGACGTCAGCCGGTGCCGCCGTCATTTCCGCCGGGTTATCCGGCGTCTTCCCCGAAGACTCTGCCATTGACTCAGAAGGCGTTGGGGTGGGCGCAGCGGAAGGACTATCGGGGGGTGGCGTCGGCGCCTTTGAATCATTGGATATTGAACAGCCGGCCAAAGTAATGCTGACAATACCTATGGCCATTGCGAAAAATCCACGCCACCGACGCATGGGGCACAACTCCTTATTCACTCAAGCGGGATCGCCTCATTGTTGCATGGCGGAGCCGTGAAGGGGGTGATCTGCATGAGTGAGCCTTCAAAATGTGCGAGTGATCCTTCCCGTGCAGCGCCGGGGCGTGCGATACGCTCACAACATGACAATCGCAGCAGTATCCGTGCTGGGCACTGGCGCCTGGGGCACAACATTCGCTCAAGTACTCGCACACGCGGGGCGGACGGTCACCATGTGGGGGCGGAATCCGCAGACGGTTGAACAGATCAATTCGGGATCAAATGCGAGATATCTTCCCGGCATTCGACTGGCGGAGACGATTCGCGCCACAACTGATCCACAGTTAGCTATCGATGGTGCTGACCTAGTTGTGGTCGCCCTGCCGACACAAACCATTCGCAGCACGCTGCCGCAATTCCGCGCGCTGGCCACTTGCCCGGTACCTATTTTATCTCTGGCCAAGGGGTTGGAGGATGGAACCAATAAGCTCGTTACCGATGTCATAACCGAGTCATTGGGTGTCGACATTGAACAGGTGGCGGCGCTCTCGGGCCCCAATCTGGCGCGAGAAATCATCGAATGTCAACCCACTGCTACGGTTATCGCAGCAGAAAATGAAAGCGTCGGTGCAGCCATTGCTGAAGCGTGCCATAACGAGTATTTTCGCCCCTATCTGACAACGGATCTGATTGGCTGTGAAATAGCTGGAGCTACTAAAAATGTAATTGCGGTGGCGGTAGGAGCTTCCGAAGGACTCGGGTGGGGCGCAAATACCCGGACCACGCTAATTACCCGAGGTCTTGCGGAGATGACCCGATACGGTATAGCGCGAGGTGCGCGGGCTGAAACATTCGCAGGCCTTGCCGGTATGGGGGACCTCATTGCCACCTGTTCGTCAAAACTGTCCCGCAACTATTCCTTTGGGTATCGGATTGGTCAAGGAAAAACTGTGGAGCAAGCATACGCGCTATCGACGGGAGTTGTGGAGGGCGCTAAAACTGCCATGCCGCTGACACAACACGCCCGTTCGCTGTGTGTTGATGTGCCTATTGCAGAGGCCGTAGCAGACGTCCTCAGCGGTGAGGAAACCATCGCCACGATGGGCAAACGCCTCCTCGGGCGCCCGCGGAAAAAAGACGGGTGGGCGATTGAGTTGATTTAGCGTTGGTGGGGTGGGATGCATCCGCACCAACTAAGTGAAGTACAGTTGGGGTATGAGTGAAACACGGTCGTCAAAACCCCGCGTCGCAATTCTCTTCGGAGGTCAAAGCGGCGAGCATCAAGTCTCTTGCGCTACCGCAGCGAGTGTACTCGCCTCGATTGATCGCGACCGCTACGACATTATCCCCATAGGCATTACTCGCGATGGGCAGTGGGTGCGAGTGCCTTCTGATCCCACGCTTTACGAAATGCGAGATGGACAAGGTGCCGTTATTGAAGCAGGCAATAAGACGGTGAGTTTATGGGCCGGTACAGGCAACCTCGTCGAACGAGTCACTGGAAAGCGCACCATCGAAGCTGAGCCATTGGAGGTGGGCGACCTGGGGAATATCGACGTCTTGTTCCCCCTACTACACGGTCCCTTTGGCGAGGATGGAACTATCCAGGGACTACTGGATAGTTACGGCGTCAAATACGTTGGCTGCGGGGTCGCGTCCTCGGCAGTATGTATGGATAAACACCTCACTAAAACGGTGCTATTCGCCGCGGGAATCCCAGTGGGACGGTGGACGGTAATATCCGATCACCTATGGACTAGCGACCGTTCGCGAGCTCTTGCGCAAGCCGCCGACGTCGGCCCCGATCTCTATGTTAAGCCCACGCGAGCCGGATCCTCGCTTGGGATTACACACGTCACCGATCACGACCTCCTCGAAGATGCCATCGAATATGCTCGAAAATACGACCCGCGAGTCATTATCGAACGAGCAGTTTCAGGGCGAGAAATTGAATGTGGGGTGCTGGATTTTGGCCCTGAAAATGGAGCCCGAGCCTCGGTTTGCGGTGAAATCACCGTCACCGGCACGGGATTCTACGACTACAAAACCAAGTATCAGTCACATGACGCTGTGACGCTGACCTGTCCGGCTCGTATTCCTAGCGAACTCCAGGAAAGAATCCAAGGTATCGCAGTGGATGCTTTCTACGCACTGGCCTGTGAAGGACTGGCGCGCATTGACTTTTTTTACGACGAAACAACCGACACACTCACGTTAAATGAAGTTAATACCCTCCCCGGTTTCACCCCCTGGTCAATGTACCCGGCAATGTGGGAGGCAAGCGGAAAATCGTATGGTGAACTCATCACACACCTGATCGAACTTGCCCTCAATCGGCGGGCAGGCCTGCGATAACCCACCGGAATAACCTCGCCACGCCCTCAACCACGTTAGAGTTAGAGCCATGAAGCCACGCGTAACACTTGTCACCAGTAGAGAAATGCCCAACCTGTACTCGGATGAGGAGGGCATTCTGGATGCTCTAGCCGAACGTGATGTTGACGCATCCATCAAATTCTGGGACGACGAAGATGTCGACTGGGAGGAAGCCGGGCTGGTAGTAGTTCGCTCTGTATCTGACTATGCTCAGCGACGCGATGAGTTTTTAACGTGGACGAAATCCGTTCCTCGCCTCCTCAATCACCCCGATATTCTAGATTGGAATACGGATAAGCATTACCTCAAAGTGCTGGAAGAAGAATACGGACTCCCCGTCATTCCGACAACGTGGATTGAGGCTGAGGACGAGCTATCTAAACACCGGGTGCATTCGCGCTTCCCAGCTTTGCAAGATTTTGTGATTAAACCAGCCGTGTCTTCTGGATTGCGCGATATCGGTCGCTATTCAGCAATTGATCCGGCGGCGCGGCGTTCCGCGATTACGCATGTTATGGATCTTTTGGGGCAGGGCCGGTCAGTCATGCTACAGCGCTACCGTGAAGAGATTGACACGCATGGTGAAATATCGTTGATTTTCTTTAACGGCCTGGTCTCCCACTCAGTGGAAAAGAAGGCCATGCTCCACCCGTCGCACGTCACCGATGCGTCAATGCATGAAACCTTGACTACGGCGCGGGAGGCGACCTCTGAAGAGTGGCGCTGGGGTGAAGAGATTCGCGTCGCATTGCACGCCTACGTTAAGGCCAGGTTGGGCCGCGATGAACAATTCCTCTTTAACCGCGTGGACGTGGTTCCCGATGGGCAGGGATCGTTTATGGTGATGGAAATCGGTTTGACGGATGCGCAACTGTATCTCGATAGTTCCCCCGACGCGATGCAGAATTTTGCCGACGCCATTTCGGTACGTGCGCACTGGTGACGGCAGCATTGGCGGACGGTGAGGTCGACAGAGCCGGATAGTTTATTTGTCGAGCCAGTTCCGCTGTTATCTCACGCGATTGTTTAGCGAGCCTTATTACTGTGGCTGAAGCGACATGAGTGAGGTTTGGATTAACGATCGGGCATTTGATAAAGTTCATATCCGTGCCGTTGGCACAATGGTGGGTATAGCTCAGCTGGTAGAGCACCTGGTTGTGGTCCAGGATGTCGCGGGTTCGAGTCCCGTTACTCACCCGGTTAAACCCGGACAAGTTAGCTTGTCCGGGTTTTTATATGCCGATGCCCAGGCCTGCCGTCTGCCCTCTGCCCTTCGCCCTCCGACCTACGACCTCCGACCTCCGCACGGCTCTCTCATACCCCACACCCCTCTCTCATGCCCGTTGTCTTGTGCCCACCCCTCTGTCATGCCCATCTCTCTAGACTCCAAGGCTCTGTCATTCTTATCCGCGAAATGTAGGGTAAATCCATGAGTGAGCCTTCGAGTCTGCTCGGGTGAGTACGTATGCCCGCGATGGCCATATGCACCCAAGGAACGTCAGTGGGTGCAGTGACGGTGGACATGTGGCCGCGCGGGTTTGGCGAGCGATTTGCATGGGTGAGCCTTGGGGTTTGGCATGGGTGAGCCTTCGGAGAGGGGTGATTCGAGACCAACGACACACTCAGAATCCGGGTTCTTATTTCATGAGTGAGCCTTCACGTGGCTAGACTGGCTTCAGCGTTGACTCGGCCTCGATTACCGGGGGTATCACCGACGAGCTTTCGGAAGAACGGCCACACAGGCTCATTAGAACCGAACGGGTAAGCCCGTCACAGCTACAACGAGCGGCCTATCCGGCGCTATCCGGATGGGCAAGCGAGGTGGTACCGCGGTACCCACCGACCGGGTGGTGATCGTCCTCGACAGTGACGTGAGAGGACGGTAAGAATGAGCGATACACCCAAGCACTATCCGTTGCACCGCAGTGGCGACGTGGAAGCATCCCCATCTTTCCCTGAGATCGAGAAAGAAATTCTCGCCTACTGGAAAAAGAATGACTCATTCAACAAGTCCATTCACAATCGCCCTGCCGGCGAGAATGGCTCCAATGAGTTCGTCTTTTACGACGGGCCCCCGTTTGCCAACGGTTTGCCGCACTACGGTCACCTTCTGACCGGATACGTGAAAGATATCGTCGGCCGCTACGAAACGATGAAGGGAAAGCGTGTTGAGCGCCGCTTCGGCTGGGACACGCACGGCCTACCCGCAGAAATCGAAGCTGAACGTATTCTCGGCATTGAGGACAAGTCCGAGATCGAGGGCGAGGGCGGCATCGGCATCGGCAAGTTTAATGAGGCGTGCCGCTCATCAGTGCTGCAGTACACGGGGGAATGGGAAGAGTACGTCACCCGCCAAGCTCGGTGGGTCGATTTCCGCAACGATTACAAGACGCTTGACCTTGAGTACATGGAGTCGGTGATCTGGGCATTTAAGACCCTGTATGACAAGGGGCTCGCCTACGAGGGATACCGCGTCCTCCCGTACTGTTGGAATGACCAAACGCCCCTGTCAAACCACGAACTCAAGATGGATGACGATGTCTATCAGGACCGTCAAGACAACACTGTGACCGTAGGCCTGCGCCTCGAAACCGGTGAGCTGGCGCTCATTTGGACCACCACTCCGTGGACGCTCCCATCAAACCTCGCGGTGGCGGTGGGCCCCGACGTTGATTACGTAACGGTGGCGCCCTCCGAAGGAGACCTGTCGGGGGAGAAGGTAATCCTGGCGAAGGATCTGCTATCCGCCTACGCAAGAGAACTGGGTGAAGACCCCGAAATCGTTGAAACGGTGAAGGGCTCCGATCTGGTGGGTCGCTCCTACGCCCCGATTTTTGACTACTTCTCCCGCGATGACGATGCGCCCGGCCCGAAGGCGTGGCATATCATTCCCGGTGATTTCGTCACCACCGAGGACGGCACCGGCCTGGTCCATATTGCACCCGCATTTGGTGAAGACGATATGAATATCTGCGTGGAGGCCGGCATCAAAGCGGTGGTTCCCGTTGATGACGGAGGGCGTTTTACTGCTGAAGTCCACGACTACGAGGGCATGCAGGTTTTTGAGGCCAATAAGCCGATCACGGTTGACCTGCGCGACGGCTCTGGGCCGCTGGCGCGTCGCCCCGAAAACGAGCGAGCAAAACTCGTGCGCCAGGCCTCCTACGTTCACTCCTATCCGCACTGCTGGCGTTGCCGCGAACCGTTGATCTACAAGGCAGTGTCATCGTGGTTTGTGCAGGTGACGAAGTTCCGCGATCGGATGGTGGAACTCAATCAGGACATCACCTGGGTCCCCGAACACATTAAGGACGGCCAGTTCGGCAAGTGGCTGGAGGGCGCCCGCGATTGGTCGATTTCTCGCAACCGGTTCTGGGGCTCACCCATTCCGGTGTGGAAGTCAGACAATCCGGAATACCCGCGTATCGACGTATACGGTTCGGTGGCAGACCTCGAACGGGACTTCGGAGTGGAGGTTAAGGACCTGCACCGCCCGTTTATCGACACCCTGGTGCGCCCCAACCCGGATGATCCCACCGGCAAGTCTATGATGCGCCGCATCCCGGACGTCCTCGACTGCTGGTTTGATTCCGGCTCCATGCCATTTGCGCAAGTTCATTACCCGTTTGAAAATCAAGACTGGTTTGAGCATCACTACCCGGGTGACTTCATCGTCGAATACATCGGGCAAACTCGCGGCTGGTTCTACACGCTCCATGTGCTCGCGACAGCACTGTTTGACCGCCCCGCATTCCGTAACTGCGTGTCTCACGGCATCGTGCTGGGCGACGACGGCCGCAAGATGAGTAAATCTCTGCGCAACTACCCGGATGTTAATGGCGTATTTGACAACTACGGCTCGGATGCCATGCGGTGGTTCCTCATGTCGAGCCCAATCGTGCGCGGCGGAAATCTCATCGTCACCGAGGGCGGCATCCGAGACACGGTGCGACAGATCATCCTGCCGCTGTGGAATACGTGGTACTTCTTCGCCCTCTACGCGGGAACCTGTAATAAGGGGGAGGGCTACATGGCGCGGCCCATCGCATTGGATGCGCCGACCGACGACCTCCCCGTCATGGATCGGTATCTACTGGCCCGCACGCGCGATCTCGCGCTGGGAGTGCAGGCCGCGCAGGATGTATTCGATATTCCGGGGGCGTGTGCGCTGGTGCGCGACCACCTTGATCTACTGACCAACTGGTATGTGCGCACGTCCCGGCAGCGGTTCTGGGATGAAGATGAGAGAGCCTTCGACACGCTGTACACCGCCCTCGAGGTGCTCGCGCGCGTCGCGGCACCGCTGCTACCGCTGGTCACCGAGGAGATTTGGCGCGGACTGACCAACGGGGAATCAGTTCACCTGGAAGATTATCCGGTGATGACCGAAGCGTGGGCGGATGATGCGCTAGTTGAAGCCATGGATGAAGTCCGCGCAGTTGTGTCGTCAGCACACGCGCTACGCAAAACGGCGAAGCTGCGCGTGCGCCAGCCACTGCGTGAACTCACCGTGGTGTCGGAGCTCGCCTCCGACCTGGAGCCCTACGCCGACCTCATCACGTCGGAAGTGAACGTCAAGTCAGTTCGTTTCCTCACGCCTGCGGAATCGGGCTTGAAGGCTACCGAAGACCTGTCGCTCAACCCGCGTGAGTTCCCCGCCGACGTGCGTAAGATGACGTCGAAGCTTTTCGCCGCCGCCAAACAGCGGCAGTGGGAAGCCGACGGGGACGACATCGTGTTCCCGACCATCGAAATCGACGGCTCTCCCATTCGTCTCACCGGCGACCAGTTCGCCCTCACCGTCAAGGTGGAGGCCGAAGAAGGACAGGCAGCATCCGTGCTGGCTTCCGGCTCATTTATCGTCCTCGACACGACGCTGGATGCGGAATTAGAAGCGGAAGGCTACGCCCGCGACGCGGTGCGCGTGGTGCAGGATCAACGCAAGGCGAATGGTTTACACGTGGCCGACCGCATTGCGCTGACTTTGCGCGTACCCGATGATCACGTGGCCGATATTGAGGCCCATCGCGACATGATTGCGCATGAAACCCTCGCGCGTGCGGTGACTATTGAGGGCGGTGCCGATCAACTGTCCGCGGAAGTGGAGAAATACGCGTGAACGAGGACGACTTACAGCTCGACGACAACGGTGGCGAGCGCGACCCGCTCGCTGCCGTCGACCGTGACGTCAGCGAAGAACTTGGTCGCGTGCTGGCCGGAATTCACATGAGTGAGCCGTCAGATGCTATCGGAGAGCCTGCGGATGAGCCGCAAGAATCCGCGGAAAATCTCATGAGTGAGCGGTCAGATTCAATGAGTGAGCCTTCAGAAGTGGGAGCGCGCTACGAGCAGATAGAGGCCGCCATTCTCGCCCGTGCCCCCGAACATCGGGTGCAGCCAAGCCTCGATCGGGTGCGGATGGCGATGAATATCCTCGGTGATCCGCAGAACACGTACCGCAGCGTCCACGTCACCGGAACCAACGGGAAAACATCGACTGCGCGCATGATTTCAGCTCTGCTACAGGCATCGGGTCGCAAAGTAGGACGCTTCACCAGCCCCCACTTGTCCACCATGACCGAACGTATCGCGCTCAATGATGCTCCCATCAGCACAGGTGCCTTCGTGGAAGCCTTCGACGATATCGCTCCCTACCTCGATATGGTCGATGCGCACAGCGCCCGTAACGGTGGGCCGCGCATGTCGTTTTTTGAAATCCTCACGGTCACGGCTCTCGCATACTTTGCGAATGTGCCAGTTGATGCGGCGGTGGTTGAAGTCGGAATGGGAGGCAGGTGGGATGCGACCAACGTCATTACCGCCGACGTTGCCGTCATCGCTCCCATCGCGATTGATCATGAAAAATGGCTCGGCCATTCAATTCAAGAAATAGCTGAAGAAAAGGCCGGCATCATTAAACGGGGCGCTTTCGTAATTAGCGCGCCGCAAGCGCCTGAAGTCATGGATATTATTCGCCGACGTGCTCACGCAGAGGGCGCCACCGTGCGTGTGCTGGGCGAGGATATCAAAATCATTGACAGAGCCTTGGGGGTGGGAGGCCAAATGCTCACCATTGCCACACCGGCAGCCCAGTACACGGATGTTTTCGTGCCCGTGCTCGGAGCCCATCAGGCAGATAACGCCGCCCTTGCCCTGGCAGCAATGGAAGCATTTAACGGAGGCCGCGCCCTCGACCCCTCCATCGTCGAAGAAGGATTCGCGAATACCACCACTCCCGGACGCCTCGAGGTCGTGCGTTCATCACCTTCGATTGTGATTGACGCGGCCCACAACCCCCACGGGGCGGCCGCTTTGGCTCGCTCTCTTAATGACTCATTTGATTACACCCGCATTGTGGGGGTCTATTCGGCTATGGCTGATAAGAATGTGGAGGCCGTACTGGCCGAACTTGAACCCGTGCTGGAAGAGATCGTGGTGACGGCTATGGCCTCCCCACGCGCCATGGAACTCAGCCAACTTGAGGCCATTGCCACCGACGTATTCGGGGAGGATCGTGTGCGAACCGAGAGGGTCCTGCTCGACGCCATCGACCGGGCAGTTGATCTTTCGGAGGCGGGAGCAGATGCCGCTACATCCTCCGGAGTCGTCATCTTTGGCTCTGTGGTACTGGCCGGACAGGCCCGTGACCTCATCAGAGGCTAGGTCTTGAGTAAAAAGGTGGTTTAGACGGTCAAATGGTGTCACAATCAAGATGTGATCGCGATTACTTCATCGCGACGAAGAATTGGCTTGACGCCGTTTAGAGGAGTTCAAATGAAAAAGCTCGTCAATGATGTTCACGAAGTTGTTAAAGAATCACTGGAAGGATTCCAAGCCGCTCACTCCGACACCATTTCGGTGAATTTTGACCCCGATTTCATTACCCGCGCCGAACCGAAAAAAGAAGGAAAGGTCGGGCTGGTATCGGGGGGAGGTTCGGGACATGAACCGCTTCACGGAGGATTTGTCGGATACGGAATGCTTGATGCGGCAGTGCCCGGGGCGGTATTTACCTCACCCACCCCGGACCCCATTGTGGAAGCAACCAAAGCAGCTGATCGGGGAGCGGGCGTGCTTCACATCGTGAAGAACTACACCGGCGATGTCCTCAACTTCGAAACTGCCGCAGAACTATGCGAAATGGAAGACATTGAAGTCGCCACCGTGGTGGTTAATGACGATGTAGCCGTCGAAGACTCCCTATACACGGCCGGGCGGCGCGGTGTGGCGGGGACTTTCCTCGTGGAAAAAATCGCGGGAGCAGCAGCTGAACGCGGTGATGATTTGGAGGCCGTGCGCGCTATTGCACAGGCGGTTAATGACAACTGCCGTTCCATGGGACTGGCGCTTGGACCCTGTACCGTACCGCATGCGGGTAAACCATCTTTCGACCTGGCAGACACCGAAGTTGAAATGGGCATCGGTATTCATGGCGAGCCCGGATACCGTCGTACTGACATGCGTCCCGCCGATGAACTTGCCGCTGAATTGTATGAAAAAGTGAAGGAAGATCTGCCCTTCGACAAAGGCGACGACGTCATTGTCCTCATCAATGGTATGGGCGCTACCCCTCTGTCTGAGCTATATATCGTCAACCGCAAGATCCAACAGCTCTTGGACGCCGACGGTATCAATGCGGTGCGCACCGTGGTGGGGGATTATGTCACCAGTTTGGAAATGCCCGGCTGCTCACTGACGCTATTACGGGTAGAGGGCGACATGCTTGAACTATTTGATGCACCGACACTTACGCCTGGTTATCGGAAAGGAATGTAGTTCATGAGTCTCGATATTGCTTGGGTTCTGCGGTGGATGCACCTATCTCAAGAGGCTATCGCGGAGAATCGCGTGGAGCTGATTGACCTTGATCGACAGATTGGTGATGGCGACCATGGAGAGAATATGGATCGCGGTTTCACCGCTGTGGGCAAGGCTTTGGAGGGCGCTGAGTTTGACACCATCGCCGCGGTGCTCAAACAAGTGGCGAAAACTCTCATGTCGACGGTAGGTGGTGCCGCTGGGCCGCTATACGGCACGGCCTTTTTGCGCGCTGCAAAAGCCTGTGGGGAGGAGCTCGAAGCGCAGGATGTGGCCGATATGATGGCTGCTTCGGTAGGTGGAATCCAAGCTCGCGGCAAAGCCACAACGGGCGAAAAAACCATGGTTGATGCGTGGGCGCCAGCCCGTGACGCCGCGCAGAAAGCCGCTGATAGTGGGGCTAGCGCTGAAGAGACTTTGCGGGCTGCCGCCGCGGCAGCCCGTGAAGGCGCCGAGGCCACTAAGCCCATGAAGGCAACCAAGGGGCGCGCCTCATATCTGGGGGAGCGTTCCATCGGACATTTAGATCCGGGAGCCGTTTCATCTGCCA
This sequence comes from Actinomycetaceae bacterium, assembly GCA_030537795.1. GTDB lineage: Bacteria > Actinomycetota > Actinomycetes > Actinomycetales > Actinomycetaceae > Gleimia. The sequence goes on from JAUNVE010000003.1 coordinate 17,733, forward strand.
TTTTGCTCGAGCAGGCGGTGGAGGCCATCGATGGCTAAGGTGTCACTTGTCATTGTTTCCCACTCGGCGCAACTGGCAGCTGGCGTCGCCGAAGTCGCGGCGCAAATGGCACCCGATGTCACCATTACGCCCGCCGGAGGGACAGCAGATGGCGACATAGGTACCTCCTACGATCTTGTCGATGAGGCTGTCGGCGAATTGGTGGAAGCGGGGGAGGTGGTACTCCTGACCGATCTTGGCTCTGCCACGCTCACGGTAGAATCAGTCCTCGAGTTTCGTGACGACGAACCCGTGTACTTTGCCGACGGCCCCCTGGTGGAAGGAGCTGTCGCGGCAGCGGTGGCTGCTCAGCAAGGTAAATCGGCAGAAGATGTGGTGGCAGCTGTGACGCAGGCGGGAGCCCAGTTCACGCCTTCCTCATCAAAAGGCTCACACGAGTCGAGTCAGGGCGGTTCGTCGACAGTCGAAGCCACTGTTGAAATCGGTGATCCGGACGGCTTACACGCTCGTCCGGCCGCTCTCGTGGCTCGACTAGTAGCGGACTTTGATGCGGATGTCACCATCAACGAGGTGGCGGCAGATTCAGTGCTGTCACTGATGGCCTTATCTGTTCGCCAGGGAGACACCGTCACCGTGGCGGCCACCGGTCCAGATGCTGAACAAGCGCTGTCAACACTCGTTAAAAAGTTGGGCGACGGGTTCCAGGCTTCGTAACAATACGTCACGAGCATCAAAAACACCGTAGAATCCAGAAAGACAACGGCGTTAACGAAAGGAAAATATATGCCTACTCCAGATCTTCTCGATCCGAAAAAAGAACACTCACTCGTCCTCGTCAAGCCGGATGGCTTTGCTCGCGGCCTCACCGGTGAGGTACTGCGCCGTATTGAAGCTAAGGGATACGTCCTCAAAGGCCTTAAAATTAAGAAAGCAACCCCCGAGTTGCTCGACCGCCATTATGTCGAACACAAAGAAAAGCATTTCTTTCAAGATCTAGTGGACTACATGTCATCGGGTCCGGTTGTGGCCATTGTCGTCGAGGGGGATCGCGTAATTGAAGGAGTGCGTAGCCTGATGGGCAATACCAACCCGACGCTAGCGGCTCCCGGCACGATTCGTGGCGACCTGGGACGCGACTGGGGAACTGGTAATGTCGAGAATATCGTGCATGGCTCTGACTCTCCGCTGTCGGCGCATCGCGAGATCAATCTGTGGTTCCCCGAACTCATGTGGGATGAAGAAGCCGACTCGAAGTAAGAATCCAGCCCCTGCCATTCCATGCATCTAAAATCACTGACCCTGCGAGGGTTTAAGTCCTTCGCATCGACCACTACCCTGACGCTCGAACCAGGAATTACTTGCGTGGTGGGTCCCAATGGTTCAGGTAAATCGAATGTGGTCGACGCACTCGCATGGGTGATGGGAGAGCAGGGGGCAAAAACTCTCCGCGGCGGACAGATGGCCGATGTCATCTTCGCCGGGACCTCTGGGCGTGCTCCACTGGGGCGCGCCCAGGTGTCGCTGACCATAGACAACGCCGACGGCGCGTTACCCATCGACTATTCGGAAGTGACAATCTCGCGCACCCTGTTTCGCGGCGGCGGCTCCGAATACTCCATTAACAATACGCCGTGCCGACTGCTCGACATTCAAGAACTCCTATCGGATACCGGGATGGGTCGGCAGATGCACGTCATCGTCGGGCAGGGACAACTCGACCAGATTCTTGCTTCCGGCCCGCATGAGCGCCGCGCTTTTATCGAAGAGGCCGCCGGCGTCCTCAAGCACCGCAAACGCAAAGAGAGAGCCTTGCGGAAGCTGGAGTCAATGGATGCGCACTTGGTGCGGGTGCGCGACCTCACCAATGAAATCCACCGCCAGTTGCGTCCGCTGGCTAAACAGGCGGAAACTGCCCGTCGCGCAAGCGTCATTCAAGCACAGGTGCGGGATGCTCATGCGCGACTAGTGGCGGATGATCTGCAAACGCTAACCGAACGACTTGACGCTTCAAAGGCTTCCGAGGCCGCTTTGACGCAACGGCGCGAAGAACTGGAAAAAGAACTCGCCGAGGCGAAACAGCGTCTAGAAGCTGCCGAAGAGCTGGCTCGTCGCGGCACCCCCAAAACACAGCAGTTGACGCGGCTGTGGCAAGAACTCAACTCGATACTGGCTAACTTATCGACGCTGTCGTCGCTGGCGGCGGAACGACGACGCTCACTCAGCGCACCATTGCACGCGCCGAATACCGACGTTGCCGAACTCGCAGAGCGGATGGAACAAGCCAATGTCGAAGATGGCGACATACTTGCCCGTCTAGACGAATCTCGCGCAGTTCTCACGCAGGCGATTCACACACGGGAGGAAGCCGAAGCAGCGGCGCGAGCGGCGAGTGAAGCAGTGCGGCAACTGGAATCCGAACAAGCGTCCAGACGCGAACACATTGCTCGTCTGGTTGGCGATGTTAATGCAGCCCAACAGAATCTTCAGCGCGCAGAGGAAGAAAACACCCGCATGGCCGCTGCTGTGCGTGAAGCTTACCACCGTACCGAAGCTGCCCGGAAAGCTCTTGAAGAATTGGGCGATCTCGCAGACGAAGATGATGACTCCGCCTCGCGCGAACACGCCGCCTCCGCCCAGGCCCGCGACGATGCGCGCGATCGCGTGGATGAACTACTTACTCGCGAGCGCGACGCTGGCGCCGCATTGGCGACGTGGGTTTCACGCCGAGACACCCTTCGCCAATCCCTCACACCCGAGGATGCTACCGCCGGGCTCCTCGCCAGCCAGGATTCGCACGTACTCGGAGCTCTCGCCCACTTCATCACCGTTGAATCCGGTTACGAGAACGCCATTACCGCCCTCCTCGACCCCTATGCCGACGCGGCAGTCATTGCCGAAGGAACCGACATCGACGCACTGCGGGCAAGCGCCAACGGACAGCAACGTATGGTCATTGCCAGCGCAGACATTCCCGAAGCGACCCCCGTTCAGCACCTCACCGCCGCCAATGACGTCGTCAACGTGGAAGCATCATTGGCCGGAAGCGTTGCCACCCTCCTCGATGGATGCGTGATTGTCCCCACTATTGAGGACGCCCTCGCCGCACTGTCCAACCCCGCAGTGACGCGGGCAGCGACCGTTGACGGAGACGTTATCACCGCCCATACCGTGCGCACCGCCGGGCAGACGCATACGTCTATCATTGAACGGCATGCCGAATACGACAACGCTCAAAAGGAAGCCAAACGAGCGGAAAAACAACTCGCCGCCATATCTGAGCAGCTGGGGGAGGCCAGAGCCGAATACGATCGGCTCGTACGCGACACTAACCTATTGCTCAAAGCGATGCGCCAAGCTGACTCTCAGCGCGCTGCCCGGATGGAAATACGAGCTCGAGCGACCTCCAAGTTGCGGGCAGCCGAAGGAGAAGAAGAGCGCCTCATCTCGGCGGCCGCCAAAATCGACAGGGGTGTTGAGCGGGCGCGAGAACGGTTCGCCGAAGCGCAGACCAAACAGGTAGCGGCCGATAACCTCCCGGAGGTTGATGACCCGGCGCAGGCGCGAGAATACGCTGACAGGCTGGAGTCGGATGCGCGAAAAGCTCGCGCTCACGAAACTCATACCCGTCTCGAGTTGCGTACGCTGGAAGAGCGCAGTAGCCGCGCCAAGGATCGCGCCCGCAGCTTGCGTCAACAGCATGCGCGCGCCGTCGACGACTATCGCCGATGGGAACAGCGCGAACGGGCGCGAATACGTGACCTGCGCGAGGTCAGCGAGCTTTACGAACGGATCCAAGCACCTCTGCGCGTGGCCGGTGAAGCCGTTACCGAAGCAGAGCGACAGGTGGCGGAAGCCGAAAATGAACGTACCGATGCCTCCGAAGCGGCAGCGGCATCGCGGCGCGAAGTCGACGATCTTCGCGCCCAGCTACTGGAGACCACCGACGCGTCCCATCGTGATGAAATCGCGCGTCAAGAGATCCAGTTGCGCTATGACCACGCCGCCACGACCGCTCGTGACGAACTCGGTCTGGATGTCGATGAGCTACTGGAAAAATACGGCCCCCATAACTTGGTTGATGCCCCCGAGCCCTATCCCTACGTGCGGGCAGAACAAGAAAAACGGCTACGTCAGGCGAAAAAAGACCTCGATCGACTCGGACGTATTAATCCTCTGGCTCTGGAAGAGCATGAGGCCCTATCTCAACGCCACCAATTCCTCGCCGACCAGCTACGGGACCTCACTCAATCAAAAGCAGATCTGCTCGATATTATCGACGAAGTCGACACGCGGGTAGAAGAAGTATTCACCGCCGCTTTCCACGACACTCAAGAAGCCTTCACCCACGTATTTGCCACGCTCTTTCCCGGAGGTACCGGGCGCCTCGTCCTCACCGACCCCGAAGATATGCTGACCACCGGAGTTGATATTGAAGCTCGACCGGCCGGCAAAAAGATCACTCGACTATCACTCCTATCCGGCGGTGAGCGGTCATTGGCGGCAATCGCCCTTTTGGTTGCAATTTTCAAAGCTCGCCCGTCACCGTTTTATGTTATGGACGAAGTGGAGGCCGCCCTCGACGACGTCAACCTGTCGCGTTTGCTCGATATTTTCACCGAACTGCGTCGCGACTCTCAGCTCATTATCGTCACTCATCAAAAACGGACCATGCGGATAGCTGACGCCCTCTACGGTGTGACGATGCGCGGTGGAATCAGCGAGGTCGTGTCATCAGAAATCGGAAAAACCGAACAGGCACAGCGTGATCGCAAAAGCTCCGATTAGATGCAGCGGGGACAAATCAGCAGGTCACAGGTTACGGTGTGGTAACTCACGGTCGCAAACCCATAAAAACGCCGCATGTCAGTTGGTAAATACCTATTTTTTTGACATTCTGGAAGCGTGGCCCTGAACGCTTTCTTCATTGTCGGTACAACGCTCGCTATCCTCGCGTTGGCCGTCGGTGTGCTATTTGCGCTCATGGTCTCGCGACGTTCGGTGAGTGACTGGCAAAATCACCTGACCGCCGCAACTCGACAGTGGAAAGAACGCGGAAACGACGACGACCTTTCAGATGAGGATATTCATCTCAAACGCGCCAGTCTAGTGACTGTCATGCAACAGGAAGCTCGGGAAGGTTCCGCCTACTTCACCGCCGATGAGCTTCGCGCCCTCGATCATCTGCGCAAAAAAGACGACGCCGCGCAATAGTTTGGCGCCTGTTGCCGAGGTTTCATCGGGGCATTCAGATCCAACTGGCATGCCAAATATCGAGCGCATACGCTACTGACTGCGGGCTAAACCGCATATATGGAGGAGGGCGACCCCCTGCGATTATGACTCTACTTGGCCCTCAGTTCAGATTTAGGGGATTATGGAATCATGACTGAAATTATTAACTTCTTCACGGCTACCCCGGGAATCATCACCATTGTCGTCGTCCTTCTCGCGCTGGTGGGCATCGGAGTTGGTATCTCGCGCACCCGATCACGCGAGCTTCCACCCGCCGCGCCGCGCGATGAGATTGAGGCGCCATCTGGCGAGGATTCCGACGTTTCTGTCGATACGCTTCCAGCCCCCGCGCCTATCGAGGATGACGATGACGAACCGGAGGAATCGACTCTCGAAGTCGAACCCGATTACGAAGAACCGGTCCTCGACCGTCCCGAATCGGCGCGCGGTCGCATGGAGCGCCTCCGCTCTCGTTTGGCCGGATCCGGACGCATCGGGGCGGCGTTGCTATCGATTCTGTCGCGCGGAGATCTCGATGAGTCCGACTGGGAGGAACTCGAAGATACCCTCCTGATGGCGGACCTTGGTCTCGACGCCACCGAAGAAGTCATGAATAACCTTCGCACAGCCGTCAAAGTTAAAGGCACCAGCGACCCCGCTGTCGTGCGGACCCTCCTCCGCGACGAACTTCTGCGCGTCGTCGACCCCCAGATGGATCGTAAGCTTAACTTGGAGCGGACTGACGATAAACCCGCCGTCGTCCTTATGGTAGGCGTTAACGGCACCGGTAAAACTACCACTGTTGGGAAACTAGCGCGGCTTCTTGTCGCAGAAGATACCTCCGTTATCCTCGGTGCCGCTGACACCTTCCGCGCCGCAGCCGCCGAGCAACTCACCACCTGGGGTGAGCGGGTCGGTGTTGAGACCGTCCGTTCCGAGGTGGAGGGCGCTGACCCGGCCTCGGTCGCATTCGACGCGGTTAAACAAGGTATCGAAGGTGACATTGATGTTGTTCTTGTGGACACCGCGGGACGACTGCAAAATAAGTCGACGCTGATGGATGAGCTCGGCAAAGTCAAACGCGTGATGGAAAAACAAGCGCCGGTCGCTGAAACACTTCTCGTACTCGATGCCACCACCGGGCAAAACGGTATGCGTCAAGCGCAGGTATTTGCCGAGGTCGTTGATATCACCGGCGTGGTTTTGACGAAACTCGATGGCTCTGCCAAGGGCGGCATTGTCGTATCAGTGCAACGTGAACTCGGAGTGCCCGTGAAACTGGTGGGCTTAGGTGAGGGCGCCGACGATCTGGCTCCCTTTAATGCCGACGACTTTGTCGATGCCATCATCAGCTAAAATAGGCCGCAAGTAAACCATCAATCGCAAGGGTTTCACCAGTGTTTAACAACCTTTCGTCTCGACTGACCGATTCGTTCCGCAAGCTCCGCGGCAAAGGAGTAATCAGCGAAGCCGATATTGACGCAACCGCTTCCGATATTCGTCGCGCCCTCATTGACGCCGACGTAGCGCTTCCTGTCGTCCGCGAATTCACCGCGCAGATCCGCGAAAAAGCCAAGGGAGCAACGGTTACCCAGGGCCTCAATCCCGGCCAACAGGTAGTGAGAATCGTCCATGACGAACTCGTGGAAATCCTCGGCGGTGAAACCCGTGAACTGCATTTCGCGCAGCGCGGACCCACGGTGTTTATGCTTGCCGGTCTCCAGGGTGCGGGTAAGACCACCCTGGCAGGGAAACTCGGCCACTGGATGCGCGAAGAAGGTAAACGCGTTCTGCTTGTCGCATCCGACCTGCAACGACCCAACGCAGTTACCCAGCTGCAGGTGGTGGGGGAGCGGGCCGGAGTGGATGTGTGGGCGCCGGAACCGGGAAACGGGGTAGGCAACCCGGTTGTCGTGGCCCGCACCGGCCTCAATCACGCCATCGAAAACGGTTACGATCTTGTTGTCGTGGACACCGCCGGGCGCCTGGGTGTCGATGAAGAAATGATGCAACAAGCCCGCGATATCCGCGATGCTGTCAATCCGCATGAAGTACTCTTCGTGCTGGACGCCATGGTTGGTCAAGATGCGGTGCAAACTTCCGTGGCATTTCGTGACGGCGTAGGCTTTACCGGCGTCGTCCTCTCAAAACTTGACGGCGACGCGCGCGGCGGTGCCGCACTATCGGTTCGCGGAGTAACCGGACAACCCATCCTCTTTGCTTCTACCGGCGAAGGCCTGGAAGATTTTGAACGCTTCCACCCCGACCGGATGGCCGGACGCATTCTTGATATGGGGGATATCCTCACCCTCATCGAACAGGCCGAAAAGAAACTCGACCAAGAAGCCGCTGAAGAAGTAGCCTCCCGCGCTATGAGTGGCGAGCTTACTCTCGATGATTTTCTCGGACAGCTTCAACAGATCCGTAAACTCGGCTCCATGAAGAAACTGCTCGGCATGATGCCGGGCATCGGCCAGTATCGCGACCAGTTGGAAAACTTTGACGAACGTGAAGTCAACCGTATTGAAGCCATTGTTCGCTCTATGACACCCGCTGAGCGTCGTGATGTGAGAGTACTCAACGGATCGCGCCGCTCCCGTATTGCTCGCGGCTCGGGGACTACCGTGGCCGAAGTGAACTCCCTGGTTAAGCGTTTTGAAGCTGCCAAGGAAATGATGAAACGTATGGGTGGTATGCCCGGCTTGGGAAATATGCCCGGTTCTGGCAAACGATCGAAGGCTCGTCAACCGAAGAAGAAAAAGCGCAAATCACGTTCCGGCGTATCCGGCAATCCTGCTAAACGTCGGCAACAGGAACTCAAACAGATGCTTCCCAAGGAACAGCGCGGATCCGCCTTTGGAATGCCCGAAGAAGCACCTCGCCCCACCATGGACGACCTCCCCGACGATATTAAGCGAATGCTCGGAGGTCGGTAATGATTCTGCGCGGATATGCTCTGTGGCGCGAGATTCCTACCGCTGAATCACGCCTGCACACAGAGCCAGCCGCGTGGATTGACGGCACTTTTGAAGTGCGTGAGGGGCATATTTATCGTTCCAAGTCGCAGAATCCTGCCGACTACACCGGCTGGATTACGCCGGGTCTGGTCGACGTTCATTGCCATATTGGTATTGGGGCCGCCGGCGCCGTTGATGAAGACGAAATGCTGGCGCAAGCTAGGGCGGATCGCGCCAGCGGAGTGCTCCTCGCCCGCGATTGCGGTGTCCCCGTCGATAATAGTGTAGTCACTGGCAGACCGGACACCCTGCGACTCATTCGTAGCGGTACCCATATTGCGAAACCCAAACGCTATATCCGCGGACTTTCAATTGACGTCGAGGATGAATGCGACCTCCCTGGTGTCATGGCGGCGCAGGCCGAAAACAGTGACGGATGGGTCAAGGTCGTCGGCGACTGGATCGACCGAAGCAACGGAGCAGACTCAGACCTTCAACCGCTGTGGTCAACTGAAGCCCTCATTGACGGGGTTGCTGCTGCGCATGAAGCGCGCGCCCGCGTCACGGTTCACGCTTTCGGACGTGACACCATAGACGGTCTACTCGAAGCCGGCGTTGACTGTATTGAACACGGCACCGGGATGACTGACGATCACGTGCGGGAAGCTGTTGCCCGCGGGATAGCCGTTACGCCCACGCTGATGCAAGTGGCGCTATTCGACGAATTTGCCGAACAGGCAGGAAATAAATACCCGGTATATGCCAGCACTATGCGGCGCTTGCAGGCGCGAAACCATGATCTGATCGCCACCTTGTACGACTGCGGCGTTCAGCTCCTTCCGGGAACCGATGCCGGAGGCTATCAGGCACACGGGCAATTACCGGGTGAGCTTGCGCTGTGGGAACGTGCGGGAATATCGGCTGGCGACATTATCGACTACGCAACCTGGCGTGCCCGCGACTTTCTTTCCTATCCGGCGCTATACGAAGGAGCTCCCGCCGATGTGTGCATTTATGCCGACGATCCACGCACCAACATCAGCGCTATTGCGCAGCCGGTGACGACGATGCTCGCCGGGCGCGTTCAACCAGCTTAAGTGCTCGCGGTAGAGTCGGAGCATCCAAGCCCTTGGCACTTGCAGCTACCGCCGGACCAAAACCCGGTGGGGTATCTGTATCCAGCGGCGCATCGATCACCGCACCGCCAGCTACTCGCAATAGATGCGCTCCCGCCGCAATATCCCACGGCTTAAGCGCCGTTGCAAAAAACGCTCCGGCGCGCCCGGCCGCGATATGGGCTAAGTCGAGTGCGGCCGCCCCCGGGCGCCGTACTGCGCGGAATGCCTGCGAAAGCTCACTTAAAACCTGCAAGGCATCTTGCGGGTAGCGTTCCAGCTCCGACACTAGTGGGAAATAGGTGAGTAAAATCGCGTCTTCTTCGCGACTGGGGCCACTGGAATCCAGTGCGAAAAAGCCTTGCGAGGACTCCAACCAGCCAGCGTGGTCGTTCCCCCAAAACGTTTCGCAGGCACACGGTACATGGACTGCACCGGCCACAACTTCACCGTCGAGTTCGGCGGCGATAGAAGTATTGAAATCAGTTAACCCGGCAGCAAAATTGGAAGTCCCGTCAATCGGGTCAACAATCCAACGTACTCTTGAACCGAGCGAACGCACATCAATATGGGGTTCAATCGCGGGCATCGAAATGCCATCCGGTAGTGACGGCTCAGAAGACTGCGGAATCAGGGTTTCTTCCCCGTGCTCTTCTCCCAGTTTCATGCAACCCGGTACCAGATGAGCGAGCATCTGTGACACGGCGGTTTCTACCTCGCGATCAAAAACCGTTACCGGATCATGATGGCTCTCTTTTTCGCTGGTGGTCTGCGCGTCTACAACAGTGCGCGCGTGAACCAGGTAGTCTGCGCATGCGCGAGCGACAGCACGACTGATCAACGCCAGTTCATGACAGAGCTCAGCGTGATTGAGAGAGCGTTTGTCGACTACCGTTAACGGTTCCATGCGCGGTGCAGCAATGGGAGAGGCTTCAATACTCACGGGTATCCTTTCGAATCTATTCGATCAAAATAACGGCTCACTTCTGACTGTATTTCCATCTTCCCACGAGCGATCAACGAAAGCTCACTCATACCCCACCCTGACGGCTCTGCCATTGATTTCTGTAGGCTCTGCCTTTGATTTTTCTAGGCTCTGCCAATGATTGTGGAGGACGATTTCAACGCCCTCCACAATGGGTAAAATGAGATGAGAGAGCCTTTAGCAGGGGCGCACGTGAGCAATCTAACCGTTTTGTGTGGCGTGGAATCGATTCATCACTTGGGAAATAGCTGAAAATTCTGGCACAATGAAGCGTTGTACCCGAAGACGGCGGACCCTCTCTCCGATGATCTTCGTGTCCCGGAGACACTTCACTGTCCACGACCCCCGGACAGAGATGCGTATCCACACCAATAACGAGGAGTATCCACAAAAGTGGCAGTTCGTATTCGACTTAAGCGGATAGGTAAAATCCACGCACCGTTCTATCGTGTCGTGGTCGTTGACCAGCGTAAAAAGCGCGATGGTCGCGTCATTGAAGAAATTGGGACATATGATCCCACCCGTCAACCGTCGCATATCAAGATTAAAGGCGACCGCGCACAATACTGGCTTTCCGTCGGCGCCCAGCCGTCCAACACCGTGTTGAAGCTACTGAAGCTGACCGGTGACTGGGCCGCGCATAAGGGCGTTAAGAATCCGGTATCGCGTGTGAAATACGCGACTCCTGATGAAGAGGCCGCCGCCAACGCAATCAAGGCTGCAGAAGAAGAGGCCATCAAACGCAAGGCTGAGCTCGCCGCGAAACGCGAGAAAGAAGAAGCCGAGCGCGCCGCTGCTAAGAAGGCCGAAGAAGAGGCCGCCAAGGCAGAGGCTGAAGGCGAACCGGCCGAGGCCGAAGGCGACGCAGCCGCAGAAGAATCAGAATCTGAGGAAGCGTGAGCATGCTAGCCGACGCACTTGAGCATCTGGTCAGCGGAATTGTTGACAACCCTGACGACGTCGAGGTTTCATCCCGTTCCATGCGTCGCGGACAGCTTCTAGAAGTCCGCGTTAATCCCGATGACTTGGGACGTGTGATTGGACGAAATGGTCGCACAGCTCGTGCGATGCGCTCGGTGATGTCTGCGCTGTCAACCCGCGGCCCAGTCCGTGTCGACGTGATTGACACAGATCGGGACTAGATTTCTCTTTCCGAGGCGGTGTGGGGATTCCTCACGCCGCCTCTTTTCATATGGAAGCTACAAGATAGGAGCACCTGATGGAGGTTAGGGTAGCGACCATCGCATCCGCTCAAGGATTGCGCGGCGAAGTCATGATTAACCTGACTACCGACTCTCCCGAGGAACGCATTTATCCCGGCGCCACTTTACGGACACATCCGGCTACGCGGGGTCCGCTGGAGGTAGAAACAGTGCGCGTCCACAAAGGCCGCCTGGCCGTGAAGTTCAGACAGATCAGTGACCGAACCCAGGCGGAAGCCATACGCGGAACCGACCTACTGGTCGATACTGCTGATATTCCCGAGGAGGACGATGCTTGGTATCGCGATGAGCTCATCGGTCTGAAAGTCTTCGATACTCAAGGGAGAGCCTTGGGAAGCGTGTCGGATCTGACCACCGGAGACGCTCAAGATTTGCTGCACGTACAGTTTGACGGTCGCGAAATACTGGTGCCTTTTGTTTATGAGATTGTTCCGCAGGTTGAGGTAGCAGCCGGACGCATTGTTGTAGACCCTCCCGGCGGCCTCTTTGATGATGAGGGGCAGTAGTATGCGATTCGATCTGATTTCAATTTTCCCTGAATATTTTGATGCCCTCGACTTATCCCTGATGGGGAAGGCGGTTGAAACCGGCCATATTTCTCTCGGCGTCCACAACCTGCGCGACTGGACAACCGACCGACATCGCACCGTCGATGACACCCCCTATGGCGGAGGAGCGGGCATGGTCATGCGTGCCGACGTGTGGGGGCGTGCCATCGACGCCGTATCGAAAGACGCGGGGCGACGCATTCTTGCCCTCCCCACGCCCTCGGGAGAGCCTTTAACGCAGAAGGTCGTGCGTTCGCTGGTAGGTGCCGATCAGATTATTATTGCGTGCGGCCGTTACGAAGGTATCGATGCGCGAGTAGCCGAGTATTATGCCGCCACCGATATTGAGGTCCTCGAATACTCGATAGGCGACTACGTCTTAAACGGTGGAGAAGCTGCGGCTCTTGTACTGGTGGAGGCGGTTTCCCGATTACGCGACGGGTTCATGTCGAATCCTGATTCCCTGGTGGAAGAATCGTTTGAGGGAAACATCCTCGAATATCCCGCCTATACCCGCCCGTCGCGATGGCAGAGCCTTGAGGTGCCGGCAGTGTTAACCGGTGGCAATCACGCCGCCATAGCTGCTTGGCGTCGTCAGCGTGCACTCGAACGCACTGCGCGGCGGCGCCCCGACCTCATTCGCGCCACAGATCCGACCATATTGACCACAGTTGACCGGGAAACCCTCGCCGCGTGCGGGTGGGTTGCAGACGCAAACCGGGTGTGGAAAACCGTCACTATCCGCGAAGCCACACCGGCAGATGCCGCAGATCTTGCGCAGTTAGCGGCCATCACATTTCCCGACGCTTGCCCTCCCGAAGTGGGCCCGGACGCGCAGGCAGACCACATTCGCCGCAACCTTAATATCGACGTCATCAGCGATTGGATCACCAAAGAGCGCTATCGCGTACTCGTCGCCGAATGCGAAGGCTCACTCATTTCCTATACCATGATCGAGCTGTTTAACGAGGGCGACTATCCCGACGATGTCCCCGCCGACGCTATCGCGCCCGCCCCGGCCTACGTATCAAAGTGCTATACGCACCGCGATTTCCGAGGAAGTGGGATTTCCGGTGCGATAATGGAGGCCGCCGTCGCAGACGCCCGCTGGAAAGCTCACGGTACCCAGTTCGTACTCGGCACTAACCGCGGTAACCGGCGAGCTCGCGACTTTTATAAACGTCACGGATTCCGGAAAAAAGGACGCCGAGTCTTCTGGGTAGGCGATGTGCGCAACGAAGACGTGGTGATGGTGCGGCCTATTGAACGTGAGATTGATAACGCCTAACTCGTGGGAGTAGCCCGCGTGTCGACGCTTACGCCACTCATGTGGCACAATGGAGCGGTTGGAAACGGTGGTGTCACCTGCCGCGGGGGGCCACCCGAGCCGTTTCCCGCTCTGAAGTTGGCGAGCACGACTCGCTCGATGCGACAGTTTTGACCTGCGGCAAGGCTGTTGAGGAGAACAATCATGCAACGACTTGATGATGTTGATGCGCCTTCATTGCGCGATGATATTCCCGATTTCAAGCCCGGCGACACCGTAAAAGTCAACGTGAAGGTTACCGAAGGGACGCGGACGCGTATTCAGGTGTTCCAGGGCGTCGTGATTCGCCGCCAGGGCGATGGCCTGCGTGAAACCTACACGGTTCGTAAGATGTCTTTCGGCATTGGAGTCGAACGTACCTTCCCGGTTCACACCCCAACCGTGGAATCGATTGAGGTTGTGACCCGCGGTCGCGTGCGTCGCGCTAAGCTGTACTACCTGCGTGACCGCCACGGCAAAGCGGCACGTATCCGTGAAAAGCGCGAAAGCTAAAACTAGGAGTGAACCCCGGACGATCTGTCCGGGGTTTTCCTCATTGCCTCCGCAGGCTCACTCGATGATTCTTCATCTTAAGTCTTAAAATGGAATCACCATTTCAGGAAGGAACGTTGGTGAACTCATATCGACCTCGGCACCTGTCGCCGCAGCCTCCTCGGCGCACGCGACGCGGTAAACGGGCGCGAGTAAGTCGATCTCAAATATGGGTCTCACGTATAGCCGAGTACGCCGCCATAGTTGTGGTCGCGCTGATTATCGCATCGGTTGTGCGCGCATTTTTAATGCAGGCGTTTTGGATTCCCTCCGGATCAATGAAAGAAACACTGTCGATCGGTGACAATGTCTTGGTGTCACGTCTGACACCAACGGTAAAGGAAGTTCATCGCGGAGATGTGGTGGTTTTTCAAGATGAGCTGGGCTGGCTGTCGCCACCAACCGAGGCCGCCGGCTGGAAGAAAACGGCTGAAAATACCCTCATTTTCGTGGGCCTGCGGCCGGCTCATGGCGACCAGCATCTGATTAAACGGGTGATCGGCTTGGGAGGGGACCACGTTCAGTGTTGTGACGATCAAGGGTTGCTGCAGATCAACGGGGTCTCGGTCGATGAACCCTACCTGGCTCCCGGCTCTAACAACGCCCTCCAGCCATTTGACGTCGTCGTACCGGAAGGAAAACTGTGGGTTATGGGGGATAACCGCAACAACTCCGCGGATTCACGCGCACATATGGGAGCGCCTTCCGAAGCATTTGTAGACGAAAACTCACTGGTCGGTCGCGTCATTGCAGTATCTTGGCCGATACAACACTGGTCGAATCCCAATCACAACGAAGTTTTTGCAGCGGTTCCCAATGCCTACTAGGCCTCAATCCAGTAGGCCGATACCTACCTTTGAATTTGAAGACTCGGTCATGAGTGACGGACCGGTTATCGGCATGGATGAGGTCGGACGCGGTGCTCTGGCCGGTCCCGTAGCAGTGGGTGCCTGCGTGTCGCCACTGGTCCGTTTAGACCATGAAAGAGCCATGGAAGGAATGCCAAAGGGGCTCGCCGATTCCAAGTATCTTACCGATCGTGCCCGCCTTGCCATCGCGCAAGAGGTCGCCCGTTGGGCCCGGCCAGTAGCCATTGGATTTGCTAGCGCCGCAGAAATCGATACCTACGGTATTAACAGCGCATTACAACTCGCGGGAATCCGTGCCCTCGAAGCTATCGCAGGTGGCGGAACTATTCCCGCCACTATTTTGCTCGACGGCTCCTATGACTGGCTGACTCCCACCGATCAATTACTTGATGACAACGATATAACAGCCCGTTTCGCCGCCCTCCACAACCCCACTGTGGTGACCCGAGTTAAAGCCGATGCCACTAGTTGCGTGGTCGCCGCCGCATCCGTCATTGCAAAAGTGAGCCGTGATCATTTGCTGAAAACCATTCCCGATCCCGGATATGGCTGGGCAGCACATAAGGGGTACTCGGCGGCCACCCACCGGCATGCCATTGATGCCCTGGGGCCGCATCCCATGCATAGACTGACATGGAAACTGACGCCCACAAGTGGAAAATCATCCGCTGGAAGAGGCATGATGAGACAGTGACTGGAGATATTGAAGGCTACGAGAATAATCTCGAACTCGATTTGTTTCGCGAGTATCGCGATGTCGTCAAGCTGTTTAACTACGTTGTGGAAACCGAACGTCGGTTCTACTTATGCAACCAGGTTGATGTGCAAGTTCACCCGGTTGGTAATGACGTATTCTTCGAGCTACGCCTCACCGATGCATGGGTGTGGGATATCTACCGCTCATCTCGCTTCATTAAATCCGTGCGAATCATGACATTTAAGGATATTAATGTCGAGGAACTTGCCAAGTCTGAACTCGACATTCCCTAAAACAACAGGCTGCGGACACCATGAAATCCACAATGGGCTGATAGGACAGTTATCCACAGCGCCTCGCATCACATTCGAATAGCGAGCGAAGATGAGTCACCGTGTGACCAGGAGGCCACACATGGAAACTCGTCAACAACTCGGTCAACTCGGAGAACGCGTCGCCACCGAGCACCTCACCCGAAGTGGGTGGACCATTCTTGAGCGCAACTACCGACGCAAAGGCGCAGAAATCGATATCGTCGCCGTCGACGATTCTCAGACCACGGTCTTTGTCGAAGTGCGCACTCGTCGCTTTGGCGCAACCGGCGGATCATTCGAATCCATTACGGCGAAGAAATTCGAACGCATACGCAGAGCCGCCGCCATGTGGCTCGAAGAACAAGCGGATAAACGCCCTGTTCGTATTGACGCCATCGGGGTGAATATCCGTGGTAATCAGGCCACCATTACACACCGACGAGGAATTGCATGAATACCATCCTGGTGCGCACCCTCGCGATGGCACTGACCGGACTGGACGCCCACGTCATTTCCGTAGAAACTCACGTAGGCCGCGGGCTCGTTTCATTCAATCTTGTGGGACTTCCCGATGCCTCGGTACGCGAAGCCCGTGACCGCGTTCGAGCCGCCCTGCAATCATGCGGTGTTGACTGGTTTGAACGGCGCATTACCATCAATCTTTCACCGGCCGGAATCCCTAAGAACGGCTCTGCTTTCGACCTAGCCATTGCCGTGGGAATGCTCTGCGCGCACCGACAACTAAAACCCGAATCCACCGCCAACACTGTTTTTATGGCCGAACTAGGGCTCGATGGTTCTCTGCGTCCCGTCCGCGGTGTACTCCCGGCCGTCATTGGAGCAGCCAAAGCCGGGATCCACAATGTTGTTGTCGCACAGGAGGCCGCCGCTGAAGCCGCCCTCGTGCCCGGTATCAGTGTCCGCGGATACCGACACCTGAGCGATCTAGTGCAAGATCTGGGCGGAACTATGCCCGCCGACCATATCTCACTTGAGGCATCACCAGTAGCCGAACAACTCCCGCTGGCGGCAGCAGAAATCCCCACCGATCTCGCAGATGTACGGGGACAGAGCTTTGCCGCTCACGGACTCATTATCGCAGCTGCCGGAGGGCATCATATGCTCATGATGGGTGAACCGGGGGCGGGAAAAACCATGCTGGCTAAAAGACTCCCCACCATTTTGCCTGACCTGGAAGATGACGACGCCATTGACGTCACTGCAATTCACTCCCTAGCCGGAACCTATCGCCGAAACCAAGGCCTTATTCGCAGACCTCCCATACAGGCGCCGCACCATAATGCCACGATGCCTTCCATTATTGGAGGTGGAAGCGGTTTACCCAGCCCCGGAGCCGTTTCACTTGCCCATGCCGGAGTGCTCTTTCTAGATGAATCTGCCGAATTCGCGCCCTCCGTACTCGATTGTCTTCGTCAACCGCTCGAGAATGGGCATATCACGATTCATCGGGCGCGTGGGCATCTTACATACCCGGCGCGATTCCAACTGGTTCTCGCCACCAACCCCTGCCCCTGTGGCCACGCCATCAGTCGACGCAAATCCTGCACCTGTTCTTCCATCCAACAACGACGCTACCTCAACCGTTTATCCGGGCCGCTTCTGGACCGCATCGATATTCAAGTAACGATGCAGACTCCCACTCCGGCAGCTCTTGCCGAACCGCCTCCATATACCTCTGCGCAGGCGCGTGACATCGTGGAAGTCGCCCGTCAACGAGCGCGGATCCGGTGGGAAAACCACCCCTGGTCGCTTAATGCGCATGCGCCGTCGGCCGCCATCCGCGATTTAATCACCGAGCTTCCCACCGTCATTAGCGACACCCTTAACGACGCCGTTAATAATGGCGTACTCAGCTTGCGCGGTGCCGACAGAGTGCTTCGCATAGCTCTCACCATCGCGGATATGCGTGAGGCCACCATGACGCTCAATGACCTAACTTCCGCTCTCCAATACCGAAATGGAACCGACCATGCATCATATTGACCTCACCGATCCGCGCGATGTTGCCTGCGCCTGGAGTGCAATCGTTGAACCCGGAGATGAAGCGGCCGCTATCCTTCGCGAACATCTCGGCGCTGCAGAAGCCCTCGAGTGGCTTCTGGCCCATCCTGATCCCACCGCCTTGCCACGCGCACTGCGTGTCAATGCGCAAGGAGAACCGCGACCGTGGGTTCGAGCTATTGAACGATGGATGCCGCGCATCGACTCTCTCAACGTGCAGCGGGACCTAGAAATCCTCTCCAAAGTCGACGGTCACGTTCTGTATCCCGGGCACCCCCACTGGCCGAAGGAACTCAACGACCTGGGATTGGGCACACCTCCGGCGCTATGGATTCGCGGTACTATCGGCGACTCACCTCGTATAGGAATCGTCGGAGCCCGAGCAGCCTCTGCTATGGGAACCAGTATTGCCCGGGATTTCGCTTGGGAATTGGCTCGCGACGGAATAGATATCGTTTCCGGCGGAGCCTTCGGTATCGATGCTGCTGCCCACCGCGGCGCCCTCACCCAAGGACGCACCATAGCTTTGATGGCTGGTGGAGTGGCCAATCTCTATCCCATCGCCCACCTCGACCTGTTTGATGACATCATCGAAAACGGTGCCATTATCTCGGAATCACCGCCGCTATGGAGGCCGGCACGATGGCGCTTCCTGGCACGTAACAGACTCATCGCAGCACTATCCCACGCCTGCATCGTGGTGGAAGCAAATTCGAGATCTGGCGCTCTCGCCACCATTCGCCGAGCCATTGATCTCAACCGTCCGGTCGGTGCCGTCCCAGGGCCTATTACCTCTCAAACATCCAGTGGATGTCATCACATCATTCGTCAGGGAGCCACCCTCATCTCGAGTGCCACCGAAGCACGTGAACTCATTGACGATGTCGGAGCCCACCTATTTGACCTCGACCAACCGAATATCTCCGGCGGATCTGAAGCCTGGAGAAGCTTGAACGCTACGCAAAAACGCATCTGGGACGCCCTCCCTGCAAAAGCCGCCACCACCGCCGTGAAAATCGCCCGCATCGCGGGGCTGAGCTGCCATGAAGTAACCAGCGAGTTAGCTACACTGACGGTGAAAGGGCTGATCCGCATAGACGGAGAGCACATCAGACGCGCATGAGTAGAACTGAGGAGATCGTGGACATCGCAGAATCCACCCGAGCCCTCATTGACTCGTGGGTGGAGTACCTGACGTATTCTCGGGGGTTTTCCGACCACACCGTCAGAGCCTACCGGTCTGATGCAACAGATTGTCTTGGCTTCATCTTCGGTACCGATGAATTCGCAGCTGCGGATCTCACACCGCGTAACTTCCGCGCCTGGCTTGGAAGTCGCGCACGCGCCGGCGAGTCGAGAGCCAGCTTGGCTCGATACGCCGCCTCAGTTCGGTTACTGGGACAGTGGCTTGCCCGCGAAAAAATTGTCGAAACCGATCCGACCCTGAAACTACGCAGTGCACCCGTTGACCAGAATTTGCCGCGTACGCTGACAACAGAACAAATCACTGCGCTTTTTCAGCAGCTACGCGAAAACGCCGCCAACGGAAATCCCGCAGACCAACGCGATTGGGCTATGTTCGAAATCCTATACGCTGCCGGAATCCGCGTCGGAGAACTCGTTGCCCTGAGCGTAGGTGACCTCGACCGCACTCAGCGCACCATGCGGGTGCAAGGTAAAGGTAATAAACAACGGGTCGTTCCCTACGGAGTGCCCGCTGCCCAAGCAGTCGAAACGTGGTTGGACAGTGGGCGTCCGCAACTGATGACAGCAGAATCCGCGGACGCCCTCTTCCTCGGAATTCGCGGAAAACCCATCAATCCGCGCACGGTGCGTCAACGCCTGGAACGAGCCTGTGCACTGGCGGGAGTACCGATCCTCAGCCCGCATGGGCTCCGCCACTGCGCGGCTACGCATATGCTCGAAGGAGGCGCCGACCTGCGAGCAGTACAAGACCTACTGGGACACTCCTCGCTGGCCACCACCCAGCGATATACGCATGTGGATTCGGCGCGACTATCGGCCATTATGCGTCAGGCTCATCCCAGGGCTTGAGGACGGGTTCGCCAAACAGCAACACGATGGGATTGAGATACCGATCTCGGTTCACTTTTACGCCCCAGTGCAAGCAATCTTTTTCATGCCCGGCCTCCAAAATCCCCACCACACTACCTTGAGACACGAAATCATTTTTCTGTACCTGCGGTTTGACCGGTTCAAATGTGGTTCGTAATCCGTCGCCATGACGGATAGATATAACGTTCCGGCCAGCCAGAGGGCCAGCGTATATGACCGTTCCCGCTCGCGGGGAGCGCACGGCAGTGCCCACACCCGGACATACATCAACCCCTCGATGTCCTGCCTGCCATCGTACGTGGGGCGGGTCGAATTTGCGTCCGATAGTCAGTGGCAGAGGGACGGGAGAATCCCATGATTCACTGGAAGCTACCGCTGATGTTGACTGCATTAAAGAGGCGGGTGGGCAACGACTGGGTACGGTTGGTTGTCCTGGTATGCAGCCAGAGACTGGTGCCATGGTAGCGATTACGGCAATAAACAATGCCAGCAGAGCTTTCTTTGCTTTCATAGCTTCACGTTAAAGTCGAGAAACAGCCACGGATAACGATTGGGTTGTTGCTGTGGATAACGGTGGGTGTGGATAGCGACTGGAATTCACACCACCGGGGCGATCAGGTAGAATCAACGCGGCACTTCATAAGAAGTGACTATCGCGCGTCTTTTCCGACTGCTTGGGCAGTCGGGGATAGTCAGCACCAGTCCCTTCCCGGCAGGAGAGGGCGCTGACACCAAGGCGCTAGGGCCGCAAGGCAATAAGAACTGAAATTTGAGTAGCGCTACCGCGGTGGCCTACTCCAACCTGGGTGCGCGAGCACCGGAAGGACACATCATGGCAATTGTCACAATGCGTCAGCTCCTTGAAAGTGGCGTTCACTTCGGACACCAGACAAGGCGTTGGAATCCGAAGATGAAACGCTTCATCTTGACCGAACGTAACGGCATTTACATTATCGACCTGCAGCAAACTGTTGCTGACATTGATGTCGCCTACGACTTTGTTAAAGAAACCGTGGCACACGGGGGCAATATTCTTTTTGTCGGCACCAAGAAGCAGGCGCAGGAAGCCGTTGAAGAGCAGGCGCAGCGCGTGGGAATGCCCTACGTTAACCACCGTTGGCTCGGCGGTATGCTGACCAACTTCCAAACCGTCTCAAAGCGTATTCAGCGCATGAAAGAACTTGAGCAGATCGACTTCGATGACGTGGCATCATCTGGCCGCACAAAGAAGGAACTGCTTATGATGCGCCGTGAAAAAGATAAGCTTGAGCGCAGTCTCGGTGGGATCCGCGACATGTACAAGGTTCCGTCAGCCGTGTGGATCGTAGACACCAAGAAGGAACATCTGGCCATCGCCGAAGCCAAGAAACTTGGCATTCCCGTCATCGCCATCCTCGATACCAACTGCGACCCCGATGAAGTTGAATACGGCATCCCGGGCAATGACGACGCAATTCGCGCCGTCGCGCTGTTGACCCGCGTAGTCGCGGACGCCTGTGCAGCTGGTCTTCTGGCCCGCACCGAGCGTCGTCAGCGCAGCGGCCAGGAAGAGAACGTCGCTGCCGAACCGATGGCGGAGTGGGAGCGCGAATTACTGGAAAATGCCGAGGCCCAGGCCGAAGAAGGCGAACAGAAGCAAACCGATAATAAGGCGTCTTCTGCCGAGGAAAAGCCTGCGGAGGAACAATCCGAGGTGAAGGCAGAAGAACAAGCTACGGAAAAACCCGCCGAAAAGACGGACGAAAAGCCGGCGGCAAATGAGACCTCCGAAGCGGAAGAAGCAAAAGAAGCGGAAGAAAAACCGGCTGCAGATGAGCCGGCTGAAGAGCAAAAATAACCGGCCGCACTAGCAACATACTTTGAGGGAATAGGACAGAATATGGCGAACTACACCGCCGCTGATGTAAAGGCTCTGCGTGAAAAAACTGGCGCGGGCATGATGGATGTTAAAAAGGCTTTGGACGAGGCCGACGGCAACCAGGAAAAGGCTTTGGAGATTATTCGTCTCTCCGGTCTGAAGTCGCTGTCAAAGCGTGAGGGTCGTACGGCCTCCGCCGGATTGATTGCCGGTCGCGTAATCGATGCCACCGTGGGAGTCATGGTTGAAGTGAACTCCGAAACCGATTTTGTAGCGAAGAATGATAAGTTCATTGCTTTTGCTGACCAGGTTCTGGAAGCCGCTATCGAGTCAAAAGCTACCGATACCGATACGCTTTTGGCAGCCAAGGCCGAAGACGGCACGGTGTCGGATCTCGTGAATTCAATGGCCGCCATGATTGGCGAAAAGATTGAGGTACGCCGCGTTGTGCGCGTGGAGGGCGAAAACGTAGCGCTCTACCTGCACCAGACCTCCGCTGATCTGCCCGCGCAGGTCGGCGTGCTGGTGGCAACGGATCAGGCTGGTGCCCAGGTGGCTCGCGATATTGCGATGCATGTTGCCGCCTTCCAGCCGGACTTCCTCGACCGTGATTCCATCCCAGCCGACGTGCTAGAGAAGGAACGCGATACACTGACCAAGCTCACGCTATCCGAAGGCAAGCCGGAGAAAATTGTTCCGAAGATCGTCGAAGGGCGTTTGAATTCTTTCTACCAGGAAAATTGTCTGGTGGATCAGGATTTTGCTCGTGATCCGTCCAAGACTGTCGGCGCAGTATTGAAGGAAGCAGACGCGAAGGTTACGGCCTTCGAACGCATTCAGGTCGGCGCTTAATTACGTGATCAGTGGCCCCGTCTCGGTGATAGAGGCGGGGCCACAATTGCGCAAGCTGACATGATGAGAGGGTACGATTGGGAGAGGGCGCGCCTGATACGGCGGTTCGCGAAAGAGCAGGAGATGAGATGACTGACACTGGCAAACGCAATCGGCGAGTGCTACTCAAACTATCGGGCGAGGTTTTTGGCGGCGGAAAAATAGGTTTGGACCCGACGGTGGTCGCATCGATTGCGCGGGAGATTGCAGAGGCCGTGCGTCAGGGGATACAGGTTGCGATCGTCGTCGGAGGCGGTAACTTCTTCCGCGGCGCGCAGTTATCTCAGCACGGTCTTGATCGAGCGCGGGCAGACTATATGGGCATGCTGGGAACGGTCATGAACGCCCTGGCGCTACAAGATTTTTTGGAACAGGAGGGCGTCACGACGCGCGTTCAGTCGGCCATTACCATGCGACAGGTGGCTGAACCCTATGTTCCCCTGAAAGCTATTCGTCATTTGGAGAAGGGCCGCGTAGTCGTATTCGGTGCCGGCGCCGGGCTACCGTATTTTTCCACGGATACGGTATCGGCGCAAAGAGCCTTGGAAACGCGCTGTTCTGAAGTGCTGGTGGCAAAAAATGGCGTAGACGGGATTTACACGGATGATCCGAATAAGAATCCCAATGCCCAGAAAATCGACTTCATTACCTACGCGGATGCGCTCGTGCGTGGGCTTCGAGTCGTCGATGCGGCGGCGTTTTCGCTGTGTCAAGATAATCATTTGAATATGCGGGTTTTCGGTATGAATGAACCCGGCAACGTGACGGCGGCTCTTCTCGGGGACAAGATCGGCACGTTGGTGTCGACATCGAATCAAACAGAGGAGACTAATAATGATTGAGGACGCACTACTCACTGCCGAAGACGGCATGGAGAAGGCTGTTACAGCGACTCGCAAAGAGTTCGGCAATATTCGCACGGGTCGCGCTAATCCAGAAATGTTCAACTCTCTACTGGTGGAATACTACGGAGCTGCCACTCCGCTTCAACAGCTGGCATCGATTCAGATTCCCGAAGCTCGAATGGTACTGATCAGCCCGTATGATCGCGGCGCGGTACAGGAGATCATCAAGGCGATTCGCGATGCTGATCTCGGCATTAACCCCACCGATGATGGCAACGTTATTCGGTGTACCCTTCCGGCTTTAACTGAAGAGCGCCGAAAGGACTACGTGAAACAAGCTCGCCAACGGGCGGAAGAGGGACGAATTTCGATCCGCAATGATCGACGCAAAGCGAAGGAAGAACTCGACCGCATTAAGAAAGATGGCGACGCCGGCGAAGATGAAGTCGAACGGGCTGAAAAGGAACTTGAAGCGCTAACCAAGTCCTATGTAGATAAAGTCGACGCACTGCTTGCTGAGAAGGAAGATGACTTGATGACGGTCTAGCACCGTTAGAGAAGTTCACTGTGAAATTACGACATTTGATCCATCCGGGACCCACCCAGAATCATCAGCCACTTCCATCTTCTGGGCGGGCGGGACGTAATCTACCGGCCGCCATAGCGGTAGGCGTATCAATGGCGGTTGTCGCGCTTGCGGCGCTGTTCTTGTCGCGACCGGTTTTCGTGCTCATGGTATGTGTGCTGACGGTAGTTGCCATGTGGGAGCTGGCCGGCGCCTATGCGCGTAAGGACTACCAGGTTGCGTTGGCACCGGCATGGGTGGGAGGCATCGGCATCCTCATATCAGCGTGGCTGCTGGGATTGGAAGCGGCCCTCGGTGCGCTGTGTCTCACGGTATTCGCAGTGACGGTGTGGAAACTGATTGACACCCCGAGTCACCGCGTTGTTAACGACGTTATGGTGACGATATTTGTACTCATTTACGTCCCGTTATTGGCTTCATTTGTGCTGTTGTTGTTGAAGTCTCCGCATGGGGTGTGGGCAGTTTTTGTCTACATCGCGCTGTCGGTCGCCAATGATTTGGGCGGCTGGATGGCCGGTATCACCCTGGGGAAACACCCCATGGCCCCGCGTATTTCGCCGAAGAAATCCTGGGAGGGGTTTGCCGGCTCCCTGGTGTTATCTGTGGCGGTGGGGATTAGCGGAGTATGGTGGCTAGGCGGAACCTGGTGGTGGGGCATTATTCTCGCGTGTTTGACGACGGTGGCCGCAACCACAGGCGACCTCGTAGAATCACTAATTAAACGGGATGTGGGGCTTAAAGACATGTCAAATATCCTCCCCGGACACGGCGGATTGATGGACCGTATGGACTCTCTTCTCATGGTTGCTCCCGCCGCGTATTTGATTATGCGGGTGGCGCTACCGTGGTAAAACATTCATCGTCATTGCGTCGGGGTGGGCGACAGGTCATGCCGACCGACCAACCTCCCGAGGGCGCCGCTAGCGCTGATGCTCGTCCGGTCCTATCTTTTTCAGCTAAAAGACGCGGCAAAGCGCCCTCGCACCTAGCGGATTTGGACCTAACTGAGCGTAAACGGGTGCTGACCGAAGCAGGTCTGCCCGCCTTCCGCGCCGATCAGCTGTCGCGGCACTATTTTCGTCATTTCGAGGCCGACCCCGCACAGATGACGGATGTGCCTACCTCGATGGTGGAAGATGTGCGCGATACCCTCATGCCTTCGCTGGTCACCGCCGTTCGCACGCTGACAGCTGATGACGGCATGACGATTAAACACCTGTGGCAGCTCTATGACGGAGCGCGCGTTGAATCCGTCCTCATGCGCTATCCCAACCGCACCACCCTCTGTATTTCCAGTCAGGCGGGATGCGGTATGGCATGCCCGTTTTGCGCCACCGGACAAATGGGGCTGACGCGCAATCTGTCGACGGCAGAAATCATTGAACAGGTGCGGCTAGCTGCTAAAGCATGCCGTGACGGCGAACTAGCCGGTGGACCTACACGGTTGACGAATATTGTGTTTATGGGAATGGGAGAGCCTTTGGCGAATTACCGTGCCATCACGCACTCTCTGCGGCGGATGATTGACGAGCCACCCGCTGGCTTTGGACTGTCGGCCCGAAATATTACAGTGTCCACTGTCGGCCTCGTTCCCGCCATCGATAAACTGGCCGCCCTGGGGCTACCGGTGACACTGGCGGTGTCCCTCCACGCTCCCGACGATGAGTTGCGAGATGAGCTCATCCCCATCAACTCACGATGGAAGGTGGGGGAACTGCTCGACGCGGCGCGACGCTACTTTGTCGCCAGTGGACGACGGGTCTCCATTGAGTACGCTCTGATTAAAGACATGAACGACCATCCGTGGCGGGCACAACTCCTTGCCGATGAACTGAACGCTCGAGGAAAAGGGTGGGTGCACGTGAACCCAATTCCACTTAATCCCACTCCCGGTTCAATATGGACGGCGTCGACAGCGCGTGCGCAACGCGAATTTGTCGACACCTTGCGTCGCAACGGCATCAATACGACAATTCGTGATACACGTGGATCAGACATCGATGGCGCATGCGGCCAGTTGGCTACGACCGCTGCGAAAGAAGAGGGAACGACAGATGAGTAATTTTCCAACTCAACCTTTCTACAAAAAGGGATACCACCCCGAGCGCGTAGACGAGTTCTTTACCCGGGCGCGCGACGCATATGAAGGTGGATTACCTGCCAATGAGTTTTCCTCCGAAGAAGTACGCCGAGCCATGTTCCCGCTCAAACGCGGGGGCTACGACCCGGTTCCCGTCGATGCCGCCCTCGATCGCCTCGAAGGCGCATTTGTCACCCGTGATCGCGCCAACCATGTGGCGATGAACGGGGAGGAAGCTTGGCTCAATCATGTTGCCGATCGTGCAACCACGCTTTACCCGCGTCTGCTACGCCCAGAAACAGAGCGTTTCGCGCATCCCGATAAGAAAACAGTTGGCTATAAAATTTCCGAAGTTGACGCGTTTCTCGATCGGCTCGCAAAATTCTTTGATGATGAGGAAACGATTACCGCCGGTGAAGTCAGACGCCTGACCTTCAGCCCCGCCAAGGGCGAAGAAGCGTATATTGAAGGAACGGTTGACGCCTATTTGGCGCGCGTCATCGAAATTCTTCTCGCAGTGGAATAATCAGCATGTGTCGTGACCTCGTTATTCTCGGCTCGACAGGATCGATCGGTACTCAGGCGCTTGATATTGTCGCCTCCCACCCCGGTCGTATGCGAGTTGTTGCACTGGCCGCCGGCGGATCGAATCTACCGCTACTGGTAGACCAAGTAGCACAGTTTCGACCGCGCTTTGTTGCTGTAGCTCAGGCGGATCCCGCAGCTATAACGGATGCTCTACGAACCGGGGGAGTAGATCCTGCCGACGTGGAGATAGGTGTCGGCCTGAGCGCTATCGTTCAGGCAGCGGAAATGTTGGATGAAACAGGTGTCGTACTCAACGGAATCAATGGCGGAGTTGGGTTGGAACCGACGCTAGCGGCGCTCGCTTCCGGGGCGACGCTAGCCCTTGCTAATAAAGAATCGCTCGTTGTCGGTGCGCCACTTGTGCGGGCCGCCTGCGTGCGTCCCGGGCAAGTTGTACCCGTCGATTCCGAACACTCTGCCATTGCGCAGTGCCTGGCCTCCGGTAGGCATGAGAGAGGGTTGACCGCCGCGCGCGTCACCGGAACTTCCGAAGTTTCACGTCTCGTCCTCACCGCCTCCGGTGGTCCATTCCGCGGTAAAACACGCGCCGATCTCGGATCGATCACGCCCTCCCAAGCACTCGCGCATCCGACCTGGGATATGGGGCCGGTCGTCACCATTAACTCGTCCACACTCATGAATAAAGGGCTGGAGCTGATTGAAGCCCACGTTCTATTTGATATCGCACCGGACCGTATCGACGCCGTCGTTCACCCGCAATCCATCGTGCATTCCATGGTGACGTTTATTGATGGAGCAACGATTGCGCAGGCCTCACCTCCGGATATGCACCTGCCAATTGCGCTGTCACTATCATGGCCCGAGCGGTGGGAAGATATCGAACCGCCGTGCGTGTGGGATCAGCCAACGAGCTGGGATTTTGAGCCCGTGGACGACGTGACCTTCCCTGCGCTCTCTCTTGCCCGCGAGGCGGTGGCGGCCTCCGATACGCATCCGACCGTGATGAATGCCGCCAATGAAGTATGCGTCGATGCATTTTTGCGCCAAGAGCTTCCGTACCTGGCAATTGTTGACACGGTTGCGGCGGTTGTTGAGCAACACGAAGGTGTTGCAGAGCCGTCTTTGGAAGATATCTTGGCGGTGCAAGAATGGGCGGTTGCGGAGGCCTCCCAACGCATTGGAGCTAACTGATGAGCTATATCATCGGCATTATCGCGACCATCGTCGCCCTCATGATTTCGGTGGCACTGCACGAACTTGGGCATATGATTCCCGCTAAAAAGTTCGGTGTCTACGTGCCCCAGTACATGATTGGGTTCGGCCCCACGCTCTTTTCCCGCACGGTCGGAGATACCGAATACGGCATTAAAGCAGTCCTATTGGGAGGCTATGTGCGGCTCGCCGGAATGTTTCCGCCGGCCCGCCAGGGCGTGCCAACCCGTAACCGCAAAGGAAGGCTCACTCTTGCCGAAGAGGCACGACAAGCCTCGGCTGAAGAACTTCCCGAAGGGCGCGAACAGCAGGCGTTTTACACGCTGTCGGTACCCCAAAAGCTCACGGTTATGCTCGGTGGCCCCGTCGTTAACCTGCTCATGTCGATCGTGATTTTTGCCGTCATTGTGCTCGGCATCGGATTCAATCAGCCGACCACCACCCTCGAAGCCGTGCCCGCGTGCATTGGTACAGATACCACCACCTGCTCGAAGGAGCATCCCGCATCACCGGCTCATGAAGCGGGACTGCGTGATGGAGACACCATTACATCGTGGAACGGCGCCTCCGTTACCTCCTGGGAAGAGGTCGTTAGCGCTATCGATACGGGTGGTACGCAACCGGTTGAGGTGGTCGTCGAACGGGACGGAACACCTCACACATTCACGGTCACCCCGACTCTGATCGCCGGAAGCCCCAAAGCCGGCATCATCTCCGCTGTTGAACGTGTGCCGGGTACGCCTCGAGATGTCGCCGATATCTCCTGGAAAACTTTTACCGGAACGGCCTCTATCGTGATGGTGTTGCCCAAAGCCGTATGGGATACGGGAGCTCAACTCATTAAGGGAGAGCCCAGAGATCCGAACTCGGTCCTATCCGTTGTCGGGGTTGGTCGTATTGCCGGTGAGGTCTCTTCGCAGACACCGCCCGCAGCGGGCGCACCACAAATCAGTGTGCTTGACCGTATCGCCCTCCTCCTATCGCTGTGGGCATCTCTCAACATGGCGCTATTCGTCTTCAACCTCATTCCGCTCCCACCTCTCGACGGCGGTCACGTTGCCGGTGCGTTGTGGGAGGGGGCGCGCCGCACCTTTAATCGCCTGCTGAACAGACGCGATCCTGGTGCAGCAGATACCGCGCGACTCATGCCGTTGACGTATGCGATGGTGAGTCTCCTTCTCGTCATGACCGTTGTGCTCGTCATCGCAGATATCGTCAATCCAATCCACTTGTTATAACGTGGTGAATAAGACACCTGCGAACACACGAATGTCGACAAAGTGGGAGATAATGTCACGGTGACTCAAATTGCACTTGGAATGCCAGAAATAAAGCAAGCCCCTTTCCCGCGGAAGAAAACCCGCCTCATTCACGTAGGCGACGTGCCCGTGGGCGGAGGCTCGCCCATTTCGGTTCAGTCGATGACGACTACTAAAACCACCGACATCGGCGGAACGCTTCAGCAAATTGCCGAACTCACTGCAGCGGGATGCGATATCGTGCGCGTCGCCTGCCCCTCCGCGGATGATGCGGAAGCTCTTCCCATCATCGCAAAACAATCGACAATCCCCGTCATAGCTGACATTCACTTCCAGCCGCGTTACGTATTTAAAGCGATTGAGGGCGGATGCGCAGCGGTTCGCGTCAACCCCGGTAATATTCGCAAGTTCGACGATCAGGTAAAAGACATTACCAAAGCGGCCGCCGACCACGGAGTCTCTCTACGCATCGGCGTCAATGCAGGATCACTCGACCCGCGACTGCTGAAAAAATACGGTAAAGCAACACCCGAAGCTCTTGCGGAATCCGCCATGTGGGAAGCCTCGCTCTTTGAGGAACACGACTTCCACGACTTTAAAATTTCGGTTAAACACCATGATCCCGTCGTGATGATCCGCGCGTATGAAATTCTCGCTGAAAATGGGGACTGGCCACTGCATCTGGGAGTAACCGAAGCGGGCCCTCAGTTTCAGGGGACGATTAAATCCGCGACCGCATTTGGCGCCCTCCTGCGGCAAGGAATCGGGGACACCATTCGGGTATCACTGTCAGCACCCCCGGTGGAAGAAGTCAAAGTCGGCATCGAGATACTGCAGTCACTCGGTTTGCGTGAGCGTACCCTCGAAATCGTGTCATGCCCATCGTGCGGTCGCGCGCAGGTCGATGTGTATACCCTCGCTGATGAAGTGACCGAAGGACTCAAAGACCTCACGGTGCCATTGCGAGTCGCTGTTATGGGATGCGTAGTCAACGGCCCCGGCGAAGCTCGTGAAGCCGACCTGGGAGTTGCCTCCGGTAACGGCAAAGGCCAAATCTTCATTAAAGGCAAAGTTGTCGCCACCGTACCCGAAGATCAAATCGTCGAAACTCTCATCGAACACGCCCTGCAAATCGCAGAAGATATGGGATTGGAAGAAGGCTCCGGGGAAGTTGATGTGATCGCGTGAGACCGGCAGCAGGCCCAATCGCGTCGCTCAACAACGTCGCGGTACGGGACCTGTTCACAGCCAATACGGCCATCAAACCCGGCATTACGGCGATCACCGGTGCTTCCGGTAGTGGAAAAAGCACCATTTTGCGTATGATCGCAGGGTTCGCCGACCCCGATGCCGGTCATATCGAGGTGCACGGTCACCGTCTGGACTCTCTCAATCCAGTAGCGCACCGTCGTCGCGTCATCCTCATGACACAAAGTCCGTGGGTTGGCCAGGCAACCGTGAGAGAGTCTTTAGGCATACTTGGGGCCTGGCGCAATGAAAAGCCGCCCACCGACGATATGATGCGCGGTGCACTCAAGGCTCTCGGTTTTATTCACGGACTCGACACCGAGGTGCGCACACTCTCCGGTGGGGAGCAGCAGCGCCTCGCCGCCGCACGGCTCACCCTTGCTCGACCGCAACTTGCTCTGCTAGATGAGCCGACCGCCGCTCTCGACGAGGTCGGAGCGCGTACCTTCCTCACCACTCTCCTTCGTCAACTGCGAAATCTTGGCGCCGATGTAATCCTTGTTATCCACGACGAACGTCTCCTCGATCTGGCTGATCATCACCTCATCCTTGCGGATGGAAAGCTCTTTCATGCCGGGAGTCAGTCTTATGCGGAGGGTGTGGGTGAGCCTTCGGGGGCGGGGGCTGTGGGTGTGGGTGAGCCTTCGGAGGATTCATGAATGACATCGTCCACATTCCGACCTCCGGCATGATTATTGCGGCCCTGATCGTCGTTGTTATTGCCGGTGCAGTGCAATGGCTGACGAAACGAGATGGCGTGGCGATACTGTGGGCGGGTATTCGCATGACCGCGCAGCTCATCGCGGTCGGTTTCGTGCTCGAATTCCTCTTTTCCGCGAATTCGCCCTGGTGGACTCTCCTTATTTTGACCGTCATGGAAGCTTTTGCTGTGCTGACTGTTTTTGGTCAACATAAAGGCTCACTCACAACAAAAATGAAGATTCTGGTCGCAGGCTCTCTCATACTCGGCACGCTGTTCGCCATGCTGATCTTCGTCATCGGCATCATGCAGGTCGATAACTGGTGGGACCCGCGCTACGTCATTCCCATATTCGGTATGATCGCCGGCAACTCTATGACGGGAATCAACCTCGCCATCCGAAACCTCACTGTCGGAGTTGAAGAAAATCGGCTCGACATTGAACAGGCACTCATATACGGGGCGACACCTCGCATCGCGATTCGCCCCGTCGTTCGACGCGCGCTAACAGCGGCCATCACCCCAACCATGACGTCGATGCTATCGATGGGAATCGTATTCCTTCCCGGAATGATGACGGGTCAGGTACTATCTGGGACGCCACCGCTGATTGCAGTTACGTATCAAGCGGTTATTATGGTCGGCATCTTTACCTCGGTCGCCATGACCGTCATCACTGTGCTCGCCCTCATCACGCGAACGGTATTCGACACGCGCGCGCGGCTCATCGCCCCCAAAAAGTGAGGTCGAGAGTCCATTCGTTTCCACTTTTAGCGCGAAAACACTAGGCTGGGACACGTGTTGAAATACATGACGAACTATTTTGTCCGAACGCTACGCGAAGATCCCGCCGACGCCGAGGTCGCCAGCCATAAACTCCTAGTGCGGGCAGGCTACATTCGCCGCACGGCACCCGGCATCTACTCATGGCTGCCGCTGGGCCTGGCCGTCCTCAAACGCGTTGAACGGATCGTCCGCGAAGAAATGGATGCGATCGGGTGTCAGGAAGTGCATTTTCCTGCCCTGTTACCCGCCGAGCCATATCAAAAGACGAATCGGTGGGAAGAATACGGTCCCACGTTATTCACATTAAAAGACCGAAAACAGGCCGATTACCTGCTTGCGCCCACCCACGAAGAGATGTTCACGCTCCTCGTCAAAGACATGTACTCGTCCTATAAGGATCTGCCGTTAGCGCTGTATCAGATTCAAACGAAGTACCGAGATGAGGCCCGTCCACGCGCCGGCCTCATTCGCGGTCGCGAGTTCGTGATGAAAGATGCCTACAGCTTTGATATCGACGACGAAGGTCTCGATCGTTCCTATGAACTCCAGCGGCAGGCCTATCAACGGATTTTCGAACGACTCGGACTGCCTTACGTCATTTGCGAAGCTATGTCCGGAGCCATGGGCGGCTCTCGTTCCGAAGAGTTTTTGCACCCGTGTGCAATTGGGGAGGACACTTTTGTGCGCTCACCCGGCGGATATACCGCCAATGCCGAGGCCGTGGTTACACCGGCCCCCGAACCGGTTGATGCAACAGATGTCCCTGCCAGCGAATTGCGATACACACCAGATGCGGGAACCATAGCAGATCTGGTTGCCCTCTCTAATGAAAAGTACCCGCGCGAGGATCGTCCCTGGGAAGCCGCGGATACGCTCAAGAGCTTCGTCGTCACGCTCACTCACCCCGACGGTGAAAAAGAAGTCGTCAACATTGGCATCCCCGGTGATCGTGATGTCGATATGAAACGTTTGGAGGCCGCCCTCGCCCCCGCCGAAGTAGAGATCGCGACAGAGGACGACCTCGCCGACCACCCAGAACTCGTTCCCGGATTCCTGGGGCCTCAAGCGTGTGGGCCCAATTCGGATCAGCGCACCTACGATGAGGAAGGCAATCCGCACGGATCTATCCGGCTTTTGCTCGACCCGCGGATCGTCGATGGAACCGCTTGGATCGCAGGCGGAAACAAGCAGGATCACCACGTCTACAACCTTGTGATGGGGCGCGACTTTACTGCCGATGGGACCATCGAAGCCGCGGAAATTCGCGAAGGAGATCCCGCTCCGGACGGTTCGGGGCCGCTTGAACTTGCTCGCGGCATCGAAATTGGTCACATTTTCCAACTGGGACGCAAATACGCGCAAGCTCTCGATCTGAAGGTTCTCGATCAGAATGGCAAAACCCAGGTTGTCACCATGGGATCCTACGGGGTTGGAGTCTCGCGAGTCCTCGCGGCTATGGCGGAAAGTCATCATGACGACAAGGGGCTGTCGTGGCCCATGATTGTTGCGCCCTTCCACCTGCACGTCATTGCGGCAGGAAAGGGAGATGAGATTTATTCGACAGCTAATCGCATTGCACAAGCTGTATCGGATGCCGGCTTTGACGTGCTCTACGACGATCGTCCAAAGGTATCAGCGGGTGTCAAATTCGCGGATACTGAACTACTTGGAATGCCATACGTCCTGGTGGTGGGACGTGGGCTGCGTGACGGAGTTGTTGAGCTACGCGATCGGAGAAACGGAACCTCGCACGACCTCCCCGTTGACAAAGCCATTGAAGAAATTGCAACTATTTTGGAAGCCAACAGGGAGTCAAATCAATGACACAGCGGGATATTCGCGTCATCGGAGACCCGGTGTTACGCACGCCATGCGACTGGATCACTGACATCGATGACCGCGTTAAAAACTTGGTTGAAGACCTGCTAGAAAACGTCGATCAAGAGGGCCGCGCGGGCCTTGCAGCTAATCAGATCGGCGTGGGACTGCGTGCCTTCTCGTGGAATATCGAGGGCGAAATTGGATACGTCCTCAATCCACGACTTGTGGACGTGTCGAAAGACGAGTTCCAAGATGGTGACGAAGGATGCCTATCGGTTCCCGGCCTGTGGTTCCCCACTGAACGCGCATGGTATGCGCGAGTTGAGGGAATTAATCTCGATGGGAAAGAAATCGTTGTCGAAGGTGAAGAACTGATGGCACGTTGTCTGCAGCACGAAACGGACCATCTTGAAGGAATGCTCTACCTTGATAGGCTTGATCGAGCGACTCGGCGTAAGGCCATGAAAGAGGTAAGGAATCTTCTGTAGTCGCGTAATCTAGCTTTTTTGCCGCTATTGCGGCACAATGAAAGTGCAGACACCGCCGTTCCGGCACCTCAAAATCAGTGAAGAGGACGTAGGGGAAGACGACCCTCACACTGAATGGAGGCACATAATGACCGGGACACATACCCGCGGTGTACTTTTCGTGCACTCAGCGCCACCCGCGCTATGCCCGCACCTTGAATGGAGTGCTACGGCAGTTCTCGACCATGACGTGCGCCTGGAATGGTCTGCGCAACCCGCGGCACCGGGGATGATGCGGACCGAACTATCATGGGTTGGCACGGTTGGAACCGGTGCCCGTTTCGCGTCTGCCCTTCGAGGCTGGGAGCATTTACGCTACGAGATTACGGAAGAGCCAACCGCCAGTACGGAGGGCGGGCGTTGGTGTCACACTCCGGATCTCGGCATCTTCTACGCCCCCATGGATGCCTCCGGAAATATGCTCGTGCCAGAAGATCGCATTCGAGCGGCACTCGCATCTGCGTCCGACTTATCTGAGCTGAGGCATGAACTCGACAAAGCGATTGGTCAGGCGTGGGATGACGAATTAGAGCCGTTCCGATATGCGGGCGCGGGCGTGCCGGTGCGGTGGCTCCATCGAGTTGGCTAAAGGAGGCTCATGAAGAGCCTTAAGGAGAGCCTACCTGTAGGGCCGCGCGCCGCCGTTTGAACTAACCACCCCTCTCTCATACTTTTCCATTCTTACACCAGGGCTCTCCCTTGCTTTTTCGGCGCGGTAGCACGGCTCTCTCATGCGGCGGGGCATCCTGCTGTAGGCTCTCTCAAGCTTTCTTGGTGCATTAGCAAGGCTCTCCCATGCGGTGGGACACCCTGCTGTAGGCTCTCTCATACCCTTTGAGCGGCGCCATGAAGGCTTTTAGATGTGAACCCAGGGCGTTATACACGGCAGTAATTGAATGAGTGAGCCGTCGGTATTCGTGAGATGATGCGGTACAGATACCGGTATTTCGAGGCGGGCACAAAGAAACAAATACAAGGGAGAGCCGTGGGAATTTCGATTGCGGAGATGCTTGGAATGGAGCTACCTGATGATGATCTCGCAACCCTCAAACCAGATGGCGAATCAGACATCGAAATCGTCGAAACCCGCAATGAAGGGGAAAAGTCAAAGGAGAGCCTTGAAAGTGGGGGAGAACCGGATGACGTCGAGGAGGCCGTTGTCGCCGCCCTCCTTAACGAAACATCGGTTCCTGCCGAAAAGTTCTCCCCACAGCTCACTCTTCGAACTGATTTTGACCTCGACAACATTGGCCTCTACGCCGTGATTGCTGAGATCGAGCAAGAACTCAGCATCGAAATTCCGGATGCAGAAATCGAAAAAACGATGACGCTTAGCGACCTTTTTGTGGTCGTTCGGTCCCATAAAACCTCTTCAAGCACGGGATAAGCTGAGTAGTGAGAGCTCTCCCTAGCGTTGGAGGATACGATGACCATCCACGGTCGCGTCTGGAGTCCACGCGACACATCACCGCCTCGTCCGTCGAACTGGGTGCTGAAGGCAACCATGTCGGTTACGGGCATTATCATGGCAGCTTTTGTCCTGATACATATGCTCGGCAACTTGAAAATCTTTAGTTCTCACACCGCTTTCAACGCGTACTCACAATGGTTGCGCGAAGTCCTGTATCCACTACTTCCTTATGAGGGATTACTGTGGATCGCACGGCTCACTCTTGGGCTCTGCCTGGCGGCCCACGTGTGGGCGGCACTGGTCGTATGGATGCGTTCGCGCCGCAATAGTGCAGGAGGGCGCCCCCGCGGTGTCGATGGCTGGTTAGCAAAGCTGATGCTTCCAACCGGCCTAGTCATATTGGCATTTGTGGTGATTCATATCCTCGACCTGACGATTGGACGCCTGGTAGCTCCGGTGGAATTTCAACATCCGGATCCGCAATTCCACGCGGCGGCAAATCTCGTTGCCTCACTTGATCGCCCGGTAATGGCGATCCTGTACTTAACCGTTCTTATTGCCGTTGCATTGCACGTGGCACATGGGATTCAACTGGCGGTTAATGACTTGGGAGCAACATCGCAGAGGCTTCGAGTAAGCGCACGCATTGTCGGCTATATTCTCGCTCTGCTCATTCTTGTTGGCGATTCCGCCGTTGTTCTATCGGCACATCTGGGGGTGGTTTAGGTGAAGATCACTCGAGGCAACACTCTCTCATCACGAATTCCGGAGGGCGTCGCGCCGGATCAGCGATGGAATGAGCACAAGCAGCGGTTGCGTCTGGTATCCCCTTCGAATCGTCGTAAGTTCCGAATTATTGTTGTTGGCACCGGTTTAGCGGGTGCTGGGGCGGCGTCCTCATTAGCGGAATTGGGCTATCAAGTCACGGCGGTGACCTATCATGACTCCCCGCGACGGGCACATTCCGTTGCCGCCCAGGGCGGTATCAACGCGGCGCGCGGCAAACGGGTTGACGGAGACGGTTTATATCGCTTTGTCGTGGACACCGTAAAAGGCGGTGATTTCCGCGCGCGTGAGGCAGAGGCATGGCGACTGGCGGAAGAGTCTTCACGAGTTATCGACCATTTGAATGCTCAGGGTGTTCCATTTGCACGCGAATACGGAGGCTCTCTCGCGAATCGTTCCTTTGGTGGTGTGCAGGTCTCGCGCACCTTCTATTCGCGTGGACAAACGGGCCAGCAGCTCCAGATAGCGGCCTCCCAATCGCTTATGCGGCAAGTCAGGTCGGGGCGCGTCGATTTATGGATCCGACACGAAATGCTCGATTTGATCGTGGAGGATGGTCGAGCGGTCGGCGTTGTGGTCCGAAACCTTGTGACGGGGCAGCTAACCGCACTGACGGCAGATGCAGTAATTCTTGCGACAGGTGGGTACGGTAACGTCTACAGGTATTCGACACTCGCGAAGAATTCGAATGCATCTGCGGCCTGGCGAGCACATCTGCGCGGTGCCGCAATCGCGAATACATCTTTCATTCAGTTCCACCCGACGGCTCTTCCGATCCAAACTCCGTGGCAGTCGAAGACGACGCTGATGAGCGAGTCTTTACGCAACGACGGTCGGATTTGGGTTCCGGCACAAGCGGGGGATGACAGAGCCGCCAATGATATTCCAGAGGATGAACGCGACTACTATCTCGAACGTAAATATCCGGCGTTTGGAAACCTCACTCCTCGCGATGTTGCATCTCGTGCTGCCCGCGAACAGATTGAGGCCGGGCACGGTGTGGGCCCGATGAAGAATGCTGTCAATCTTGACTTCAGTGATGCCATAGAGCGGCTAGGAGTCGATATTTTAAATGAGCGGTACGGAAACCTATTCGATATGTACGTGGATGCAACCGGTGAGGATCCACGTGAAACGCCGATGCGGATCGCGCCGGGAGCTCATTTCACGATGGGTGGTCTCTGGGTTGATTACAACCTCATGAGCACGATTCCTGGGCTCTTTGTTGCGGGCGAAGCATCTTATGCCTACCACGGTGCGAACCGTCTGGGAGCTAATTCCCTACTGTCCGCCTGCGTTGACGGATGGTTCGTCATACCGAATGTCGTTCCCGATTACCTCGCGGGAATCCTCGGTCAGCGACGTCCGGACGCGGCATCGTCTGCCGCGCAGTCGACGTTGGCTGATGCGGGCGAAAGAATTCAGCGACTGATGAGGGCGAGTGGCGATACTCCCGCCGAGGAAATCCACCGCTGTCTAGGCTCACTGATGTATTCGCACTGCGGAGTTTCGCGCAATGCCGAAAGGCTCACTCATGGAATTGAGGAAGTAGATCAGTTGCGCAGTGACTATCTGGCAAACCTCCGAGTCACTGGCGAAGCAGAGAGAGTGAACCAAGATTTAGAAGTCGCTTTGCGCGTCGAAGACTATCTCCAGCTTGCGCAAACGATGTGCGTAGACGCCCTCCACCGGGAGGAGTCGTGCGGAGCCCACTATCGCGAAGAGTACTCGCTCGATGGAGAGGCTATGCGCCGGGATGATAAATGGATGCATACGACCGCCTGGATGACACGGGGGTGGGAGGACGAACCAGAGTTCGTTGACTACCGTGAGCCTTTGGCTTTTGAGGCCGTCGAGCCGGCAACAAGGAGCTACACGTGAAACTTGTATTAAAGATATGGCGTCAAGAAACGCCGACCTCGGCCGGAACATTTCGCACCTACCAGGTTGATGCGGATCCGAACATGTCCTGGTTGGAGTTACTTGACCATTTGAACGCGCAGCGTCTACGAAATGGCCAGGAGCCTGTTGCATTTGATTCTGATTGCCGGGAGGGAATTTGCGGTTCTTGCGGCCTCGTCATTAATGGGAGAGCCCACGGGGATAAGCCGAATACTCCCGCCTGCCATCAACGCGTTGGACAACGTCGGGATGGAGAAACGGTGACGATCGAACCACTTCGCGCGAGTCAGTTCCCCGTGCTTAAAGATCTCATGGTCGATCGTTCGGCCCTCGACGCGATTATCCTTGCCGGCGCCTATTCCGACACTGATACCGGCACGGCGCCAGATGCTGACACGGTGGGTAATACCCACGATGTTGCTGAATCAGCGCTCGATATGGCCGCCTGTATCGGATGCGGTGCCTGCGTTGTCGCCTGCCCAAACGGTGCTGCCAATCTCTTTACCGGCGCAAAGCTCTCTCATCTATCTCAACTGACAATCCCCGCCCGGCAACGACGTGATCGTGCCCGTACGATGACGGCCGCGATGGAGCAGTTTTTTGGGCCGTGTTCTCTTTACGGTGAATGCGCGGAGGTCTGTCCGGCGGGAATTCCTTTGCGCGCCGTGGCCGCTGTGATGCGTGAGAGGGCGTACGCGCCGAAGTCTTCGTAATGCATGAGAGAGCTTACCTGCGCAAACGGCAATGGGTATGAGAGAGCCGTGAACGCAAACGGCACCGGAGAATAAAAAACGCTATTCTGGGACAAACTGTCCCGCTAAGAAAGACAATAGAGATGGAAACCCGCACCGAAGTTGATTTGCTCGGATCCCGTGAAGTTCCTGCAGATGTTTACTGGGGAATCCATACGCTACGAGCTATTGAGAACTTCCCGATTTCCGGCCGCAGAATCGACGACTTCCCGACTTTTGTTCGAGGAATGGTTCAAGTGAAGAAGGCGAGCGCTCGGGCTAACCGTCGCCTCAAGGTGTTGCCGCGTGACATAGCGGATGCCATCGAAGCTGCCTGTGATCGCATCCTTGATGAGGGTGCATGTATGGATCAGTTTCCGACGGATGTGTTTCAGGGAGGCGCAGGCACATCCGTGAATATGAATACTAATGAAGTAATAGCCAATCTCGCCCTCGAAATGATTGGGGCAAATAAGGGCGATTACCATCTGATTCATCCCAATGATGACGTCAATAAATCCCAGTCGACAAATGACGCATACCCAACAGGATTCCGTCTTGCGGTGTACGGAGAACTGAAAGAGCTGACGGTTTGTGTCGAAGAATTGATTGCTGCTCTCGACGCTAAAGGGAAAGAGTTTGACAGTATCTTGAAGATGGGGCGCACTCAGTTACAGGATGCAGTTCCCATGACGCTGGGGCAGGAGTTTTCTGGGTTTGCTGTCACTTTGGCTGAAGATATGCGCATTATTGAGCGCGCAGCGGAGAATCTGCTGGAAGTTAATCTTGGTGCGACAGCCATTGGCACTAAACTGAATACCCCTGATGGCTATGCTTCGATTGCTTGCACAGAACTCGCAGATGTAACTGGTCTGCCTGTTAAACCGGCCAAGCATTTGGTGGAAGCCACGTCGGATACTGGCGCATTGGTGCTCGTGCATGCGGCACTGAAGCGTCTGGCCGGAAAACTATCGAAGATCTGTAATGATCTGCGTCTGCTGTCGTCCGGGCCACGCGCTGGCTTGGGCGAGATTTCGCTACCGGCACGTCAAGCGGGTTCGTCGATTATGCCAGCCAAGGTCAATCCCGTAATACCTGAGGTCGTCAATCAGGTCTGTTTTAAGGTGATTGGCAATGATGTGTGTATTGCGCTTGCCGCGGAGGCCGGACAATTGCAACTCAACGTGATGGAACCGGTGATTGCACAAGCAATCTATGAGTCGATGTCACTTATGGAAAATGCGACAAAAACGTTGGCTCGCAATTGTATTTCTGGAATCACCGCCAATGAGGATGTTTGTCGCCAGCAGGTTCTCAACTCTATCGGAATTATTACGTATTTTAATGAGATCATCGGCCACCGAAATGGAGACCTTATTGGTCGGGAGGCGGCTAGGACAGGGAAAAACGTCGCTGAGCTTATTGTGGAAAAGGAATTGATGACGCAAGAGCAGGTTGAGTCGATTCTGTCGGTAGATAACTTGGTCAATCCCGTGTATGCCGGTCGGGTATGGAGTGATGGGGAGAAGGGACTACCGAGCTGACGCGCGCATCGGGGAGTGATCTCAACTTCCAAAACAGATCCAACTTGTTATCGTCTTGAAGCAATTGGTTTGCAATCACGCCCTCCGTCCGTTAGGAATGAACGCTTTGATGCGGAGTAGTTTTTAGGGTGAGGGCGGCTTGGGGCAAGACTCGCAGGTCTGATAGTAGCGGTAGCTAAAGTGGCGTGATGAGCAGTTACGCGGCGTATTCGAAGTTTTTG
Source organism: Actinomycetaceae bacterium (assembly GCA_030537795.1). Lineage (GTDB taxonomy): Bacteria > Actinomycetota > Actinomycetes > Actinomycetales > Actinomycetaceae > Gleimia. The sequence continues at coordinate 58,586 of JAUNVE010000003.1, forward strand.
AATGTCGCGGATGGCGCTAGGAGCCAGCGGTTTCACTAGGTCATGATGTGAGAATGCCATAAAAGTAGTGAGTGATAAGCACCCCTGCGATGGGTTATGTTTCATATTTTGGAAGATTGTCCACAAATATTCTCATTGAGCTTTGACTTCGGGTCACTGATTTATACAGTGAAAACCTCAGGTCATGGTCTGAAACAGAACATGGTCGTCGAAATATCGCGCTACGTCACGGTGATGGTGAGAGAGTTTCTTTTGCGATTGGTGTGATTTTGAATAGTGTGCGCGTGGAGTTTGACGACATAGCTATACTGCGCTCTCCCTTTAGGTATTGACTGGACAGGACTGTGAGGGGCAACGATGAGCGGGCTAAAAGTTAAGGAGAGCCATGAAACGTACTATCGCACTCCTCGTGTGTTTAATCGCAAGCGCGTCTTTTCTCCCGTCTCCGGTTAGTGAATCGGCACTGGGAGCCTCCCTAATGCCGATGAAACAAGGAGAACAGTTTTCCATTTTCCCCGAACCGGGGGTATATGTGATTCCGACAAAGAATGGAGGCTTTCAAAGAGCTCTTTTCAGCGGTCCCGCTGCTGGTGACGTGCTGTCTGTTGGGTGCCTGCCTGCGACTATCGGGAGCGGGGGTTATGCCACCAGATTATGCCCGATAGCAGACAGTGAAAAGCTTGAGGGTCAGTAAATTCGCCGGTAGCACTTTGCCTGTAATGAGTGGTTCATATGTGGAAAAGTTTTCCACATATTTACCTTGGCGAGTTTGCTGGAGGGAACTGGGTTTGTAAAGTGAAAACCTCGGTGAGCGATCTTGGGGGGATAGCGTGATCGTCAAAGGACTTCGCATTCTGGTTGGTGCTACCGCAGTCATCTGTGCGCTTGGTGGGTGCTCGACAAGCGAAGCAGAAACCGAACCAACTCCCACTATCAGTTATCCGCCTGCTTCTTCGTCGACGGCTCCGTCAGAGATTCCGATTGCCGACGAACTTATTGCGCAACCTGACAATCCCTACCCCTTCCCGTTGCCGATACCGGGAGAACATATGCATGAAAACACTCAGCAGGGGGCGGAAGAATTCGCTTACTACTATATTGAGCAGCTTGGTTACTTTAACAATATGAATGACATCAGCATTATGGAACCGCTGACGCATGAAGACTGCACAAGGTGCTGGCAAACCTATTCCGATGTGCAAGAGCAGTATGCGGAGGGGGCGTGGGCTGCTAACTTGCAATATGTTCCGGTAAAGGTGTGGGACTATACGCGGGATGAGGAAACTGGCGACATTGTGATAATCGTATTGGTTATCAACGATGAATGGCTGTCTTATTCCAAGGAAGATTCCGAACCGGTTACGATGCCTGCCCGACGAGCTTTTTTCCAAGTCAATGTGGAGTGGAACGGACAATGGCTAGCGAAAGCGACCTACGCCAAAATTGAGGAGAAATAGTGAAGATCGTACTCGTTAGTCTTATCCTCTCCATCATGAATTCTCCGTTTCTTCCAACGAACATGGATGATTCAATTGTAAATAACCACACTTCAACACCCCTCGAAACTCCTGTGAAATTCTCAATGTTTCCCGAGGCCGGAGTATATGTGATTCCCACGAAAAACGGTGGCACTCAAAGAGCACTTTCAGGCGGCACAGTCGATAGTGATGTATTGCTACTCGGCTGTATGCCGGGAACGGTCGGCCGCGGCGGCTACGCGACGGCACTTTGCCCAATGCCTGAAAAACAATCGAAAGCGGCGTCTCAGAAAGCTGATTCTGAAACCGCCGAAGCCCCCCAAGACTCTCCGGAGGGCCCATCATTCGAAGAGCAACTTTTCACAGTGCTATCGGCCGCCACTCCGCCCTCGAGTGAACTACATATTCAACCCGACCAGGACTGGGTCTATACTCAGATTCCGACGCTGGCCTATCTGACCAATACCTCTGGCAGCGAAAGTGGTTCTTTCGGCGGTGTGCAAGCCGAGGTGGAATGGTTTGCGTCAGAGTTCCGAATTCAGTTTGAACCGGGTGCCGCCCCCGTTATCTCGCGGGTTCCCGGCGCCCCTTATCCGCATCATGAAATCGAGTACACCTATATGTCCGAGGGGGACTTCAGGCCGGCGGCAACAATTATGTGGGGCGCTGAGGTCACCATTAATGGGCGTTCTATCCGTTTTGAGCGCGTTGCCCAGACTCGAGTTCAGAATCATCAAAAGATCCGCGCAAAGGATGGCTACGCCGTGCTGACTGTTAACCCCAACGACAGGGCCGCACTCTGAACCGATATTTCAATCGCGTCGCCTAACCCGGCAGCGCGACGCGGTCACCATCGATGCATACCAACCCATCATGGGCTAGTGAGTTCACGATACGTATGGCGCGGCGCGTGTCGTCCGCACTGTCGAGGGCGGCCTGCGCAACAGTATCGAAAGAAACGGAAAGTATCCCGCGCTCGGCGTGATCGCATAGGAGAGCCATCACGCGCCCTCGTAACTGACGGTCGGTCCCGTTCCATTTTTGTCGCGGTCGAGCGGCTTCTGCACCGGCAGGAGCCCCTGCCTGTAACCATCGGCAGGTCCACGCTACCGGACAATCCTCGCAAAGCGGAGCCCGGGATGTACATACCAGCGCCCCAAATTCCATAATGGCCGCCGACCATCGCGCGGCCGTCTCTGCCTCGGCCGGCAGCATCGCCACGGCTCTCTCTCGATCTATTCGACGTGTGGCAGCGCCGGGCAGAGCAACCCCTCCGACTAGTCGAGCCAGCGTTCTGCGCACATTGGTGTCGATAACAGGGGTGCGCTCGCCGTATGCAAATGCGGCGACAGCTCCAGCAGTGTAAGTGCCGACTCCCGGAAGGCTCTCCAATTCTTTCGGGTCGCACGGAACCGTTCCGTTATGTTTCTCGACGATCGCTTGGGCCGCCCGTTGCAGATTGCGAGCACGCCGTGGATAACCCAATCCCTGCCACACCGTGAGAATATCGGCCAGTGGCGCGTGCGCGAGATGTGCGGGTGTCGGCCAACGCTCCATCCACGTATGCCATTTGGGAAGAACCCTCGCAATAGGGGTTTGTTGGCTCATGACCTCACACACGAGCACGCCATATGCGTCGATACCTGGGCGCCGCCACGGTAGAGGGCGAGCATGCCCTCGGTACCACGTCACAATGGTGTCGACGACCTGCGAGATAGGAAAATTGTCGGGGATAACCGGACGGGGCCCGGCGTTGCGCGCCGAGCCCCGTATGGGAATCTGTGTGTTAGGCTTCGCCTTCGGAGCTACCCGATGATCCCGCATTGACATTGAAGAGGTCGTATTTGTCGATCGCTTCCTTCACCGCGGAACGGTCGATCTTGCCGGCATCAGCCAGTCCCTGCAAAGCACGTACAGCCATCGATTCTGCATCGATCTTGTAGTGGCGGCGTGCTGCTGGACGGGTATCGGAAAAGCCGAACCCATCTGCGCCAAGCGTGTAGTATTCGCCCGGAACCCACTTTCGGATTTGATCTTGAACGAGGTGATCGAAATCGGAGGTCGCGATGGTGGGACCGTCAATTTCCTGCAACTTCTCGGTGAGGTAGGCGATACGCGGCTCCTTCTCGGGATGAAGGAAATTATGCTCGTCGACACGCAGACCATCACGACGCAACTCAGACCAGGAAGTTACTGAGTAAACTGCGGCTGCTACCCCCCAGTCTTCCGCAAGAAGTTTGCGTGCCTGACGCGCCCATGGCACCCCCACACCGGAGGCCAGGAGCTTAACCGTGGGGCCATCGCCCTCGGGAGCATCAACCTGGTAGATGCCCTTGATAATGCCCTCCACATCGACATTTTCCGGTTCAGCCGGTTGCACGATGGGTTCGTTGTACACGGTCAGGTAGTACATGACATCTCGGTCGCGGCCGCTTTGATTTGGTCCGTACATCCGCTCCAGACCATCGTAGACAATGTGGCGGATTTCGTAAGCGTACGCGGGATCGTAAATGACCATGGCGGTATTGGTGCCAGCAAGGATGGGGGAGTGGCCATCCATATGTTGTAGCCCTTCGCCGGCAAGCGTGGTGCGGCCGGCGGTAGCTCCAATTATGAAGCCGCGTGTCAACTGGTCGCCGGCTGCCCAGAATTGGTCGCCGGTGCGTTGGAATCCGAACATCGAGTAGAAGATGTAGAACGGAATCATGGGGAGGTTATGCGTGGCGTATGAAGTACCTACCACTTGCATGGCCGCCACCGAACCGGCCTCATTAATGCCGGTATGCATAATCTGTCCCTGCTGCGATTCTTTATAAGACAGCATCATATCCGCGTCAACGGCCGTGTAGTTCTGGCCGTGAGTATTAAAGATCTTCGCGGTGGGGAATACAGCATCGAGACCGAAGGTGCGTGCTTCATCCGGAATAATCGGGACGAAGTGTTTGCCGATATTTTTGTCCTTGATGAGGTCCTTGAAAAGTCGCACGAGTGCCATGGTGGTGGCAACCTCTTGACTTCCAGATCCCCTGGCAAGCGCCTTGAAGGCCTTGTCCGCCGGCATTGGGAGCTGAGGATCCTCCCGATGGCGGGAGGGAAGGAAGCCACCGAGTTTTTCGCGACGTTCCAGCATGTATTGCAAAGCGGGGTCGTCAGCATCGGGCTTGTAGTACGGCGGTAGATAGGGATTTTCTTCCAGTTGCTCGTCGGTGATGGGAATGCGCAAGAGATCGCGCAGTCCCTTGAGATCTTCAACGGTCAGCTTCTTCATTTGGTGGGTTGCATTGCGGCCTGCGAAATGCGGGCCAAGCGCATAGCCCTTAATGGTGTGCGCCAAAATAACGGTTGGCTGGCCGGTGTGCTCCATGGCTGCTTTATAAGCGGCGTAGACCTTGCGGTAATCATGACCACCGCGACGGAGCGCCCAGATTTCATCATCGGTCCAGTTTTTGACCATTTCCTTGGTACGCGGGTCGCGGCCAAAGAAATGCTCACGCACGTAGGCACCGTCGTTGGCTTTGAATGTCTGGTAGTCGCCGTCCAGGGTTTCATTCATGACATTGACGAGGGCGTGATCCTTGTCAGCTGCGAGGAGACGATCCCAGCCTCGTCCCCATACGACCTTAATGACATTCCAGCCGGCACCACGGAAGAAGGCTTCAAGTTCCTGGATGATCTTGCCGTTCCCGCGAACCGGGCCGTCAAGCCGCTGGAGGTTGCAGTTGACGACAAACGTCAGATTATCGAGCCCCTGCTGCGCAGCATGCTGAAGCATACCTCGTGATTCAGGCTCATCCATTTCGCCATCGCCAAGGAAGGCCCACGTGTGTTGTTCAGAGGTATCCTTAATGCCGCGCATGTGAAGGTATTTGTCAAACCATGCTTGGAAAATAGCTTCTGCCGGGCCCAACCCCATCGACACGGTGGGGTATTCCCAAAAGTCTTTCATCTGTCGAGGATGGGGGTAGGAGGGAAGTCCGTTTTCGGTCGACACCTGTTGGCGGAATCCGTCCATATCTTCTTCGCTCAGGCGGCCTTCGAGGAAGGCGCGAGCGTAAATTCCGGGTGACGCGTGTCCCTGGAAGAATAGGTGATCTCCGCCTCCGGGATGGTTCTTTCCGCGGAAGAAGTGGTTGAATCCGACCTCGTACAGTGTTGCAACGGATGCATAGGAAGAGATGTGTCCACCGACTTTCACGCCGGGACGCTGAGCGCGCGTGACTTGGACGGCAGCGTTCCAGCGCATCCAACGACGGTACTGGCGCTCAATTTTTTCATCGCCGGGGAAGAACGGTTCTTGTTCCACGGGGATGGTGTTGATATACGGTGTGGTGAGCTCAAGCGGAATTTGCACATCTTTACTGCGTGCTTCCGCGAGCATATGGAGGAGGACGTAACGCGCACGCGGCCCGCCCTTTTCATCGATCAGGCCGTCGAGAGATTCGAGCCATTCTTGTGTTTCTTCAGGATCATTGTCAGGCACCTGGCTCAAGATTCCATTGACAACCGGGCGTTTTATGTTTTTAGCCACGAATCCTTCTTTCCTGTAGGCGACCTTGGTCGCACTTCGACGTGCGTACTCATCTATCATCGCGTTTTTTTGAGGAATTTGCACCCCCTGGAGTGACAGAGCAGGCGTCGATGTTAAGAATCGCACACCGCCCGAAGGCTCTCTCATACATTCTGTTAGCTCTGTCTTCAGCTCTTGTCGGGGCTCTGAGTTAGCTCTGCCTTTAGCTCTTGCACGGCTCTGGTTAGATCTCGCAGGGTTCCGGCATGAAAGCTCACGCCTTACTATTTGACCCTGACCGCTCTCTCATGCCTTTTATGTGAACGTTGAGGTTACAGACTCGTCTTGTGAGGTCGTGTACATTTTTGTGTGATTTTTTGGGTAGACTGTTCGACGTGACCTCAAATACAACTTCTGGAAAGGCAGATCCGCAGGCCCTCATGGGGCTCGGCTTCGTGTCAGGGCAACTTGTTCAAGAATTCTATTGGGACGAAGATGTAGACGAACAAGTTCGTCAAGCAATTGTGACGGCAACTGGCGAAGAACTGATTGATCCCGATGACACTAACCTCGTAGATGGTGTCATTATTTGGTGGCGCGCAGACGATGCGGAAATCGATGATCTCACCGATGTTCTCATTGATGCTATTAGCAACCTTGATAACGGCGGTCTGGTATGGGTTTTGACTCCGAAATCGAGTAGCCAAAATCATGTGTCTCCCGCCGATATCGGAGAGGCAGCCGGCACTGCTGGTCTACACCCGACATCAACCACTACTGTGGGATCGGAATGGACGGGCATGCGTTTAACTGCTCCAGCGCGTCAGTAAGACGTCCTCGTCCTGAGACTTTGAATACGTGAGAGTCTCGCCACTTTTCCCGGCTCGAGTGAGCCTTAATGTGCAATCCAGTGAGCGGAACAGGTATGCTGGCACGCGTACCGCATCAGTAGGTTATGCTTCGCAGTGATTTGACTGATGTCTTGGGCCTATAGCTCAGTTGGCTAGAGCGCCACGTTTACACCGTGGATGTCGGGGGTTCGAGTCCCTCTGGGCCCACCGATTAGGGGCACGCAGTGCGTGTCCCTTTTTTGCGTCTGTGCAGGGATGGCGCCCTCTGAAGGCTCACTCATTGATGTGGAGTCTTGGCTAACAGTCCGCCAGCGATGATTCATTACCGTGGCTCGGTTACATGAGAGAGCCGTGGTGAGCAGGGAAATAAGGCTCTGCCATGAGGCTGATCTACGGCTCGCTGTGGGGGCGTCGCAACGGATCAAACTGTCCGGCTACGGTAGCTGACAGTGCGAAGATGAAACCGGTGAGCTGAATGGCGCTGAATGTCTCACCGGCCACAGTGGCGCCGATTATTGCGGCTACGAGAGGGATAAGGAGGGCGAGCAATGCCGTCGCCGTTACTTGCAGGCGGGCAATTCCCGAGAACCAGAGCGTGTAGGAAATGAGTCCCCCGAACAGTCCCATCCACAGATAACCACCGACGGCTCTCCCATCGATCTCGGCGGGTATGCCATCAATCAGAAGGGCCGGCAACAGGAGAAAGAGCCCACCCGCGGTGAGTTGCCATCCAGTGAGACCGAGTCCAGAAACGCCCTCGGGTCGTCCCCATTTTTTGGTCAAAACGACCCCCATCGCCATACATACAGCGCCACTGGCTCCAGCTAAAACCCCGACTGTATCGAGAGCTGCTTCCGGCCCAAGGACAACCATTGCGACTCCGCAGACACCGACCAGTCCCCACAAGACTCTCCAATGAGAGAGCCTTTCCTTGAGGATCAGAACCGCGAGGAAGGCAGCGACCACCGGTTGAATCGATCCTAAGGTTGCAGCTACCCCTCCCGGTAAATGCTGGGCAGCGATAAATAGGAGCGGGAAGAACAAGCCGATGTTGAGCATGCCGAGTACAAAGCTCTTCCACCACCAAGAACCGTGAGGAAGCTGTCTCGAGATTGCGACCGCTACTAAGCCAGCAGGTAGGGCTCGCATGAGGGCGGCGAAAAGTGCGTGCCCCTGGGGGAGGAAGTCCGTGGTGACGATATAGGTGGTTGCCCAAATGACCGGCACTAATGCGGTGAGGAGTGTCCACCCCATATCAATGCGGTTAGTTGAGACGTGGTTTCTTAATGAATCGGGAGTTGAAGAAAACCTCACGTCAGTATTGTCATACCGGTGCGCTTTTTCTTCCACCGGAAGCTCGCTCGAGTTTCTGTCGCTCACCGGAAGGCTCTCCCATACTAAGCGCGTCGTAACCGCCCTCAGTATGAGAGAGTCTTCGTGTTAAAACTCCCAGTCGTCGTCTAGAGTTTCTTCGGCTTTTCCAATCACGTAAGACGACCCGGATCCGGAAAAGAAATCGTGATTTTCTTCAGATCCAGGTGACAACGCCGCGAGGATCTCAGGCTTAACATCCGTCTCACCCGCAGAGAAACGTTCCGGGTAGCCGAGATTCATTAACGCCTTATTCGCGTTGTAGCGCACAAATGTAGCAACGTCGTCCATTAATCCCAACGGTTCATAGAGTTCACCGGAATATTTGAGCTCTAGTTCATAGAGATCTTCGAGGAGCGTAAATGTAAACTCTCTCATCTGTGCTTGCTCGCTCTCGCTCCGAGTTTCAAGCCCTCGCTGGTACTTGTATCCGGAATAGTAGCCGTGAACTGCTTTATCCCGCAGAATCAGGCGAATCATGTCAGCCGTATTCATGAGCATTCCACGCGTGGAGAAATGAAGTGGCAAATAGAAACCAGCGTAAAGCAGTAACGATGATAGTAGCGTGGAAGCTACTTTTCGTTTGAGAGAGCTTTCACCGTAGTAGTGCACGAGCACTCGCTTGGCACGTTCTTGAAGGTAGTCGTTATTCACCGCCCAACGGTAGGCTGCATCAATTTCTGGCGTGTGGGAGAGGGTTGAGAAAACGCTTGAGTAGGACCGAGCATGGACCGCTTGCATGAACGCAATATTTGTATAAACGGCCTCCTCATGTTCTGTGCGGGCATCCTGAATCTGAGAGATCTCTCCGACTGTTGCTTGCACCGTGTCTAGCATGGTTAGTCCCGTAAAGACACGCATAGTTAAAGTGCGATCCTGTTCCGTCATTTGCTGCCACGTAGGTAGATCGTTCGACAACGGAACTTTCTCAGGAAGCCAAAAGTTCGCGGTTAAACGATTCCAGACTTCAAGGTCTTTTTCGTCAGTAACTCGATTCCAGTTGATCGGACGGATGCGCGCGTTCGGATCGTGTCGGAATGATGGAGGGGTGACAGAAATATCCAAAATATTTGTCGATGTCACGCTAAGGTCCTTTCTTCATCAATTTCTCGCCAAAAACGTTCGAGACCTTGATTCACTTGTCGGATGTCGTGGGAAGTCCCCAAAAGTTCAAAACGATAGAGCTCTGGAACGCCGCATTTTTCAGAAATAATTGGTCCTGCCAGGCAGAAATACTTACCAAAGTTGCGGTTACCAGAGGTTATGACGCCTCTAATGAGGCTCCGGTTATGTTTGTTATTGAGGAAGTCAGCAACTTGTCGAGGGATCGCGCCAGATTCTTCGCCGCCGCCGTATGTGGGAACGATGAGCACATATGGGTTACACACTTGGATCTGGCCTTCGATTCGAGGTCGTAGCGGAATTCTGACCGCTGGACGTTGAAGACGCTCAATAAAACGATGGGTGTTGTTGGAAACTGAAGAAAAATATACGAGGTTGTGCGATTCTTCGGCAGAAAGTACTCGTACTGGTGGTATCGGGCGGCGTAGTTTGCGTGACGGTGCGCCCATTTGATCCTCCCTGAAGGTCGGGTAGCAACTACATATAGTGGCCAAACCGTTTCTTGGCACAATATATAGTTTTATCAGGTTGACTCTCGAATATCTGCGACACGCCGAAAGAAAAAGTTTGATAACCCGAATACCCGCGGAAGGCAGTGATGAAAACTCTCCGTCTCATCCCCCACAGCTTCCGCACGGCTCTCCCAAAGCCTCAGTCATGCAAGTCCTCCCGATGAGGTTCCTGATTTGACGGCTCACTCATGACAGCTCCTTCAACAAAGGTTCGATCAAATCAATAAGAGTTCGGGCGTAGCGAGCGTCAAGTTGGCGTCCTAGCTTCCTCTCACGCGAAGGCTCACTCATTCACTTTTCACTGCCGTGCGAGTCGCGATTGCAATCCACGAGAGCCCTATCGCGTGTGCTGAGTTGTTAACATTGCTTCTTCGAGGGTGGAGGGCTCTTCATGAAGCACAAAGTCTCCTTTAAGCAGTTGAAGAGCCTTTAAGACCACACCAGCATCTACGTTGGGCGCGCGAATAGTTCGTCCTGCGAGAGACGCGGGAATTCCCTCAGCCTCCAAAAGCTCAATCGCTCTTTGCCACCGCGGTGTGTTGACCACGATTGAGCGCAATCCGGCGGTGATGCGGTCCGCGGTTCCCTCGGCAACAACCCGTCCGCCGGCAAGAAGTACGAGTCTGTCGCACTGGATTGCTTCGTCCATGTAATGCGTTGTGACTAGAATACCCGCACCACGGGAACAAACGGCATGCATCTGCTGCCACAGGTCTTTTCGTCTCAATGGATCCATACCGGATGTTGGCTCATCGAGAACAAGTAGTTGTGGATTGTGGACATTGGCTGTGAGGAAGGAGATCATCCGTTGCGTTCCGAGTGGAAGTGAACCGACAGGAGCGTCCTCAAACCTGCGAGTTATTTGCGTGAAATCCGGTGGTACCGTTACGCCAAATATTGAGGCGGCAAATTGGATGTTCTCTTGCGCGGACAGTGTCGGGTACAGTCCCATTCCCTGCGCAACGTATCCCACGTGTTTTCGAGCGTCGAGGCTTGGTCGGAGCCCGATGAGTGAGCATTCGCCTGCTGTGGGTTGCTCCGCACCGAGTAGAATGCGTAAAAGGGTTGTTTTTCCAGCACCGTTGCCGCCAACTAAGCCCACTATCTCGCCGCTGTTAACTGTTAGTGACACATCCTCTAAAGCAGTAAAAGTGCCGAAATAATGCGTAATGTTCCGAGCCTCCACGAGGGGATTCGTAGTCTTTTCGTGACGAGAGGGGAGGCGCGAAACAGGCGAGGCGTCGGAGCTCGCAGCTCCGCCCTGGGCATACAGCAGGAACGCGATGGAAGCAGTTTCGAGATCAAGTGGTGGTTCTGAAAAGCCCTGTGGAGGGCGTGCGCCGGGCTCCTTTGTCCATACGTACACGTAATTTCCGCGCGTCCACATATCGCGTTTGTCAAATATGCCTGCGGGAGCATCTGTGCGGTGAGCGCGATAAATCGTGCCCGGAGTGTTATCTAAAACGCTCTGGGGAGTGCCGCTGGCAATGACAGAGCCTTCATGTAGCAGTAGGAGCTGGTGCGCGCGTTCAGCTTCGTCCAAATAGGTTGTCGAAAATACGACGGCGGCACCTTCTGCGGCTGCTGCTGTCAGAAGACGCCACATTTCATTTCTGCTCACCGGGTCGACACCGGTTGTCGGTTCGTCGAGTAATAGTAGTCGAGGGCGATGGAGAGTGGCCATGATGAACCCGAGCTTTTGTCGCATTCCGCCGGATAAGTGCCCCGCTACTCGCTCTTTCACGTCGTGTAATCTGGCGTACTCGAGGAGTTTCTTTCCTCTCTCTTGCCAGTCGTCGGGGGACATATCGTAGGCTCTGCCTACGAACTCAAGGTTCTCCCATACAGATAAGTTGTTCCATACGCCGCCAGATGTAGGCAAGACACCGATATCTGATTTTTGGGGTACTCTGTACGAACCTAAATCAGCCTTTACCGCCCCGGCAAGTAACTTTAATAAGGTGGACTTTCCGGCACCGTCGCCACCAGTAACAGCCGTGATTCGACCAGGTTGGAAAACGCAAGATACGTCTTTTAACGCGCTAGTTTGGCCGAACCGTACGGACACGCCCTCGACACGAAAGCTCATCGCGCACCGCCGTGAGTGAGCGCATAACGCATGCGTCCTGTTGCGACACCGAATACGAGAACTGCTTGAAAAGCCAAGATTGCCAACGGGAGCCAGAGCGTTGCTACCGTAGCGTCTCGTAGCATGATTCCTTGAGCGATTTCGAGGAACCATGTCAGGGGAAGAATGTAGCCGATCCAACGGATTCCGACCGCCATTGAATGTAACGGGAAGATGAGACCCGACAGTAAAATCTGCGGCATGACAAACATGACGGCCATTTGAATAGCTTGACCGGTTGTCTGCGACACCGTCGAAATAAGGACTCCAAGGCCTAGAACCACAAATAGGAAAATGATCGAGGCAATCATAAATAGCCAGACATTACCTCTAAATGGCACGCCGAATAGCCAAATCCCAATAACGCTGACGATGGCCATGTCAATGATGGCGAGAAGAAAGTACGGGGCTGTCTTTCCCAAAATGATCATTGAAGGTCGTAGCGGCATGATGGCTAGTTGCTCGAGGGTTCCGGTCTCGCGTTCGCGGACGAGGCCGATTGATGTGATGAGAACGCCGATAAAGGTCAAAATTAAGCCGATGAGACCGGGGATCATAACCCACGATGTCTTTAGATCGGGGTTGTACAAAATGGTGATCAGCGAGTCTGGTGTTAAAGTGGCGGTGTCAATTTCTGGGAATTCCGACACGGAGGGCGTCTGCGGTGGCGTCGGGATTTCCGGGAGTGGTGTACGGGCTGCTAGCGCCTGTTGCATTTGGAGTCGGAATTCGCTCATTTCATTCGTAAAGCGTGCGATATCCGATTCCACCTGAGCTCGGTTGGCACGAGCTTCGTCAGCTTGGTTCGACAACTCATCGACATGGTTTTGAACGTCCTCCGCCATGATTTCCATGAAGGTTCGCTGAGCGGACATCGCGGTGAATAAGCGACTCCCGTCCACATAGATATGGATGCGTTGTGCTAGCAAACCGTCGGTTGGGTCGGTAGCTATGAGTACAGCGTCATATTCACGGTCGCGAAGTAGTTTTGTTGCGGTGTCGATGTCATCTGATGATTTATCCGTGCTGATTGTGAGTCCGGTTGCCGACGAGTTGAGTTCCACGAGTTCGTTGGCGACAGACTTGGCCTCTGATCCGATGACCCCAACCTTAATGTTATCGACACTGAAGTTAGCGGCGTATCCGAAAACCGTGAGAAGAATGATCGGCAATACAACGAGCATGGCGAGTGTGCGGTGGTCACGGGCTAGCTCCCGGAATTCTTTGATGAAGACGGCGCGCATGACTCTTCCTTAAGACTCTCTGATTGGGGTTTTAACGCTACCACAATTCATCAGACGATGAATTAAATATGGTAGAGGATTGGTAATATGCATTTCGATCGGCTTATTACAGAGTCCTATCAGCCAGTGACGGTCTAAGGGAGAGTGTCAAAAGTTGTCACAACAGATGCACGAACCACCTAAGCGTGGAAGACGACCCGGAGCTGAGGACGTTCGACCTGTTATTTTGGAGGCCGCCCAACGGGAGTTCGCTCGCATCGGATACGAAAAAGCAACCGTGCGAGGAATTGCATCGCTTGCTGGTGTAGATCCAAAACTCGTGCACTATTATTTCGGAACGAAGAGTGAGCTTTTTAAGAAATCTGTCGCTGAGGTGGTCATGACGGAGGAGTTTTTTGACTCACTCCTAGAAATCGACGATACAGCCGGTAGCTTGGGAGCCAAATTTCTCAGATCTGTCCTACGGGTTTACGAAACACCGGCGATTGGAAGCGCAGCAGTCGGACTAATACGAAACATCTTCACGCATGACAAGTCCCGAAGGCTCCTCCTTGAGATTTATTCAAACTACATCCTTAAGAATATTGCGCATCGTTTACCGGGGCCGGATCCTGTGGCGAGAGTCAACTTGGTAGGCACTCAGATGTTTGGAATCATCGCTATGCGCTACATATTGAGGGTGCCTGTTATTGCAGAGCTTTCAATCGATGACGTTAGCAGATTGATTGGGCCCACGTTGGACCGCTATTTATTTGGAGAATGGCCGCAAGAACCATCACAGAAGGAATGATCATATGGAAACGACTACTTGGACCTTGGCAGACCTTCAGCAGCTAATGGAGAGTCTTTATCCGCGCCACCTCCAGGAAGATTGGGATAAAAATGGGCTGATCGTCGGTGATCCTGAAAGCCCAATCCGGCGAATCATTCTTGCAGTCGATCCGGTTTCGTCTACGGCTCAGGAGGCGGTAGATGGCGGGTACGACCTTATGATTACGCATCATCCCTTGTATTTACGTGGGACGAGTTTTGTCTCTCGAGAGGACTACAAAGGTCGGATAGTCCATGACTTCATTAAAAACGACGTTGCTCTGATGAATGCGCACACGAACGCTGACTCTGCTGCGAGAGGTGTGGCATGGGCTTTGGGTCAGGCCGCTGGAATCGACGGCTCTCCCTTTGAAGTGCAAGACGAGGATACAAATGGCGTGGAACGAGGATTGGGACGAATAGGTGAGCTTTCCGAAGCGATGCCACTTCGAGAGTTCGCTACCCGTATTGCGAAGGCTCTGCCGCAAGGTCCGCACGGTGTCTTTGTGGGAACTCCGGTGGGGAGAGACCTCGATATGTTGGTGAAGAAAGTAGCCGTATCTGGGGGAGCGGGTGACTCTTTTCTGTCCCTTGTCAGCACTCTCGGTGCCGACGTGTACGTGACAGCTGATTTGCGCCACCATCCAGCCTCCGAACATCTCGAAAATGGCGGACCAGCATTGATTTGTGGTTCCCATTGGGCAACGGAGTGGTTATGGCTTCCTATCTTGAAGCAAGAGCTGGAAGATGAGGCGGAAAAGAGAGGTATCGATGTAGAGGTGCATCTATCTCGCATCGTAACTGAGCCATGGGTCTGCCATATTGCTACCAGTGATTGAGTGAGTGTTCGGTAGGATTTAACTAAGCAGCGAGTTTGCATCGTATCGAGAGGAAGAGCGAGAAATTGAAAGCCACCCGAGAGCAACAAACACAATTGCTGAAATTGCAGAATATTGATACGCGAATCGCTCAGTTGCGAGCTGCGCGTAAAAAACACCCGTCCGTCATGGCTCTCGCAGAATTGACCGATCGACGAGAAGATTTAGAACGCGCAACTGTGACGGCTCGCTCTCATGCATCGGACGTACAAAGAGAAGTTAAACGTGTAGAGGCCGACCTCGAGCGACTTGTTACGCGACAAGACGCAATGAGCGAGCGTTTAGCATCCGGGGAAGGGTCGCATAAAGACTTGTCGGCCATCCAGCACGAGCTGAATCAAATGGCGCAGCGAAGAGAAACTCTCGAGGATGAAATTCTCGAAATCATGGGCAAATACGAAGCTGCGCAGGAACGCGTAGACGAATTAAACCACCAGGCTGATGCGGTTGGAGCTGACCAGAGAAAATGCGAGGACGAACTCGCAGAAGCAATGAAAGAGGTCGAAGCAGAGCTGTCAGAGAAGTTGGCCAAACGAGACGAGATTGCGGGAGGTATCGACTCGGACTTACTCGATGAATATGAGTACTGTCGTTCACGGACTGGTGGTATTGGTGTTCTCGAAGCAAATGGGCGACAGATTGTCGGTCAAGTAATGGACCTTCCCGAAAGCGAATGGCACGAAATCGTCATGTTGGCTGACGACGAAGTACATATTTCGGAGGAACTAGACTGCATCATCGTCAAGACTCACTGATCGGGATATAGAACTTGAGAAGCTCACCTTTATACTAGGAAATCCAGTTTAAGCGAAGAGTTTTGGATAAATTTTATTCCGTGACCAGTGCGAGTTCTAAGAAGCCTCTACGCTCTCTTATCTCGACATCAACCACTCCATTTTGGCCAACCAGCCCACGGGCGATTCCAATTACACAATCAAAGCTCTCCAATAATTCTGGAGCGTGATCCATGAGGGCGCCAGCTAAAATTCCCCGGTATTTCTTGGCTGCATGTGAGACAACCGTTCGCTTGCCGTTTCGATCACGAAGGGCCGTTATCCGCAATAAATCATGATCGCCGTCTAATCCTGGCCAGGCTTTAATATAGGCACCTGAACGACAATCCACTACCAGTTGTCGGGTGGACATCATAGTCATCAGAGAGTCTAGATGGGGTTTCCAATACTGAGCCAGCGAACCCAACTGGGGGAGTTTTACTCCCATCGAAACCCGATAGCGGGGAATGCGAGAGCTTAGGTCCACTAGGCCAAATAGAGCTGACTGCACCAATACTTGTAGGCTCTCTGACGCCTGATATGAGAGCCCCCTGTCAGCGATTTTTCCAGCTTCGAAAAGTACTCCCGAATAAACATTGAATGCCGCGTCAGTTGGAGCCTCCCACAGCTCTCTATTAGCCACAACTTCGGGGAATACGCGTTGTCCAACGCCGAGAATATCGAGTGCTTCATCGCGCTGTGACACCTCTATTAAGGATTCAATGACACGGGTGCGCGCTTGAAATAATTCGCTCCCAAATGGCTCTATCCGGGACAGATCAATGGGGGAGCCTTCGGTGGGGGCGGTTTTTCCTTCAGACGGTGGTAAAAGAACAATCATGGTTCTAGCGTAATCTTTCCCAAGACTCACCCATAGACGTATACTGCCTAGTGGATGAGCTGGCCGGATAGTCGCGGTATTACCGAGGAACGTCCGGACTCCATAGGACACGGTGGTGGTTAACAGCCACCCGGGGCGACTCGCGGGATAGTGCCACAGAAAATAGACCGCCTCCACATACGTGGAGGTAAGGGTGAAACGGTGGTGTAAGAGACCACCAGCAACTTGGGTGACCGAGTTGGCTTGGAAAACCCCACCGGGAGCAAGACCAAGTAGCGTGCGGGGCTGTCCGTCCATTCACACGCGGGTAGGTTGCTAGAGATTGTGAGTAATCACAGTCCAAGATAGATGGCTATCGTGGGCTCCTGTTGGAGCTCGTACAGAATCCGGCGTATAGGCCAGCTCATCCAGCTTTTCGAAGAGTGAAATCGCCGGGTATCTCATGAATTCGGTCTCTTTTTGCCGTGTACCAATTGAAGTTGACACTTTGTTTCGGTGGCTCTCGCAGCTGTTTCGGAAATAGCATCCTAACTAGATTGCGGATGTGTTCATCCCATAGATCAGCCCAAGTTAGACGAACTATGAGCGGGAATTGTTTACGAATTTTAGCTTCGCGTTGCTGCTGAGCTTTGAACGGATCAGGAACGCGTCTTAAGGGAGTTGAAAGCGGTGATTCTGCTGGGGCTTGCTTATATTTGACCTGACCATCGAATTCGATCACTAACCCCTTTTCCGGTAAACAGAAATCGGCGTAAAAGACTGAATTATCAGCCACAATTCGATGCTGTTGTTTGCAGTTTGGAAAGCCTGCCTCTTGTAAACGTAGCCGTGAAATTGTTTCTCCTGGCGACTCAGACCAGGGTGACGCGAGTGCAAGGCGCCTCTTAATAAGGCGACGATAGCGCGGATCTGGGTAGATGTCGGCCTGGTCCTTTAACCGTCTGAGAAGTCGTTCAAACCTTCTGTATGTTTTTGGCCTGTTATTACGATCAGGTTTTATTAGATACCTGACGGCAGAATCGATGGTAACCATTGCGGAATACAAGTTTGGTTCGCGACAAAATTCGATGATAATCGCCTCGACCGTAAGGGATTTCCCACACTGAGTTTGGCAGTAGGAGGATTTCGGAAGATATCTTCGCCTTCGAGTGACAGTGCTCGGTGCAAACCCTTGACCTCGTATACCGATCTTTGTTCGAGGGCGAGAGTGACGAGCTCGAATCGCGAGCTCAATATGTATGGAAGGTAATAAGACGTCAAGACCGTGAGCGAGAGCCGCTGATTGACCGGTTAAGGCCGAGTCCGGAGCACTATTATGGAGCGTTTCCCGGATTCGAGCAAGATGGATCATTACGGTTCGTTTCCAGTACTCACTAGGGAGCGGACCGCAGGTTCCAAATCGTCGACTAGTGCGGTAGAACGGCCCTCCATCGGGTAGGCGCATCTTGGGGTGTATTCGAACAATATGATTGTCGGTCATAAACCCAGTGCAACCTGATGGGCAGTATTACGCAATCCGTCCGAATAGGGCTGTGGAAAAAGGCTGATTCGGTTGTATGTGGATATGTATTTATCCTCGGTTCCGATGCGAAGACTCTCTTAATTAGGGAGCTCACCGGTTTGATGCCGAGCGGCTAAGGCGGCTACGCCAACGATCCCAGCGGTGTTACGTAGCTTTGCGGGCACGATAGGAGTTGATAGTTCCAAGAGAGGAAGATACTTCTGATGTTTTTTAGATATGCCTCCACCGACAACAAACAGATCGGGGCTAAATAGCATTTCAACATGCGAATAGTACCGCTGAAGACGCTTCGCCCATTGTTTAAAGCTCCATCCACGGTTTTCTCGTTGCGCAGCAGACGCTCGTGATTCAGCATCCTTGCCGTCAATCTCGAGGTGGCCGAGTTCAGTATTTGGTAGCAGTGTGCCGTCAAATATGATGGCAGAGCCTATACCAGTGCCGAGAGTCGTCACAATGACGGTACCGGATACTTCTTTAGCGGCACCGTACAGCACTTCGGCGTATCCTGCCGCATCGGCATCATTCGTTGCGTGAACTTTGCGGCCAAGTCTTTTCCACATGAGCTGATTGACGTTGACCCCTGTCCACGAAGGATCAAGATTAGCCATGAAAAGTACAGTGTCACGTACGACGGGAGCGGGGAATGTGATGCCTATCGGCATGTCATCAGGAAGGTCGAAATGCTCAATTAATTCTTGGCATGTCGCTGCAACGGCGTCTGGTGTAGACGGATGGGGAGTAGGGATGCGAATTCGTTCGCTCGCGAATTCACCAGTACGGAGGTCGACTAGAGCTCCTTTTATTCCAGAGCCTCCGATATCGATACCGAAAGCAATATTTTGATTAGACATGGGATCCCCTTTTTATTTGGCATTGGCTTTGAGAGAGCTTTTAATTGTCAGGAAGAGTGAGGATTTCGGCGCCCTCCTCAGTGACGGCAATGGTGTGCTCAAACTGCGCAGTTCGAGATCGATCAGCTGTCACCACGGTCCAGTTGTCATCCCACATTTTCCACTGAATCCCGCCGAGAGTGAGCATAGGTTCAACGGTGAAGACCATCCCTTCTTCCATGACCTGGGACGGCCTCGGAGCCGTATCATAGTGGGGAATGATAAGACCGGAATGGAAAGCCTCACCTACGCCGTGTCCGGTGTAGTCTCTCACGACTCCGTAATTGAAACGTTTGGCATATTTTTCAATAACGCGGCCTATTACACTGATTTCACGTCCTGGTCGGATAGCTTTGATACCACGCATCATTGCCTCATGTGTTCTTTCGCAAAGCAGTCGAGACTCTTCATCAACTTCACCAACGTAGAACATGGCACAGGTGTCGCCGTGTACACCATCAAAGTAGGCGGTGACGTCAATATTAAGAATATCGCCAGCCTCCAATGGCCGTGAATCGGGGATGCCGTGGCAGATGACCTCGTTGATGGACGTGCAACAAGACTTCGGGAATCCCATATATCGCAAGGTTGAAGGGTACGCGTTATGAGACACCATATAGTCATGGGCGATGGCATCGAGTTCGTCTGTTGTAACCCCCGGTTTAGCGGCCTGTCCAGCAGCTTGCAGGGCGCCGGCAGCTATTTTTCCGGCCTTCCGAATACGTTCGATGACTTCGGGAGTTTTGACATCTGAGGTTGTTACGACTTCCGGACCATCGTGAAACAGGTATTCGGGGCGCTCGATGTGAGCAGGTACCGGACGTTCGGGTGAGAGCTTTCCCGGTTGTGTGTTACCTAGAGGTGCTCTTTCAGCTAGGGAGATAGATTTCATGACTCTTTCATTCAGCGTAGTAATAGTCTGGCGTGGGGAAAGTCCCGTCACGCACTTCTTGGCAGTATGTTGAAGCGGCATTTTCGAGGGCGGCTCCTAGCTCTGCGAATCGTTTAGCAAAGCTCGGTGTCCATTCGGTCATGCCCGCCATGTCGGACCAAACCAGAACTTGGCCAGATGTATCGGGCCCGGCTCCGATACCAATGGTAGGTATCTCTAAAGCGTTGGTGATTTCACGTGCAACATGGGCGGGAATAAGTTCAAGCACGATCATGCAGGCACCGGCTTCTTGAAGCGCTAAAGCGTCT
Organism: Actinomycetaceae bacterium; assembly: GCA_030537795.1. Classification (GTDB taxonomy): domain Bacteria; phylum Actinomycetota; class Actinomycetes; order Actinomycetales; family Actinomycetaceae; genus Gleimia. The sequence continues at coordinate 78,713 of JAUNVE010000003.1, forward strand.
TCCATAAGCCTATTGCGAGCAGTTCCTCGGCCCTGGATTCGCGGTCCACCGAGAGTGTTCTCCGACTGCGGGGTGAATCCGAGATGCCCGACAACAGGAATGCCTGATGAAGTCAGAAGGCTCACTGATGAAGTGCGTGCGGTTCCGCCCTCCAATTTGACCGCATTAGCTCCGACTCGCATCAGTCGGCTGGCGGATTCAAACGCCTGGGTAGGGGAAGCTTCATAAGTTCCAAAAGGCAAATCAGCAATGATGAGCGGCCGACTCGTTGCTCGAGCCACTGCGGCAGTCGCGCGTTCCATATCATCTATCGTGACCGGGAGTGTTGAATCGTAGCCGAGTTGAACATTCCCATATGAGTCTCCGACAAGTATCGTGTCGACGCCTGCTGACTCAAATATACGTGCTGTCAGGGCGTCGTAGGACGTCAACATCGTCAGCTTGCGGTTGGCAAGCTTCGCTTGGGCGAGGTGTTGAATCCGCCACACTCGAGGCTCTTTAAAATCATGCTTCGAAGGCTCACTCATAGCTTCTATTATCTGCTGAATTCCATTTTTGTCACGCCGAATAAGGGGTTATTCGAGTGATTGGCAGTTTTCAAAGACTCATCTCCGCTGCGTTTTGCCTATCCAGAGCTGTACGAACAGTGGGCATTACTTGAATGAATTCCGCAAGAGAGAGCCTTGGGGGTTAGTGTTATAGGCGAGAATTACTCGCTCGAGGATGACAGAAATGGCTGAAGTGCAACACAATGTGGAAGTAAATCCGCTTGACGAAGCGGTTATGGAGAGTTTGGTAGCAGAAGCGCTAGCTTCGTTTGAAGCTGCTTCAGACCTGAAGGAGTTTCGCGAGGCTAAGCGCGCTCATTTGGGGGACGGCTCTCCTATCGCAATGGCTAACCGAGCTATTGGTCAGCTTCCCGGGCCCCAAAGGGCGGAAGCTGGTAAAGCGGTCGGAAAAGCGCGAAAAGTCATCCAAACAGCTTTTGATGCTCGGTCGAGCACATTGGAAGCAGAGCACGAAGCTCGTGTTCTAGTGGAGGAGACTGTAGACGTTACGGAGCCAGTGCAGCGCGGCCAGAGCGGGGCGCGGCATCCTCTGCAGATTCTGATGGAAGAGGTTTCCGATTTCTTCGTTGCCATGGGCTGGGATATAGCGGAAGGGCCGGAACTCGAACACGAGTGGTTTAACTTCGACTCGTTGAATTTTGATATTGATCATCCCGCCCGCCAGATGCAGGACACGTTCTATGTCGACGGCACGAGTGTCGGTGGAGCAGATCGTGAGGATGGTCATCTTGTGTTGCGAACCCATACCTCACCGGTGCAAGCTCGCGTGATGCTCAGCCGCGACCTGCCGATCTACATTGCCTGTCCAGGAAAGGTATTCCGATCTGACGAGCTCGATGCGACCCACACTCCGGTATTCCACCAGGTCGAAGGGCTAGCTGTGGACAAAGGATTGACCATGGGGCATCTCAAGGGCACTCTCGATCATTTTGCTCGGGCCATGTTCGGTCCGGAAGCTAAGACGCGCCTGCGGCCATCGTTCTTTCCGTTCACGGAGCCAAGTGCAGAGCTAGATCTGTGGTTCCCACAGAAGAAAGGTGGCGCAGGTTGGATTGAATGGGGTGGATGCGGCATGGTGAACCCCAATGTGCTCCGTGCGTGTGGGATCGACCCGGAAGAGTACACCGGCTTTGCTTTTGGTATGGGAATCGAACGCACGTTGATGTTGCGTCATTCGATTTCCGATATTCATGACATTGTGGAGGGCGACCAAAGGTTCTCTCTTCAGTTCGGTACAACGGGGAAGGGGAACTAATCATGCCGAATGTACCAATTTCTTGGCTTAAGGATCATGTTGCTGTGCTACCTGGGACTGATGCCCAGAGTCTTGCAGCAGCATTGGTCAGGGTCGGGTTGGAAGAGGAAACTATCCATTCGGCTGCGGTAAAGGGTCCTTTGGTGGTTGGACGGGTGCTGTCGGTAGTCCCAGAGAAGCAGAAGAACGGTAAGACCATTAATTATTGCCGTGTCGATGTCGGCCCCTTCAACGATGCGCCGGGGGAAGGCAAAGAGCCAGCTGATGTGCCTTCTCGGGGAATCATTTGTGGTGCTCACAATTTTTCGGAGGGCGATCTGGTTCCGGTGATTCTCCCAGGCGGGGTGTTACCGGGGAATTTTGAGATCTCTGCTCGAAAGACCTATGGACATATTTCGGATGGAATGATCTGTTCCGAGCGTGAGTTGGGAATGTCCGATGAACACGAAGGCATTATCGTTTTAACTGAAAAATTCGACGTGAATGATATTCCACCAGTTGGTGAGAGCCTGATCGAGTTCCTCGGACTCGGCGAAGAGCTACTTGAAATCAACGTGACGCCTGACCGTGGATACTGTTTTTCCATGCGTGGGGTTGCGCGAGAGTATTCGCATTCAACCGGCGCTAGTTTTGTTGATCCGGGTTTGCCGGCATCGCTTTCTCACGCACTACCTGAGCCGACGGCTGATGGATTTAACGTAGAAGTTGAGGATGACGCTCCCATCCGGGGGTCCGTGGGGTGCGATAGGTTTGTGACCCGTATTGTGCGTGGCATTGATCCGAATGCGCCAACTCCTGCTTGGATGGTGGAGCGACTCGAGTCAATGGGGATGCGATCGATTTCACTAGCAGTGGACATCACTAACTTTGTGATGTTGGACCTAGGACAACCCTTGCATGCTTATGACCTACGGGCGTTGGCGGAGCCTATCGTTGTTCGCCGCGCTTATGAGGGAGAGTCTTTGGTGACTTTGGACGAGCAGAAACATGAGTTGCATCCCGAAGACCTGCTTATTACCGATTCACCTGATGGCGCACGTGGTAGCCGTATTTTGGGTCTGGCTGGCGTCATGGGCGGATTGTACGGTGAGGTGGAGTCTCATACGACTGATATTTTGGTTGAGGCCGCACATTTCGACAATATTTCCATTGCGCGAACTGCCCGCCGCCATCACATCCCCTCAGAAGCTGCGAAACGTTTCGAGCGAGGGGTGGATCCGCAGTTACCACCGGTGGCCGCGCAACGCGTGGTGGACCTTCTCGTAGAATATGGTGGCGGTACAGCGGATGAGAGAGTTTTCGACCTCAATAACATTCAGGAACGTCCCGCAATCACAATGCGTTTGAGTGAGCCTAAGCGTGTGGCAGGCGTCGACTATGGAGAGCAACGCATTGTCGAGATTCTGTCAATGATTGGTTGCGAGGTTGAGCGTGAGGAAGAACATTTAATTGTGAAGGCTCCCTCATGGCGTCCTGATTTAACCAAACCGTGTGATTTGGTTGAAGAAATCGCACGTCTCGACGGTTATGACAACATAGACTCTGTTTTGCCGGTCGCACCCGCAGGAAGAGGACTTCCGCCGCGTTTTGTAGCACGTCGTTCCGTAGCGCAAACGTTGGCAGATATCGGGTTTATCGAGGTTGGCTCCTATCCCTTTATTGGTGACGCTCATGACAAGTGTCGTATCCCTAAAGAAGATCCGCGCCGAAAGGTCGTTCGCTTGCGTAATCCGCTTGTGGATACGCAACCAGCTTTGCGGACATCAATACTCGATACGCTACTCGATACCGCCCAGCGCAATGCTTCGCGTGGAGCAGAATCAGTTCGCATCTACGAGCTGGGAATGGTGACACTCGCTGAGGGAACTGTTCCAGCGCCAATTCCAACGGCTGAGGAACGCCCTCACCCCCGGGAAATTGGTGCCCTGTACCGGGGCACTCCGCAACAACCATGGCATCTGGGCATTGTGGCTGGAGGTATTGCAGAGCTTTCGGGTAATGACGGTGCTGGGCGCAGTTATGACTGGAAAGACGTAATTCATGCGGCGCAACGGGTGGGCGTTGCTTTGGGCGTGTCGGTTGAAACAAGTGCTCTGTATCGAGCTCCCGATACCCCATCGCGTCCGGGTAAACCGCTGCCACCGCCGCTGGATAATCCTGATTTCGCGGCTCCTTTCCACCCGGGGCGGAGCGCCACGCTATTTGTTCGTGCGGGCAAAAAGATTGTTGAAATTGGGCGCGCCGGAGAACTGCATCCACGGGTGGTGCAAACCTATGGTCTTCCAACGCGCAGTGTAGCGGCAGAAATCGATTTGGATGCGTTAATTCGAGTTGCTCCAAAGAATCCGATTCAGGTTGAACCAGTGTCGACCTATCCGCCGGTGAAAGAAGATATTGCGCTGGTTTTGGATCGCGATATTCCCATTGGGGTAGTCATTGACATGATGAGGGCGGCCGGAGGCTCTCTGCTGGAAGATGTGACGTTATTCGACGAGTATTCTGGCAGTCAGATCGAAGAAGGTAAGCGTTCACTTGCATTTGCGTTGCGGATGAGGGCGAAAGACCATACGTTGACTTCCGAGGAGTCGGCAAAGGTACGTAATTCCATCGTCTCGCGTCTGTCTAAGTCTTTGGGAGCGAAACTACGCGCGTAGACTCTCCTTTTCCATGGTCGCTTTTGGGATTTTCTCTGCTTCTGGGACTTTTCGGGTAGGGGGAATCGAATTTATGAGGCAGACTTGAAGTATGAAGATTCTGGTCGTATGGGCATCGAGACATGGTGCGACAGCGGAAGTTGCTGAAGCTGTTGCTGAAGAGCTGACGAATGCTGGGCACGATGTGACGGTTGAAGAGGCGTGTAAAGTGGCCTCGATTGAAGGCTATGATGGCCTAGTGCTGGGGTCCGCTGTGTATATGACGCAGTGGGTCGATGACATGCGTCGATTCGTCAATAAATTCCATGATGAGCTCCTCGACCTGCCGCTGTGGGCTTTTTCGGTAGGGCTTTCGGGTGTTCCGAAAGGTAACGTGCAAGATCCGGTTCGGGTTGGCCCCGTGCTTTTGCGTATTAATCCGCGGGACCACAAGACATTCGCTGGTCGTCTGCGCCCACGTGAGTTAACCTTGCGCGAGCGCTCCATAGCCCGTTTGGGCGGCGCGGTAGAGGGCGATTTCCGTGATTGGGACGACATTCGCGATTGGGCGCGTTCGGTAGCGAAAGATATGGAGAAGGTCTCCTCGTCTTAAAGAAATCGACTACCGCGATGTGAGCAACGCTACCGCACCCAATTGGGAATAGCTATTCAGTATTGTGTATAGTTATTCACGTGGTTATACGTGTAGGAATTGTTGGAGCCTCGGGCTTTGCTGGTTCAGAGATTGCGCGCATTTTATTGACGCATTCGCAAGCTCAAATTGAGACGCTAATGGCTCACAGGAGTGCGGGAGAGCGTTTTGGTTCCCTTCATGCGCATATTCCCCAATTGGCTGATCGATTGATCGAATCCACCGATGTGGACCACTTGCAAACATGTGATGTTGTATTCGTAGCATTGCCTCACGGACAGTCCGCCCTACTCACACAAGAATTGGAGGGCGGACCGCTCGTCATTGATTGTGGAGCAGACCACCGCCTCACTTCCGAATCCGCGTGGGATCGCTTCTATGGCGGTATCTATCCGGGTGCATGGGCTTATGGCATGCCCGAATTAGTCCATGCACAAGAGTACGAGGATCTCGCTTCGGGTAATCTCAAGAAGGCAAAAGTGAGCCGTGAGATCTTAAGCGAGGCTCGCTCAGTCGCAGTGCCGGGATGTAATGTCTCTGCTGTGACACTTGCTTTGCAACCTGCAGTGGCGGCAGGACTTATTGATTCCACGCGAATCACAGCGACGCTGGCGGTCGGCTATTCCGGGGCAGGACGCTCGGCTAAAACGCACCTCATGGCTACTGCTGCGTTATCAAATATGGCTCCTTACTCCGCATTGGGTAAACATCGACACATCCCTGAAATCGTGCAGAACTTAGAGGTTGCTGGGGGGCAGGGAGTTTCCTTGGATTTCACGCCAATCTTGACACCCACTTCGCGTGGAATTTTAGCTGTAGTAAATGCCCCATTGGCATACAAAGACGAGGGCGTTAGCGAAAAGCTCTCTCATGCGTACCGGTCCTGTTATGACCATGAATCACTAGTAACGGTAGTTGATGATCTGCCGCAGACTCAGCCAATACTGGGAACTGGACGAGCAACGGTTTGGGCCGGCATTAATGAAGAAGCCGGAACAGTGACGGCTATTAGCGCGATCGACAACCTAGGAAAAGGCACCGCTTCGACAGCCGTTCAATCAATGAATCTGGCTCTTGGATTGGATGAAACGGACGGTATCCCGATGATTGGAGTTGCTCCGTGAGAGAGCGTAAAGGAGTGTGTTTTCCGCGCGGATTTCAAGCCTCTGCGGCAGCGGCCGGCCTTAAAACCTCCGGAGCCGTTGATGTTGCGTTAGTCGCCAATCACGGTGAGCGGCCGACGTCTGCTGCAGTATTCACGTCTAATCGGGTGGTGGCTGCTCCGGTGGCCTACTCACAAAAAGTTATGAGAGACCGCTCGGTGACACACGTTGTCTTGAACTCAGGCAACGCAAACGCGTGCACAGGACAACGCGGGTACAGCGACGTGCTCAAAACCGTTCAAGCTGTTGGTCAAGCATGCGGTATTGATCCGGAAGCAGTAGCTGTTTGTTCAACGGGCGTGATCGGGGAATACCTTGCTATCGATGCGCTCACTGACGTGATTCCCTCTCTTTCGAAGGCTCTTTCAAGCGATTCAGGAGAATCGGCGGCACGCGCAATCATGACTACAGACACGGTTCCGAAAACCGTTGAATACGATTTTGATACCTGGCGTATTGGCGGTATGGCAAAGGGAGCGGGAATGCTAGCTCCGGCTCTAGCGACCATGTTGTGTGTCGTAACAACAGATGCAGTTATCGATCAGAGAGTCTTGCAACGAGCGCTCACTCATGCTGTCGAAAACTCTTTCAATCGGTTGGACACGGATGGCTGCCAATCGACAAACGACACCGTAATTGTGTTGGCATCCGGCGAATCTGGAACAACCGTAGATGAAGCAGACTTTACGCGAGAGCTTACGCTAGCCTGCACAGATCTTGCGAGGAAACTATGTGATGATGCGGAGGGCGCCAGCCACACGATCGACATTCATGTGACGCAGGCTAGTAGTAAAGAGGCTGCGCTTGCAGTCGCTCGGGCGGTTTCCCGGTCCGCCCTCGTCAAAACCGCAATTTTCGGCAACGACCCCAATTGGGGGCGGATTCTGTCGCAGATTGGCACCGTGGATTCACAGGTTGCCCCGTTTAGCGTTGACGCTATCGACGTCAGTATTAACGGTGTGACTATTTGTCGCGGGGGCGGAATCGGTGAGCCTAAGGAAAAGGTTGATTTAGCGAGCAATCGCCATGTCGATATCACCGTTAGGCTCGGTGCCGGTAATTCCGATGCGACGATCTACACTACCGATCTCACACACGATTACGTTCACGAGAATAGTGCATATACAACATGAGCGAGCTTTCACCCTTTGATAAAACCCGGATTCTATTAGAAACCCAGCCGTGGTTGCGCAAGTATTCGGGGAAGCGAGTTGTCATCAAATATGGCGGCAACGCAATGGTCGATGAGGAGCTTCAAAGAGCCTTCGCCCAGGACATTACGTTTCTTCACGCGTGGGGAGTGCAACCGATTGTGGTACACGGCGGCGGTCCCCAGATCAACTCGATGCTCGAACGTCTTGGGTTGGAGGCTCCATTTACCGCGGGGTTACGAGTTACCACACCTGAGGTGATGGAAATCGTTCGCATGGTTCTACAGGGCAAAGTGCAGCGCGAACTGGTGTCTTTGATCAACCTGGATTCGATTCACGCAGTTGGCTTGTCCGGCGAAGATGCTAGGCTCTTCCAAGCGCGGAGACAGTCAGCAATAGTCGATGGGGAGCCGCGCGATATTGGGCGCGTGGGTGAGATCATAGGTGTTAATCCTGATCCTGTGAATGACTTGTTGCAACACCGTCGAATCCCAGTGATTTCCTCCATCGCCATGGATGAGTCTTGTCCGAGCGAAGTGTTGAACGTTAATGCAGACGCCGCCGCAGCTGCACTTGCGATAGCCTTGGGAGCTGACGAGCTCGTCATTTTGACTGATGTAGAGGGCGTTTACCGCGACTTCTCCGATCGGTCTAGTCTCATCCAGCAGATGACTCAAGCTGAGATTGAGGAACTTTTGCCTGCGATGTCAACGGGAATGATACCGAAGATGAATGCGGCGAAAGCAGCGCTGGAGGGCGGGGTTGGGCAGGTCCACATTATTGATGGTCGGCAACCGCATTCGATGCTCCTCGAGATTTTCACCAATGAAGGTATTGGAACGATGATTACGGCGGGAGGCGGCCATGAGTGAGCTTTTAAAACGTTACGATTCTACGATGCTTAATGTTTTCGGCCCTCCAAAGCTGGCTCTAGTGCGGGGTCAAGGGTGTGAAGTCGAAGACGAAAATGGCAAACGGTATCTTGATCTGCTCGGCGGCATTGCTGTCAATGGACTTGGGCATGCTCATCCAGATGTCGCGAAAGCTGTTACTGATCAAGTGCAGAAACTCATTCATGTGTCTAACTTTTTTACGACACCACCTGCAGTGGAACTGGGAGAGAGAATTCTTCATATCGTTACTGGGACGGATAAAGGAGAGCCTTCGCAGGGACGGGTATTTTTATCCAACTCGGGTACAGAAGCTAACGAGGCCGCGCTAAAAATCGTTAAAGCGTGGGGAAATCAGCAGGGGAAGGCCCGGATTATTGCGCTCACCCAGGCTTTTCACGGCCGCAGTATCGGTGCGCTCTCTGTCACTCATAAGGCTCAGTATAGAGAGCCATTTGCGCCGTTAGTTCCTCATGTTGAATGGGTACAAGCTGGAGATCTTGAAGCGCTCGAAAGAGCTTTTGACGCTTCTGTGGCAGGGCTCTTTCTCGAGCCGATTCAAGGTGAAGCCGGAGTCATCCCGCTGTCTTCGCAATACTTGCAACGAGCTCGTGAACTCTGTGACACCAATGGCTCACTCCTGGTTGCAGATGAGATTCAGTCAGGTATGGGACGCGCAGGAAAGTGGATGGCGCACCATCGGGCTGACATTACCCCAGATATTGTGACGCTAGCGAAGTCACTGGGTGGCGGCATGCCGATCGCCGCTACAGTTCCTCTTACGGCGAATGCTTGCAGTGTGTTGACTCCGGGGATGCACGGAACCACCTTTGGCGGTAATCCGGTGTGCGCCGCGGCTGCTATTGCGACGATTGATGTTATTGAAAGAGACAATCTCGTAGCGCGCGCCGGCGAGCTGGGGCAATGGTGGATGAATGAGCTTCGCTCCCTTCAACACCCACTTATCGCAGAAGTTCGTGGAAGCGGCCTCCTCATTGGTATTGAACTTAAGGAACCTATTGCACAAGCAGTGGTGGAGAGAGCCCAAAAAGGTGGATTCATTATCAATGCAGCGACTGCCACTACTATTCGCCTTGCGCCACCATTGATCATCACTGAGGCAGAGGCTTCCAGTTTCACTAAGACTCTCCCTTCGTTTCTTCAAAATGGAAAAGGCGGGAACTCATGAGTGAGCTTTCAGATGCGGCCGCCCGCACACCCTCATCGAAAGCCGGGCGGCACGCCGCCATTGCGACGATTTTGGCTACTCAACCCATCACCTCACAAACCGAGCTACGCAAAGCCCTGGAGGATATGGGGATTGTCGCAGCGCAGGCAACTTTGTCCCGCGATCTACTCGAAATACGCGCGACGAAGATCCGCGATGCGCAGGGACGCCAGATTTATGCTCTTGCCGATCCGGGGCAGACACTTGAGTGGAATGAGGAGGGCGCTGAACAGAAGCTTCAGCGCTGGGCGCAAGACCTTTTGGTTGGAGCTGCTACCTCCAACAATTTCGTGATTTTACGAACCCCGGCGGGGGCGGCAAATTTGCTAGCCTCTGCCATTGATTTTGCCCGTGACGAGACCGTCCTGGGATCCGTTGCTGGTGACGATACGATTTTCGTCGCATGTACGTCGAATGACACGGCAACGGAGTTTTGTGACCTGCTACTTGCATATGCCGAGGGAATTAAATCCGAGGGCGATGACGAGCACACTAAGAAAGAAGGAAACTGATGAGCAAAAAAGAGCGAATCGTTCTTGCCTACTCGGGTGGGCTAGACACGTCGGTAGCGATTGGTTGGATCGGAGAGCAGACGGGATCCGAGGTCATTGCAGTGGCGGTGGATGTGGGCCAAGGTGGCGAGGATCTTGAAGTGATTCGTCAGCGTGCTCTCGATTGCGGAGCTGTTGAGGCCTATGTTGCGGATGCTCGCGATGAGTTTGCTTCCGACTATTGTTGGCCGGCTTTGAAGGCTAACGGGTTGTATCAGGGTGAGTATCCCCTCGTATCGGCGCTTTCGCGTCCTCTCATTTCCAAACACTTGGTACGAGCGGCTCGCGAGTTCGGGGCCTCGACGATGGCTCACGGTTGTACAGGTAAGGGCAATGATCAGGTTCGTTTCGAGGTTTCTTTCACCTCCATCGCGCCGGATTTGAATTGCATCGCGCCGGTTCGTGATCTCGCACTGACTCGCGATGTGGCGATCGACTATGCGAATAAGCACAAGTTGCCGATTGAAACCACGAAGAACAATCCGTTCTCCATAGACCAGAACGTGTGGGGGCGCGCTATTGAAACAGGCTTCTTGGAGGATCTGTGGAATGCGCCGACCAAAGACGTCTATTCATATACTGATGATCCGACCTACCCTCCGCTTCCCGACGAGGTCATCATTACTTTCCAAGAGGGCGTTCCGGTCGCGATTGATGGCCAAGAGCTGACGCCGCTGGAGATTATTCAAGAGCTCAACCGCCGCGCCGGAGCACAGGGAATTGGGCGCATCGATATGGTTGAGGATCGACTGGTGGGAATTAAATCGCGCGAAATTTATGAGGCGCCTGGAGCGATGACGCTGATTACGGCTCATCAGGCATTAGAGAACCTTACCCTTGAACGCGAGCAGGCGCGGTTTAAGCGCTCGGTGGATAACCGGTGGGCGGAGTTAGTATATGACGCTCAATGGTTCTCCCCGTTGAAGAAATCGCTGGATGCGTTTATTGATCACACTCAACAGTATGTTTCGGGTGATATTCGCATGACCTTGCACGGTGGACGTGCGACGGTCAATGGTCGCCGCTCAGATGAGTCTTTATATGACTTCAACCTGGCAACGTACGAGACGGGAGATACCTACGATCAGTCGCATTCGCGTGGATTTATCGAGATTTACGGGATGACAGCGAAGTTGGCGGCTGCTCGCGATGTTCGCTTTGGTAAAGACGAAGATTTGGCTATTGACTAGCGACTTCGGCGGTTGACGAGCGAGGAGACTGCATTGAAAGATGTAAAAAACGACAAGGTTAGTTTGTGGGGAGGGCGTTTTTCCGGAGCTCCTTCCGAAGCGCTGGACGCGCTGTCAGTATCAACTCATTTTGATTGGCGTCTAGCACGCGTTGACATTGCAGGATCGAAAGCTCACTGTCGGGAGCTGACCCGTGTTGGCCTCCTGTCAGACGACGAGTGCGAACGTATGTTGGTGGCATTGGATAGCCTTGAGGCCGATGTGATGTCGGGAGCTTTTACCCCTGATGCGTCGGATGAGGACGTGCATACCGCGCTCGAAAGAGGGTTGCTCGAGAGGGCGGGCCAAGAGCTTGGCGGTAAACTCCGCGCAGGCCGATCCCGCAACGATCAGATTGCGACTCTTATCCGACTGTATTTGCGAGAAGAGGCCAGGCATGTGGCGCGGAATGTGCTCGCACTGGCGAGTGCATTGATCAAGCAAGCGGAGGGCGTTGGCACAGCGGTGATGCCTGGGCGAACGCATATGCAACACGCGCAACCAGTGTTAGTCGCCCACCACCTGTTGGCGCATGCCTGGCCTTTGTTACGGGATGTAGAACGCCTCACTGATTGGGATCGACGGGCGGCGCTGAGTCCCTACGGAGCGGGGGCGCTCGCGGGTAATACTCTCGGGATGAATCCGCGTAATATTGCGGCAGAGTTAGGCTTCGATGACAGTTGTGAAAACTCGATTGATGCGACCTCTTCGCGAGACGTGGCGGCTGAGTTCTCATGGATTTGCGCAATGATTGGCATCAACTTGTCGCGTCTGTCAGAGGAAATCATCATCTGGAATACGGTGGAATTTGGGTACGTCACCTTGGACGATGCTTTTTCGACAGGCTCGTCGATTATGCCGCAAAAAAAGAATCCGGATATTGCGGAGCTGGCCCGCGGTAAGGCCGGTAGAATGCTCGGTGATTTAAGTGGCTTATTGGCCGTCTTGAAGGCTCTCCCATTGGCTTATGACCGTGACCTCCAGGAAGACAAAGAGCCGATTTTTGATCAAATCGATACCCTCGATGTATTGATGCCGGCAATGATTGGCATGATCGAGACAATGACTTTACACACGCAGCGAATGGAATATTTGGCTCCACGTGGATTCTCTTTAGCCACCGATATTGCGGAGTGGCTTGTCAAAAAGGGAGTGCCTTTCCGACGGGCCCATGAAATAGCGGGTGAATGCGTTGCCTTGGCTGATCGTAGCGGTCGGGAGCTTTGGGAGTTAACTGAAGAAGAGCTTACGAATATCGATTCGCATTTGACGTTGGAAGTTCATTCGGTACTTTCTGCCAAGGGTTCGGTCGCAGCGCGGAATGGTCGTGGTGGGACGGCTCCCAAGCGGGTAGCTGAACAGTTGAAAGAAGTGAAAGAACGTGTGGCACAGTTTGACACGTTTATCGAAAGCTCTCCCATGCGTGATGGCTCTGCTGAGAAAGAGCCTTGCGGATGCGAGACAGACTCCGACGGTTCACTGTGACTGATGATCTGGTCCGACGGCTTCTGCATCGGGCGACTTTAGTAGCGCCGACGCTGCTGGGGGCAGTACTCACTCATACTGACGGAGAGCTTTCGGTTGGTCTTCGCATCACCGAGGTAGAAGCTTATGAGGGCGATAGCGATCCGGGATCCCATGCTTTTCGTGGCGAGACGCCGCGCACTCGACCGATGTTTGCCCGCCCTCCTCGGGTCTATATCTATCTTTCGTACGGCATCCACTCCTGCGTGAACATCGTCTGCGCACCGCAGGGGGTAGGCCATGGATGCCTGGTGCGCGCTGGTGAGCTTTTGTGGGGCTCTGAGCTAATGGGAGAGCGTAGACCGAGGGCGCGTAATCCACGTGATTGGGCACGCGGGCCGGGGAATGTTGGGGCTGCCTTGGCGGTATCTCCGGCTATGTCGGGATCTGAGCTTTCCCTCAAGGCTCTACCTTCAGTTGTCAGCCCCGGGGAAAAAGTCGCTGAAGAACGGGGAGCGACAAAGGCTCACTCTTCACGTTCTGAGGATTCGCCAAACGGCGTTGATTGGCGTGCTCTCCTGGAACCCGCGCAAGGAATCTCTCTGTATCTTCCAGCGACACCGGCTCCTGTTTTCGAGCAGTCAGGTCGTATCGGTGTCTCGGGTGAGGGCGGCGATCCCACTCGTTTTCCGTGGCGTTTCTATCTTCCTGGCGAACCTAGTGTCAGTCGCCACCCGCGGCCAGTTGCTGGTCAATAGTGGCGTCGTGGAAGCTGAAGCCGGCATCGACTAATCGCTGAGGTACGGCGCGTTGAGAATCGAGTGCGATCACGGCCATGTCGCCAAGGACAGCTCGTAATACCCTGGCCGGGACAGGCGGCCCTGGTCTGGTGCCGACGTGTTCGGCGAGTGCACGGGTGAAAACTCTGTTCTGCACGGGTTCGGGCCCGGTCAGGTTAAACGCTCCGGTGTGAGCTGAATCGAGAAGGAAGCGGGTTGCGCGTATGTGGTCTCGCAATGAGATGGTAGGCATCCATTGAAGTCCTGAGCCGAGACGCCCTCCTAAATAGCTACGGAACAGAGGTGACAGAGCGGGCAATAATCCGCCTGAATCCCCGAGCACAAGTCCTGTTCTGATGCAGATGACTCTGTCGATATCGGCTGTCTGCGCTTGTCTTTCCCACTGCGAGCACAAGCCGGATAGAAAACTACCGGTTGGACCTTCCTGTTCAGTGAGGATGCGATCGCCGCAATCGCCGTAGTAGCCGACTGCGGATCCGCTGACCAGAGCACGAGGGCGTGCAGCGCGTGGGAGAGCGTTAATGGCGTCAACGATGGTTTTGACACTTTTGAGCCTCGAATCGACGAGGGTTTGTTTATATGAGTGGCTCCAAGGCCATCGCGCGAGCGGCGCCCCATTAAGACAGATAACTGCGTCGGCATGAGCCAATGTTGCCGGGTCGAGGCGGAATCTATTGGGATCCCAGCCAATCTGATCAGATTGTTTGGACTCGCCGCGTACGAGTGTCGTCGTTGACCATCCGTGAGCCTTGAGGTCGGAGCGCAGGGCGCGACCAATGAAGCCGGAAGCGCCGGCGAGAATTACTTTCTTAGAGGGTTCCATACTCCATTGGTATCGGAATCGTGGGGCGCACGGGTGGAAATGGATATGAAAGGGAGGTTTTTATGAGTGAGCTTTCGGTGCCGGTGTAACTCGGGTGTGAGGGTTCATCTTTTCCTGAATGTGTACACCGTATGGCGGGTGTTGGTTAGTCAATCTTCATATCGTTGGAGTGAATGAGACCGCGAGAACGCATGAGTTCAGTAAAACTAAGGGTGAGGATTGCGGGGGCAATAAAATGGAGCCCGATGATGAGCAGGAGCAAAGTTCCGGTCGGGGTGGTTTCCGACATGACATTCCAGGTCATGAGTTGCCCGACGAGTCCGGAGCTGCCCATACCTGCGCCGGCAGCATTGTTTTTCATTTGAAAAATCACCGTAGACACCGGGCCTAGAATTGCTGAGGTTAGAATGGGCGGGATCCAAATGAGAGGATTGCGCACGATGTTGGACACTTGCAACATCGATGTTCCCAGGCCTTGGGATATCAGGCCTGCGACTCCATTTTCTCGATAGGAAGCAACGGCAAATCCCACCATTTGTGTACTGCATCCGATGGTGGCAGCTCCGGCCGCGAGACCTGATAAACCGAGGATAATTGAGAGGGCGGCTGATGAAATCGGTAGTGTCAGGATCATTCCCATGATGACAGCCACAATCATCCCCATCAAGAATGGTTGCCGTTCGGTTCCCCAATTAATGACGTGTCCCAGTGATGTCATCATGGTGGATATCGTTGGCCCAATCAGAAGTCCGATAACAGATCCGGATGTCACAGTCACGAACGGAGTCACGAGAATATCGATCGGGGTACGCCCGCTAATCCAGAGTCCGATTTCGACGGCGATGAATGAAGCAATGAAGGCTCCTAGCGGTTCGCCGGGCCCGGTGAGGTACATTGTTAGTCCCTCAACGACGCCGCCGTCGAGAATTTTGGTCGCGTGGGCTCCGATCATGCCAGCTAATCCGGTACCTGTCAGCACGTAGGTGCTGGCTCCGAGACGATGCGCCACTCCAATTCCAATGCCGAGGCCAGTCAAAACGGAGGCTATGGAACCAATCAGAATCAGAAACTCGCCTACGGTACCGGGAGCGAATTTGCCGATTTGCACCATGATGGTGCCGATGATGAGGGTAGCGAAGAGGCCGTGTGCCATACCGGTGAGGGCGTCAATGAAGAAACGCGTGGCCCAGGAGCGAATTAGTTGGGACATATGTCTTTCCTTCAGGCCCGGGTGTATATACACCCCATGACGTTAGCAGACCGCGGGTCTTTCGGATAGTTGAATCCGCGATTGCTTGACCTGTGTGAAGGCTCTCCTATGCGGTGCCTTCGTTTCCCTCGAAGACTCTGTCAAGGAATTTGCCGCATGAGGCTCTTATTCTTTCACCAGATACTCGGCTTCCTCCAAGGCTCTTTCGATGCGATCGAGGGTTTGCTCGTCGGCTGCTTCGACGGTGTGACAGTGTATGCCGGCGGTGAGATTTGCCAGTGCGTGAGTGGGGTGGAAATCGCGAATGAAACGATTGAGGTCGTCACTGGTGGTGACGTCTATGGGGGCGATGACGATTCCGTAGGTGGGGTGATCTATTTGGATGTCGATGATGGCTCCGCCATGGTGGATGATGAGTTTGAGCTCTTCTTCGATGCCGGAGGGGGCGTGACATACGGTAAAGATGCGTCGATGCATCAGTGAGCGGGCGAGTACATATCCGAGGTGTGTCGAATGGATGGGGCTTCCTTCGGCTCGCAGCAACGCGATATCTTTGACAATTACTTGGCGTGTCACACCGTGGTCTTTGCCGAGTTGAGTTGCCGATATCGGGTCGGTTCGGGTTTCGAGAGTTCGGCGGATTTTGTCGCGTCGGATCCGACTGGTGTGCGCGGATCGGTTTCTTGCCATGGCACTACGTTAGCTAAGATTGTTTCGAATAGGAGAGTCTTGCGGGTCAGCAGCGTTTTCGAAGCTATTGGCGCGTGAAGCAATGGGAGAGGACTGGTTGTGGCCGACATCATCGATGAGTTGCAGTGGCGTGGTTTGATTCGACAGCATACTGATCTCGATGCTTTACGCGAAGCGTTGAATGGGGCCCCTGTGACCTTCTATTGTGGGTTTGATCCGACGGCGCCCTCCCTCCATCATGGCCATCTGGTGCAGTTGATTCTCATGCGTCATTTGCAAAATGCTGGTCATCATCCGTTAGCTTTGGTGGGTGGCGCGACGGGGCTGATTGGTGATCCGCGGATGTCTGGTGAACGCACGTTGCAGCCGCGTGAAGTGGTTGCGCAATGGGTTGAGGGGTTACGCGAGCAGATTTCCCGCTTTTTAGATTTTGAGGGCGATAATCCCGCCCGCATGGTGAACAATCTCGACTGGACTCAGGAGCTATCCGCAATCGACCTCTTGCGCGACCTGGGCAAGTATTTCCGCTTGGGCACGATGCTGTCGAAGGATACCGTTGCTCGGCGTTTGGATTCGAGTGAGGGGATTTCTTACACGGAATTCTCTTATCAAATCTTACAGGCGAATGATTTCCTCGAGTTGTATCGCCGCTACGGTTGCACTTTAGAAACTGGCGGTGACGATCAATGGGGCAATCTGGTCGGTGGGCTGGATTTGATTCACCGCGTTGAGGGCGAGCGGGTGCATGTCATGACAACGCCTTTGATTACGAAGGCGGATGGTACGAAATTTGGTAAGTCCGAGGGCGGTGCGGTGTGGCTGTCTGCGGATATGCTTTCGCCGTACGCTTTTTATCAGTTCTGGCTCAATGTTGACGATGCTGATGTAATTCGTTTTCTCAAGGTTTTTACGTTTTTGTCTCGCGCTGATATTGAAGCCTTGCAAGAATCCGTGGAGGCAGCTCCCCACCGTAGGGAGGCGCAGAAGGTTTTGGCGGCAGAAGTTACGCGCATGGTTCACGGGGAGGAAAATCTGCAACGGGTCTTGGAGGCGACCCGCGCCCTGTGGGGTAGTGGTGATGTCAAGTCGGTTGACGCGCAGACGTTGGCGGCGGCGACCGAGCATTTGCCCAGTGGTGAGATTGTGTTGGGGGAGGCGACCCCGGTAGACGCTTTAATCGCGGTGGGATTTGAAAAGGGTCGTGGAGCTGCTCGTCGCACGATTGCTTCTGGTGGTTGCTATGTCAATAACGTCAAGGTGACAGATGAGGATATTCCTTTGGCGTCGGAGGACGTGCTTGCCGATGGGTCGATATTGATTCGTAAGGGGCGCCGCAATCTCGCGGTTGTGCGTCCGCAATCGGCCTCTTAGGGTGTGGGGAGCATCACGTCGCAACGGTTTGACGTGGGCTTCAGTCAGTGCGTAAAGTAAAGATTCGTTGCGCGGAGGTTCCTTTTCGGGCCGACTGGGCAACGACTCCACGAAGGAGATTTTCCTCTTCAAGCATGGTCTTGACAAGCAGTGAAAATCTGCTAAAGTGGATAAGCCGCTCAAGATCAGGCCAGCGGGTTTTACTCGGCTGATTGCCTGACGTGGCGAAACATCACTTCAGTAGGTCTCAGCGATAGCTGTCTCTTACCGTGTGTGGGTGTTGTTTGTGAACTCGATAGTGTGTTTTTTTGTTTTGTCCTT
>JAUNVE010000070.1 GCA_030537795.1 Actinomycetaceae bacterium
CGTATAGGTAAGTTTCTCACCGACACGAGCTTTTTCGTTGCCTGTCTCTGTCGCGACTGTTTTATTACCAACAATTTCCGGTCGGTCCAAATCGATTTGAGTAGTAAAAGCGGCTGGATAGTAGTAGTCGCCATTCGTCTGAAACCGCGCTGTCGTGCTGGTGGCACCATTCTTGATATAGCCGCTCGCATCTACGGTTTTGGCATCTAGGGCGAGATTGTTGAGGAATGCTGGGTTCCTGTCGGTGCGGTTTTTTCCATTATCCGTCACACGCGTCCTAAAATAATTGCCCGACTCATTCAGGTCATCGGACAGCGCCTTAAAATTCCCATCACCGTCATCTAATTTCATTTGGTCGCCGCTGATCGAACCATCACCCTCGTAGACGACCGTTCCAATTTTGGCTTTGACTTCACCGCGGGCAGGCGTCAAGAATCCGGAAATCGTCACATCGGTTGGAGAGGTTCCCTTGATCAGCTTGTAGCCGGAAAATACTTGCATATCCCTCAGCGGCAGGGATTCATTTTTGTAAACGACAATCAGTGCCCAACCAGCATATCGATCACTTCGATTCTGAATAGCAACGACATCAGCACCCCAGTAAGTTCCGGAACCACCCTTTTTCACTTGTTGAGTCACGTCGGCGTAGGCTGAAAAGTCATAGTAGCGACCTGTTTGCGCGTCAAATTTCGTTGCTTTGACAGTCTCATACTTTCCATTGGGCACTTTGAACTTGATCGTATTGCGCCCCGCTGCATTCTTACTTGGAGGTGTCGCACCCCAAAAGAGGCCGGCAAAAAGAACCTCGGAGCCTGCAGGCATAGTGATGTCTGCACTCGACGAATTGTGAGTGGATGCGTCATCGTCAAGATCGAGATCATACATCGCAAAATTATTGTTCGAGGCCGCAGGATCGCCATCGTTCAAAGCAGCGCGACATCTACTAGAAGCTTGGTTGCAGGTTTGTAGAGTATTACCTGTAATCGTGATGGCACCCTGCTCCTGAACACTAAACACATTCTCAAAATCACGCTCTGCTGCTTGAGCTGGAAGCACAGGAAAAAGGACAAGTACGAGACTGGCGAGCAGAGCAAACACTGTAATAAGTGCTGACCATCTCTTGAGCATTATGTGGTTCAACGGAGGATCCTTTGGGATGCGACGGGCATGGGTGGGAGATGGATTTCTGCTGATCAGTATATTATTGACGCGCTTATTCGTGGAAGCATAGTTAAAAATTAATGCGACAAACCAACTAGACTTTACTATCTATTTGCACACTATTAATCTGCGCTACAATAGAAAAATAGTGATATTTCCGACTCTCATCTGGGACGCAGGTACTTTTTTCGCAGTAGGACACAGATTGGTCACAATCCGCGTCCATTTCTCACATGTACCGACAACCGCCCTCCTCGATGACAAACAGACATGCGGGTGGAGAACTTCTTCAGAAGTTCTCCACCCGCATGGTAGTTTTCACGACCTCAGGCTGTCAGAGCCTTTATCTACGTGAGTTTTCTCCTCCGAGTTAGCACGAGAAGGATACCGACAGTGAGTAACGCGAATGCGCTGATCATTTGCGAAACCGCATTGACGCCGGTTACCGGTAACGTATCGGTCGGTATCAGGGCGGTTGCCACGGTCGACGCATTATTGCTGTCATCGGGATCCGGTGTCGATGCCTGCACGGTGGCCGAGTTCGTGAGCTCCCCGGTCAATCCGGGTTTAACGAGCGCGGTAATCGTCACTGTTGCGTCAGTATTCACATCGAGTACCGCGAGAGAGCAGGTAACCTGGCCGGAGGAGTTTTCCTTCGGTTTAACCACGCAATTGGCGCTGCCAGTGGGTGCCGTTCCCGTTACTTCAATATCTTTCAGTCCGGTTGGAAGCACGTCGGAGATCACGAGATCACGAGCCGCACTCGGACCTGTATTGGAAACGTCGAGTGTCCACGATATTGACTTCCCGGGAACAACTGATTTCGCACCGCTCTTCGTAATCGACACATCGGCTTGCGTGGTCACTGCAATATCAACTGTGGATGCGTTGTTATCCGCGGTTGGGTCGTTCACCTGGGATGAAATTGCTGCGCTGTTCGAAATGACGTCAGCCGTACTCAGCGACTGCACCCGATAGGTAACGGTGAATTCTTCGGATTGATTGACTGACAGGGTCTCCAATTCGCAGATGAGCGATTCCCCAGATGGTGCGAGTGAGCACCTATCGTCGTGCGATTCGAGTTCAAGGTCCCGCGGGATTTCTTCTGCTAAGACAACATTCGTCGCAGTCGATGGGCCACTGTTTGTTGCTGTCAGCGTATAGGTCACGAGTTCACCCGCCACGACCTCGGTTTGGTCGGCTGTCTTGGTGAGAGACAGGTCGGCTTTTGGTTTGACGTCGGTTGTCGCGGTGGAGGTGTTGTTGTCCTCATTCGGATCAGTCGTATCTGCGGAGGACGTTGCCGTATTACTCAAAGAGCCGGTGAATGCTGGATCGAGTGTGCCCGAAACGGTAATCGTTGCCGCTTGACCAACCGCGAGAGCGCCGACGGTACAAGATACATCTCCTGAACTGGCCGCCGGATCGGCGGGATCAGCAACCGAACACGTGAGGTCACCGGCGGGGCCGGTTCCACTTGCGCTTACGTCACTGAGTCCAGCAGGAAGAGCATCGGTTACAACGACGCCTGCCGCATCTGAGGGGCCGTTATTCGTTGCCGTCACGGTGTACGTCACTGTTTCACCCGGTACGGCCTCCTCAGAAGCAAGCACCTTTTCCACAGCAATATCAGCCGCCGGGGTCACCGACACACTCGCCGTACCGAAATTGTTATCGGCATTCGGATCGGGAGTTGTTGACGAAACTGTCGCCGTGTTCTCGATAGACCCTTCGGTATAACCAGCATCAACTGTCGTTTCAACAGTGATGGTGCGCG
>JAUNVE010000034.1:0-1248 GCA_030537795.1 Actinomycetaceae bacterium
TGTGTGGCCTCAACCAAATGATTGAGGCCACACAATTGAGGAGTCAGTGATACGGCTAAAAGTAGATGATTCAAGGTCGATCAAAGACTCCGACCTGCCGCACCGATAATGAATCATGTTGGGGTGGATTATTTTGCACTTATGCTACTGCTATACCCGGTTGCGGGAATAGGAGGAGGTGGTTATGCAACCGTTCGTCGCAATTGACTTTGAGACCGCGAATGAACAGCGTCGTTCGGCATGTTCTGTCGCGGCTGTGCGTTTTGATAATAAGGGTGAAATAGCCGATAAAGTGGTTGCTTTAATTCGGCCTCATCACAGCGTTGACTACTTCAATCCGATTAATACGTGGGTACACGGGATTACCGCGGATGACGTGAAAGAAGCGCCGGAGTGGCCGCAGATAGAGCCACGTGTGCGAGAGGTGATCGGTGAACTACCAATTGTTGCTCACAATATGGCTTTCGATGGATATGTGCTTAGCGATTTAGCGGAACTATATGGGCTTGAACCGATTGCGAATCGACGGTTTTGCACAGTTCGTCTCGCCAGGCGCCTCTTATATGAAGTGCTGGTTTCTCGGCGCCTCCCGGAAGTCTTCGGTCACTATTTCCCCGATGAGCCGTTGACAAACCACCACGAAGCATTTTCTGACGCATATGCGTGCGGCAGAATTTTTGCTCGTATGCAACGTGACCAAGATTGGAACACGCTAGAAGAACTGTGTCCACCTACGGGGTCGCACGTATCTCGGTTGAACGCAGTGTCTGCAGACAAAAGAAACCGCGCGCGAGCGCAGGATTTGATTGCGATATACGGCAACAGTGACGCAATTGAAGGTGAAAGAATCGCAATCACCGGAACGTTGCAGTGCGCACAGCGCGCGGCTGTCCAAGAACTGATTAGATCTGTGGGAGCAGTTGCGGAAAAGAACTTGACAAAGAAGACAACGATGTTGGTCGTAGGAATACCAAATCCGCGCTCTTGGTCACCGGGAGCATCGGCCTCCCGCAAACTAAACATGGCTCAGAAGATGCGGGAAGAAGGCTCTCCTATAGAGGTTGTGACCGAAGAAGAATTCTTTCGCCGTTTACTCGACTGAACCGATTGCTATCGCCGCTCCAACAATCGCAGGAGCCACGGGTGATTCTACGTAGCTAGCTGATCTCGGTTGATTCGCCGTGAAGCGGATAGGGCAGAGATTCACGCTTTTGCAATCGGTATTTTCCACCTCCTCTGCGCAGAGGT
>JAUNVE010000034.1:1348-22497 GCA_030537795.1 Actinomycetaceae bacterium
TGCGCAGAGGTTGCAAGTAGTAGGAGGCCGCCATTGACGGCTCCGGGGACGGTCAGCGTCCAATGGGGTTTTCCGCGCAGTTCAAAGAAGAGGTAACTCTCGACTACTACACTACCTACGGGATGAGCGAACGCACCTCAAACGACAACAGACGCGGACTTCACTCAGTTGAGTAATGTGAATTCACTTGTGCAGCCTGCCTTTTTAGTCGGTACCACACTCCCCAAGTCACCACGGCGGCGAGACCACTGAGGGCCCAAATTGGCGCAAGCGCCCCACCAACGACGATGGCGATTGAGGGAACAACCCAGGGGGCAGTGATCGTTGAGAACATTCCCATCGGGACGATGAGTCCATCCGGTGTGAGAACGTAACCACCTTCGGATACGGTTTGATGCGAATGTGCGTCCCGGGAGCGCTCCAACATCATCGAAACAGTGGACAGTAGGGAAATGAGCACCCATAGTGTCGATGCGTGACCCCAACTCATAATGGCGACAACAGGGATGGACACGACCGCGAGACCGCTCAGCAGACTGAAGAAAACGGTGATTGACGGGTGTGGGAGTACCGTTGCGTACATTCGTGACGCGCCTGGTGAGCTATCCCAGTCCGCCCACGCCAACGCCACCGTATGAGAGGCGAAAACCACTCCCAGGCACACTATGACAATCCCCGTGGTTGGGCCCAGAATCCGGTAGCCGAAAGCCGCCATGACTGTTACGAGGGCGATGCGCATCGCCGATGTTATGAAGGTACGCGACCATAGCCCCCACACGAGGTTGATAGCCCCGCTTTGTGAGAATGTGGGAAGCCGCGGTCTGCGGGATAACCCTCGCTGGTCGACGTAGACCTGCGCGCGGGTCGAATCCAGCATGGTGGTGGACATCATGGCCGCGTCAATGAACTCTGAAGCGCGGATCAGCGACCAACGAGGCACTCCGCGAAGATGACTCCGCGAACGCAGATGATGGAGGAGGAATCCCGCAATAACGATGGCCGTCGAGACCACCGCACCGAAAATAAACACCCGGGCGGGGGCAGTCATGAGAAACAGTAGAATGGCAACGATTATCCCGGTTGCGATGCCGGTAGAAATGCCTCGACTCAAACGGTCCCCATCGGCTCGTTGAATGACCGCGAGAATAGGTGTGGCGGCAGTGGATAGAGCCACCGCACCAACGCCTACCCATACGCTTGTTGGGGGTGAGGGCGTAGCAAACGCGACAAGAATCGATATGACCGCGGCTGCGATGATGAGGGAGGCGACAAAAACTGTGAACAGACGAAGCCACATCATTTTCAATGAGCGTGACCACGTCAGCTCAGATACCGGCATGGATAACGGCCCACATAAAGCGACTCCTCTCCACAGACCGTAGACCGTTACTGCCGCCAGACAGACCAGGAGTGCCGTCGCCTGCTCAGTGCCGATTCCGAAATGGGCGTGGAAAACAGTGCGCAGATAGGAGACTGTTCCGACCCATAGGCCGAGTACGACAGCAGCCTCGAATATCCATGCGCCGATCTCATTAAGGCGAGATTTCATGCGCCGATCGCCACCACATGCGCGCCGGAACGGTCCACCAGCGTCGGAGAATGCGAGGCCATGATGACACTGCGATCTTTGGCGACCTCACGCAGAACGTCTGCCAGAATCTCTTGCGAGGTGACGTCGAGACGTTGCTCGGGTTCGTCAAGAAATAGGACTCGCCACTCTCTGAGTAAGATGGTGACGAGACTTGCTCGTTGCAGTTGTCCGGTCGATAACGAATAGGGCATTCTGTCAGCCAGCTCGTAGACGTCGAAGGTGTCCATCGCCTCTTCAATGTCGCTGTTTGAGCTACCGTGGGCGAGAGCGCGATAGTGATCCCACAGGGTGAGGCCGCGAATCCACGCAAAATTGTCGAGGATGGAAAATGTCGAGTTGCGGTGAAAACGGGAGGATGTTGTCGTGTCTCGACCATCTATCTTCAAGCTGTCGTAGGTCATTGGCATGAAGCCTGCCAACCCTTTCAACAGTGTCGATTTACCGGCCCCGTTTTCTCCCACCAGGGCACAAATCTGACCGTCGGGAACCTCCAGATCGAAATCCTCAATAACAATCGTTTTGTCGTAGCCGATCGACAACCCAGTTGCAATCAACGACACGTATATCTCCTTTTTGTAATCTGTGAACAGTTTATCGGGACACCGCGTTTTCGGGACAAGAGTCGCTAGCTAATGCCCTTTGTTTGTACGACAATGGAGGCGGATGCAGTATCGCGAGACGCCTTGAGGAGGCCCCGTACCTATGTCACAACGCACCCGATTCCGTCGCCCGGCTATGCTCTCTTTTGAGGATGCTGAAAAAATTGAGGGGGACGAAGATCCGGCGGCTGCCTTCCAGGTGGCGATGACATCGGCGCGCGCACTCCTTGGCCTGTCTGACGATGAGTTTGGTCCCGATGCGGTGGAAAATCTCGTGCGAGCGATTGCTTCGGAGGGAGTCGACATTGTGGCCGACCTGTGGGAACGTAGCCCCGCTTTCACCCTCCCGGGAGCCTTTTGGCGACTGTACCTTTTCAACGAGTGGTACCAGCGTGACCCGCTCTTGATCCATGAGCGTTTTAATGAGGGCGTGAATGCCCCGTTCACCGCGGGAATCGACGATGCCGAAGAAGAACAGAGTATTCCCGATGTGGAGGCTGTCTTTGCTCGAGTTACTGCTCTTTTCACAGGTCAGGATTTCGGCGACCTCACCGATTTGCTCCGCGAATGCGCGTTGACTATGCGGATTCTCGCCTCCGGGGCGACATTTGGAACAACGTGGATTCGTTCCGATAAAGACCGGCTCGCCACCATGGTCACTCGCCGCGCGGCCGCATTGATTGAAACCGCCAACGAAGTTGACCTTGCCGCCGACAGGTCTGAAGCTAACCGTCTTACGTAATACTCTCCCCTCAGAAAAGGAATAATTATGGCCTCAGCGAATGAACAGTTACCTTCGATAGACGGGGCCGCTACCACGCTCGCAGATGAAGGCGAAGAAACAACGCCTTTCGCCTCCCCCGAGCAGCGGGATATGTTTATCTTGAAGAAAGAGAAGAAGACATCACCCGCGCAAGAGGAGCTACCCTCCGGACGTTTCGCCGACCGAGAACTGTCGTGGATGCGGTTCAATGAGCGTGTTCTGGAACAATCGGAGGACCGCGACCTACCGCTCCTTGAACGTTGTTGGTTTTCTACTATTTTTTCATCTAACCTCGATGAGTTTTACATGGTGCGCGTCGCTGGCCTCAAACGGCGTATCGCGGCTGGTATCGCATCGGTAGCGGCTTCTGGACTGACTCCTCGCCAAGTTCTCGATGGAATCACAGCAAAGTCTCGGGAATTGACCAGCCGCCAAGTTCAAGCCTGCCACGACGAACTCGTACCCGCCCTCCACAGGGAAGGCATTCACCTGCGGAACTGGGAGGACCTCAACGACGCTCAGCAAAATGCGCTCACCGAATACTTCCAACAGCGTGTTTTCCCAGTCCTTACGCCGCTCGCAGTTGACCCCTCTCATCCATTTCCCTATATTTCGGGACTGCCGCTTAATCTCGCGGTTGTCGTCTACAATCCTGCAACCGAGAAGCAGCACTTTGCTCGCGTCAAGGTTCCCCAATCTCTTCCCAGGTTAATCAATGTCGATACTCTTTTACCTGATTACGCAGGGGTCGCGGTAGAAGATATCGTCGCTACCAAGGCGGGAGCAACTTTCATTCCCCTGGAACAGGTCATTGCCGCGCACCTCGACCAACTATTTCTCGGCATGGAAATTGTGGAGGCGCATTCCTTCCGAGTGACGCGGAATGAGGATCTGGAGGTTGAGGAGGACGATGCCGAGAACCTGCTTACCGCAATGGAAGCTGAACTGTTACGTCGACGCTTCGGCCCCGCTGTGCGACTTGAAATAGCGCAGGACGTGTCCCAGCCCGTCCTTGATTTCCTCACCGAACGGTTGGAAATATCGGATTCGGATGTTTTTCGACTACCCGAACCGCTTGACCTCACCGGTTTGAACGACCTGCATGAACTTGATCTACCGCATCTGAAATACCCCAAGTACGTGCCCGTCACTCCGCGTGGACTTGCTGAATATGAATCGGCTTCAGCAGGAGATATATTTGCTTCGATTCGTAATCACGACGTGCTGCTCCACCACCCGTATGACTCATTCTCCACTTCGGTACAACATTTCATCGCTACGGCTGCCAAAGATGAGGATGTACTCGCGATTAAACAAACGCTCTACCGCACCTCGGGAGACTCGCCCATCGTGTCCTCCCTGATAGAAGCTGCTCAAAGCGGTAAACAGGTAGTCGCCATCGTTGAAATTAAGGCCCGCTTCGATGAAGAAGCCAATATTTCCTGGGCGCGCAAGCTTGAGCGAGCGGGTGTGCATGTGGTTTACGGCATGGTGGGATTGAAAACGCACTGCAAGCTCTCACTGGTGGTGCGCCAGGAGGCCGATGGGCTTCGCCGCTACTGCCATGTAGGTACTGGAAACTATCATCCCAAAACAGCGCGCGGATACGAGGATCTCGGGTTGCTCACCTGCGATCGAGAGGTGACGCAGGATTTGACGCGACTGTTTAATCAACTGTCCGGATATGCGCCGCGTACTACTTTTCATCGACTACTGGTGGCTCCGGTTTCTATTCGCACCGGCCTTATTGAGCGCATCAACGCACAGGTTGAGCGCCACAAAGCCGGCGAAGACGCCTATATAGGCATTAAGGTCAACTCTATTGTGGATGAAGCCATCATTGATGCGCTGTATCGCGCTTCGCAAGCTGGGGTTCAGGTTGACATCGTGGTGCGCGGTATTTGCGCTATTCGCGCCGGAGTCAAAGGGCTATCCGAGAATATTCGGGTTCGTTCTATTTTGGGACGCTACCTTGAACACTCGCGGATCTACTGCTTTGGTCCTGAAGGGGAAGAGGAAGTGTGGATCGGTTCCGCCGACCTTATGCACCGTAATCTCGATCGCCGAGTTGAAGCGCTCGTGAAGATTGTGGACCCGGGGCAGGTGAGCTATCTCGCCAAACTCCTGCGTACGGAAGCCTCGGACAAGACCTCTTCGTGGCATCTGCGTCCCAACGGTAAGTGGGTGCGCCATAACTACGGTAAGAAGGGAAAACGGCTGAACGATATTCAGACGTTGCTCATGAAAAATGCTTCTGCCCGCGTCACTGGACGCAAGACATTTTAAAGCAGACGAAACAAAACACGGTACACTCGAGGCAACTGAGTCCTTATCCGCTTATCACACCACATAGGTTAACCTCGTATGCTCGCGAGGTTCGCCGGTGTTTACCGTAAGAGAATACCGTGCCCAAATTCCGCCCCATACCCAGTCGAATTGTACGATCGGCAGGCGCAGTGGCGTGGCGCCCTCGAAAGAAGGAAAAACAGTACGCCTTTGGGACAGCTATAGCCCCCTCGGACATTGAAGTCCTCCTTGTCCACCGCCCACGCTACGATGATTGGTCTTGGCCTAAAGGTAAAGCTGAACGCAATGAGCCACTCCTTTCTGCCGCCGCCCGCGAGGTCGAAGAAGAGACCGGGGTCGTTGTGCAAATGCATGCTCCACTCACTACGCAGCGCTACCGTTTGGGTTCGGGCCAAATCAAGGAAGTCCACTACTGGATTGGAACCCCAGCCAAGCAAGATGCGGTGAAGCGCTCGCGGCCGCCGGTGGCGCCAGCCTCTCGCAAGGAGATCGACGAAGCTCGGTGGGTGAGCCCTAAAGCTGCCCGTAAAATGTTGACGCGACGCGGCGACCGGCGATTGCTCGATGACGTTGTCCAGCGCGCACAGGCGGGTGAACTGGTCACTTCGACAGTAGCGATCCTGCGTCACGCAGATGCCACCGCCCGGTCGTCGTGGAAAAAGGCAGACAAAAACAGGCCGCTATCACGATTGGGAGGGGTGCAGACCGTTGAGCTTATCCCCATGCTGTCCGCACTCGGTATTACTCGACTGTTGTCGAGCCCGTGGGTTCGATGTGTCTCAACGCTTGCCCCCTACGCGTCGGTAGCGGGACTGAATGTGGTGACTGCTGAGGAGCTAACCGAAGATCGTGCAGCACTATCTCCTAAAGACGTAACTGCTGTCATCAAGCGACTCATTAAACGAAGTGGTGATCCGGTGGTTGTCTGTGTGCATCGGCCTACACTCCCGCGACTGCTCAAGGCGCTGAAGAAATATTCTTCGAGCCAGATAATTCGCCAGTATCCGCAAGAAGACCCCTATCTGGACACCGCTCAGTTTCTCATCGCGCATCTCGCTCACAACGGCGACAAACCGCGGGTTATTGCCGTGGAAACGCATCGCACGTTTCGCCGATAGATCACGCCTACAGTGGCGCTAACCGTGCGGTTGGTGGCCACTGTTTGATTGTTTATATTTGTCTTCAGCAGCTCTGCATGCCTGACGCCGCGGGTGCTTATCTGCCTTTGGCGGCGCTCTATTCCGTTGGTGGGGTGATTATCGACCAAACCCGAGGTGATCTTCGCGGTCGATAGAATAGAGAATTCTCCAACCGCATAGAATAATCGACCGAAGAATAAATCTTCGGTCGATTGGGGAAGAGTTTTACGGCTAGATCCTGCTGTGAGGGGAACCGTAGTTTTACAAGCCTGAGTCTTTAAAGGACTCCGACACTTCATTATTCATATTGACGGCAACACATACGATGGTGCGATCATCGGCTTTATTCCAACTCTCCTCAGTGGGGGTAAGCGGAAATAGATCAAGCTCGGAGCTATCGTAGTCGGTGCCGACATAGCTGTTGAAAGAAGTTAGGCAGGTGTCGTTTGCTTTTTCTTCCAAGGCCGCTTGGCCGGGGAAGGCGTCTTTTTCAACATCGGGGAAATCATTGTCAGACACCCGTAGAGTTCCGACGACTTCAGCTTGGTGGGATTCTGTGCATTCGACGATATCGACGGTTGACAGCTCAAAACCTTGATTAATGTCAGTGTCATCGGGGAAATTTAGACAGTTGCCTGTTTCCAGGTCGAAAACCGTGGATGAACAGCCCGCGGCAAGCAAGGCGATCGTCGCAACAACGAGTGGGAAGCCGATGCGAGGTGATGTGCTCATGAGGTGGTCCTTAAGGGAAAACGAGGTGCAAAAGCATGTACATGATTCCAGCTACGGCACCCGCCGCGGGAAGAGTAAGAAACCACGCCACAACAATGTTACCAGCCACCCCCCACCGGACGGCAGATAGTCGCTTAGTCGCACCTACCCCCATGATGGCGGAGGTGATGGTGTGAGTCGTTGAAATGGGAGCGTGGACGACAAATGCCGTGATGTAGAGGACACCGGCCGCCACGGATTCCGCGACGAAACCCCGAGCCGGATCAAGTTCGATGACTTTGCGTCCCAGCGTGCGCATAATGCGCCAGCCACCGGCGTATGTTCCCGCAGAAATGGCGAGAGCGGCGGCCAATTTCACCCAAAATGGAATCTGCATTTCACCATCAACGTAGATTTGATGGGTTTCACCGTATCCGCCAGCCAGCAGGGCCATAACGATGATACCCATCGTTTTCTGTGCGTCCTGGAGGCCGTGCCCAAGTGCCATGGCGGCAGCCGACACGGTTTGAGCGAAACGGAATTTGCGCATCGTGCGGTGGAAGGGGAGTGTTTTCACCAAGCTCAGCGTCAGCTTCATCAACACGTATGCGAGTAGGAAACCGACTAGCGGTGAGGCGAACATTGGAATGATGACGTGTTGCATAATGCCCATCCACTGCACGTCGGTAAATGACGCTAGCCCCGCACCGACGAGGCCGCCGATTAGGGCGTGCGATGAGGACGAGGGAAGACCGAACCACCAGGTGATGAGATTCCATGTAATGGCGCCAATAAGGGCGGCGAGAATAATTCCCAGTCCGTGCAACTGCATGAGACTGTCGGTTGATTCGGTGAATTGCGATATGTCGATAATTCCCTCACCGATAGTTTTCGCAACTTCGGTGCCAAGCAAAGCTCCGATGACGTTCATAATCGCCGCCATCAAGAGCGCCACCCGGGGGGTAAGTGCTCGTGTCGACACGGAAGTTGCAATAGCGTTTGCCGCGTCGTGAAAGCCGTTGGTGAAGTCAAAGCCCAAGGCGATGACAATCACGATGACGACGAGGACAAGCGTGATGTCCACTACCTACGACTCCTTGATTGCGATTGTCTCGACACCGTTGGCAAGGCTCTCGAAACTATCAATGGCCTTTTCCAGGGTCTCGATAATGTCTTTCAGTTTGATTACCTCGAGCGCATCGAGACCGGATTCAAACAATTCCGACAGGGTACGTCGATATGCCTGGTCGCCTTCATTTTCGAGACGGTTGATTTCAACCCAGTAATCTTTGAGGCCACCCAGTGTTTTCAGCCGCGGCATCGCTTCGGCCGTCAGGTCGCAACACCGTTGGATGACGTTGAGCTGTTCAACTACTCCGCGCGGCAGGTCGTCGACTTTGTATAGCACGATGAGGTCGCCGGCTTCGTCCATGTAATCCATGCAGTCATCGAGGCGGTTGGTTAAGAAAGAAATATCGTCACGGTCGAAAGGCGTGACGAAAGTTTGATTGAGTTTAGATGAGACTTGGTGCGTGACCTCGTCACAATCGTGTTCGACTCGGTGTAGCTCATCGCGTAACGCGACCCGACGTTCCTTGTCTGCGCCGTGGATGCGGGCAAGCAATTCGGCCCCGCGAACCAGGTGGCTTGCTTGCGTAGCCAGCAATTCGAAGAAGCCACTTCCGTTGTCCGACCGTGAAAATCGCACTTTCAACTCCTTGGGTGACGGGCATGTGCACTTCAAGAGTAATGCAAGACTCCCCGCGTTCTCACACTCGTAAGAGTAGCGTTTGGCAGGGTTTGTATTTTTCATGAGAAATTCGGTGAAAAATCGCGGTTGTGGTGAATAAGGTCCTACGCATAATGTGAGTGAGATCACATAGTTTAGGTTGGGTGATTGGCTTGTGCCGTGGCGACAAATCCCATCATGCCCAGTGCTTCCAAAGAAGTGCCGGGGGTGCTGACGTGGTCCAAGTCGTAGTCGAAATGCTGTTCGTGCATGAGGAATACGGTTTCAGTATCTCGAACACATGGCCACTGGGAAATTTCCTCAATCACCACTCGTTGAATACCTGGAACGTCGTCCGCTCTTACGCGCAACATGGCGTCGTATGATCCGGTCGTGATGGCGTAGTAATCGAGTTCGCGTAACTCGTGCAGATGCTTGCCAAACTCTTTCCAAGCACTTTGGTCAAGTGAAACAAATACCAGAGCGGTTATTTTTTTACCGAGCTTGTTGGGGTCAATATCGACGGTGTAGCGCTGAATGATGTGCGCGTCGACCAGGGCGTTGAGTCGGGCGTAGGCATTCGAGCGAGATATCCCCAGTTTATTCGCCAAGGCGGCAATGGATACGCGCGAATCATTGCGTAATTCATTGAGCATGGCGAGGTAAATATCGTCGAGGTGAGTGTCGCCTAGAGACGAATCCGAATTGGCCATAATGTCCAGTGTTACCGAGACGTTCTGTATTTGCAACCCTCAAATAGTGAGACGAAATGCCGCAGTATGTATTTTACGCTGGACATTAGCTATATTTACGGGCATGGAAAAACTTGCGGATTTTCACCTTATTCGCAAGAACACCCTGGGAGGCACCATGAAAATCCGACGTCATTTAGCGCTCATGATGAGTCTGCTCCTTGGCTCATCGTTAGCTATCGCCGCGTGCGCAGACGACCCTGCGCCCTCTTCTGACGCCGGCGATTCCGCTTCGAACTCCATCGGCGATACTCTCGTCGTTGATACATCTTTTGATCTCAAGACAGCTGATCCCGGCCGCCAGTATGAGCCCACTGGTGCCATTATCAATAAGGCCGTCTATCAAACTCTGGTCACCTTGAATGACGACGACCTCAAAAATCCTGTTCCCGAACTTGCTGACTTTGAGTTGTCTGAGGATCAGAAAGTCCTGACGGTGACAATGAAGGAAGGAAATGTCTTTTCCAACGGGGATCCTGTCACCGTTGACGATGCAGTCTTTTCGCTGGAACGTGTGCAAGGTCTTAAAGGCAACCCCTCGTTCCTGCTTGAAGGCATTACCGTGGAAAAGGTTGATGACACCACGCTGACGTTGACCTCGGATGATCCAATGCCGGAAATTCCGTTTAAACTTGCCAATCCGTCGCTGTCGGTCGTCAATTCCGCCCTGGTGCAAGAAAATGGTGGAACAACCGATGAAAGCGATGCCGCTGAGCAGTTCCTTAATCAGACTTCTGCCGGCTCTGGCCCCTATCAGATGGATTCCTACGACGTGGCTTCTGAAGTTGTCCTCGTTCCCAATCCTGAATGGACGGGAGAGGACGTTGAGTTCCAGCGCATCGTGATACGCAATGTGCAGGGAGCCACCCAACAACTCAATGTGCAAGGCGGGCAATCGCATATTGCGCTCGACCTCTCGCCGCAACAGGCCGACCAGATTGATGGCACCACCGCCAAGGTCGATACTCAGCCATCTGAAACCGTCGTGTTCCTATTGCTCAATCAAGATGCAGAAATCAACAAGTGGACGTCCAATCCTGATTTTGTCCAAGCCGTGCGCCAGAGTATCGACTACGACAAGATTGTTGAGTTGTCAGGGCAGGGCGCGAAACAGGCTGCAGGATTTATTCCTAATATCATCGTGGGTGGCCTGGAAGACGATGCGACTAATAGTTTTGACCCCGAGGCCGCTACCGCTGCTCTGGAACGATCAGGTTACAACGGAGACGAGATTTCACTGGCTTATGCTAATGATCTGACTGTTAAGGGGATTGAATTACAAACCTTCGCAGCCGCTATTCAAGAGCAGCTGAAGAACGCGGGCATTAATGTTGTGCTAGCACCCGCACCGGTGGCTACCGAACTTGATGCCTACCGCGGAGGCACCGAAGAAATCGGACTGTGGTACTGGAACCCCGACTACTTCCATCCCGCTTCCTACCTGGTTTTCTCACCTGGTGAAATGGTTGGTCTGCGCGCAGGCTGGGCATCGGGAGCAGATGACGCCGTAACCGCCGCACACGATGCCGCGGAGAGCGCCAAGGGAGACGATATTGAATCCGCGTATGAAGAGTTTCAGAAGGCTCAGAACCTAACCGGACCATTTATTCCGCTGGTGCAACCGCCTAAATCGGTGGGGTATGCGAAAGATCTTACCGAGCTTGGGTTGAACCCGGTGTGGGCTATCGATGTCTCGAAAGTCCGCTGACATAACCGCTGGCGCGGTGGCCGATAAAGACTCGGTCGCCGCGCCGCGGCGAACTCTTCCACCACTCCTGCGTTACATTATTGTGCGCGCGGGAGTTTCCGTGTTGCTACTGTTCGGCGTCACCATCGTCACCTTCACCCTGACGAATCTGGTGCCCGCTGACCCCGTTCAGGCGGCCCTCGGTGAACGCGCTGCCGCCGATCCTGAAATTGTGGCGAAGTTCCGCGCAGAAATGGGGCTCGATAAACCGCTGATCGTGCAGTATTTTACCTATTTATATAACGTCTTCCACGGTGACCTTGGTGTCTCAAACCAGACCCGGGAACCCGTTGCACAAGGTTTGCTCCAAGCTTTTCCCGCCACCGCAGAACTCGCGCTTGTGGCGATGACATTCGCCATTATTGCCGGGCTCGCACTTGGCGCTCGCGCGGCAGTTAAACGCAATCAGATCGAAGACCAAGCAATCCGAGTTCTATCTCTTATCGGACTATCAGTCCCCACCTTCTGGCTTGCACTGATTGCCTACTACTTCCTGTTTTATCGCGCGAGGCTACTACCGGGATCAGGGCGGCTCGCGCCCTCCCTCACACCGCCGCCACAGATCACCGGTATGTACGTCGTTGACGGGGTGCTGAGCGGCAATTTCGCGGTAGCTTTCGATGCCTTTCAGCATCTACTGCTTCCGGCATCGGTGCTGGCATTATTTACGCTTGGACTCCTCACCCGTTTTACGCGATCTTCCGTACTTGAAGTCCTCGACATGGATTACATTAAAGCGGCTCGAGCCAAAGGGCTCCCACCGCGAACCATCATGATGGGATATGTTATGCGCGGCGCTCTTGTGCCCATCATCACGATTATCGGACTAGCTTTTGGGTCGCTCCTGTCGGGAACTGTCCTAGTCGAAAAGATCTTTGCCTGGCACGGCTTAGGAGAATACGCATTCCTGGCCGCTACTAAACTCGACCTCCCAGCTGTAATGGGCGTTGGACTAACCGTCGGCATGATCTACATCGGTATTAACTTTATCGTTGACATCCTTTACGGCGTCATCGATCCGCGAGTGAGGGTGAAATAAGATGAACACGCATAAGACACCCGAAATTGACCCTCACGGTCCCGGCCAGATCGTGCACGCGCCGAGCTTGGATGAAGAGCAGGTTGAAACGCCCACCGCCTCCGGCTCGCGCTTCAAAGCCGCCATCAAAGATCCCATGGCGATAGCGGGATTCGCGATCCTGCTGTGGTGGGTTATAGATGCCGTCGTTATCACCCGCATCTATCCCATTGACCCTCTCGAACAGTCATTCCAGCCGCTACTTGCGCCCTCCAGTGAAAACTGGTTCGGTACCGATGAACTAGGGCGGGACGTCCTTGCCCGTACACTGGCAGGGGTCAATACGTCACTGCCTTACGCTATCGCTCTGGTATTCCTTGCCATGATTGTTGGCACTGTCCTTGGCGCCATCGCGGGGTACTTCGGGAAAATCATTGATGAAGTCATCATGCGCGTTGCCGACATCGTATTTGCGTTTCCGATGATTATTCTAGCCATGGTCATCGCGGCCGCTCTTGGCCCCGGCCTCGTTAACGCCGCTGTCGCTATGCTGGTTGCGATGTGGCCGTCCTATGCGCGCGTGACGCGTAGCCTTGTGCTTTCAGCCGCGCGTAGCGAATACGTATTGGCAGCCCGGCTCGCAGGAGCGTCATCCGTACGCGTGCTGGTGCGCGATATATTGCCGAATATAGTTGCTCCTGTCCTCGTACTCGCCACTCTCGACATCGGTACTGCCGTACTCCTACTCTCGGGTTTGTCCTTCCTCGGACTCGGCGCTGTACCGCCGGCACCGGACTGGGGGCTCGCGGTCTCATCCGGTGTGCAGTATTTTTCCGCCTGGTGGATTGCCGTCTTCCCCGGGTTGGCGATCTTCTCGGTGGTGCTTGCGTTCAACTTTATCGGTGACACTTTACGAGACACCCTTGACCCGCGTACCTCCGAAGCAGTCCAAGATCGGGCGATGTAATGGAACACAATACAGCACCACAAGCCGGACCTGGCTCGCAACATGATGGCGGCATCGCCATACGTGACCTTGAACTAGCTATCGTAACCAAAACCAGCCGCATTGAGTTGCTACGCGGCTTGTCACTTGATGCGCCTCAGGGGCAAATCACGGGATTGGCAGGTGAATCAGGCTCGGGAAAAACCATGACCGGACTGACTATTTGCGGACTTGAACCCACCAAGGCCAAATCCGAGGGACAGGTTTGGTACCGGGGCAGAAACCTTCTCGAGCTGAGCCGTAAGCAAATGAATAAACACCGCGGTTGCGATATCGCTATGATCTTCCAAGACCCGGTGGCGTCGTTACACCCCATGTTGTCGATCAAACGTCAAATGACCGATCACATGCGTTTTCACCTAGGGCTCTCCCGGCGCGAAGCCATTGAACGGGCCGCTGAGCTTCTTGACCGTGTGGCGGTACCTGACCCGCGACTGGCGCTGGAAAAATTTCCCCATCAGTTTTCCGGCGGTCAGCTTCAACGCATTGCCATTGCCTCGGCATTAGCCGCAAACCCATCCGTGCTGATTGCAGATGAACCGACAACCGCGCTCGACGTTACCGTGCAGGCAGGAATCCTCGCACTACTACGAAAACTGTGTGATGAGCTTGAAATAGCCATTATTCTAGTCACGCATGATCTCGGCGTCATGTCATCAATTGCCGATACGGTTGCGATTATGCGCGACGGCCGTATTGTGGAACACGGAGACCGATACCAGGTGATTCGTGACCCCGCACACCACTACACGCGCGAGTTGGTAGAGGCGCTTCCCCAGCATCGCCCTCCGCTGACCGGTATCACCGAATACAGGGGACAGAACTCATGACAACCACGCCTATCCTGACGGTTTCTGACGCGGTGGTCCGATTCAAGCGCTCGGGCGACTCGGATCTGATCGCGGTTAATCATGTCAGCTTTGACCTACTTCCCGGTGAAGTTGTGGGCCTGGTCGGCGAATCCGGGTGCGGAAAATCAACTCTCGCTCGCGCCATTTGCGGACTGCAGCAATTACATAGTGGAGAGATTAGCTATCGGGGACGATCTGTCCGGGCTTTGGGACTGCGTAAACGACCGCGTCATGAACTCGGCATCCAGATGGTTTTCCAGAACCCGTATTCATCACTTAACCCTCGACGCACCATTGGAGACCAAATCGAGGACGGTCGTCGAATCTATCTCGGCGAAGGGGAACCACTCCCGGTTGCCGAGCTCTTGGAACAGGTGCAACTATCAGCTTCCGATGCTCGTCGGTATCCTCATCAATTCTCCGGCGGCCAACGTCAACGTGCCGCCATCGCGCGAGCCATGGCCGCTAGCCCCGACGTTCTTATTGGAGATGAGCCGATTGCCTCTCTAGACGCTTCGATGCAAATCCACGTCGCTGAGCTTATGCGGGACCTATCACGTCAAACTGGTACAGCTTTGCTATTCATTACGCACGACCTATCGATCGTACGGCAGATCTGCGACCGTATTATCGTCATGAATGCCGGGGAGATTGTTGAATCAGGGCCGGCGCGCGAAATCTGGGATCATCCTGGCGAGCAGTATACGCGTCGTCTGTTGGCATCTATCCCTATTGCCGATGGGGAAGGACGTATTCCCGGGTTATCAAGTTAACCGCTAATGCCGGTGGGATGGCGGATCATAGATGTCTTTTGCGACGGTGGGGCAAAGTGTGACGAAATGAGGCGGGAGGCGACAAATTATTTGAGGGAACCTCACTGTAAAAGCGAGGTTCCCTCATCAAAGACATCGGGTCAAAAAGCGCCTGTCGGCGCTATGGCCGCTCGAAGCGGCTTATGGTGGAGCCCGGGGCTTTCTTAACCCGATGCCTGTGTCCATTGTAGTCCACACGAGAGCTGTTTGCCATCTAAACAGAGTGTCTGCCGGAGAAAAACTGAAAGGACTTACTCAATCACTGGGGTGGTAGCTGATCCGCCGTCAAATGTGGCACGATCATAGTGTGAGTGACCATCAAAAACCCGCGAATCCGCCCCCATCACGCCGAAGCATCCGCCAGCATTCGGCTAGTCCGGCGATCGCGCGTCGACGTTCCGGGCGCTCTGGCGGTGCGGCGACACCGCGTGCACGAATACGCAACGCGCGCACGCCCAGTTCCCCGTTTGCGATCCGCAGTATTGTTTCGGTGCCGCTGCGTTATTTATCGGCGTCGATGGTGGTGATCTTGTCGCTATTTATGGCGATTGCCTATTCCCTCACCCAGTGGCGGGACGTCGTCACCATCACCATCGTCATTGCGATTGTCGTATTAGCAAACGGCTGGTCCGGCCTCGTCCACACCCCAGACCGATATCCCGCGGCTATCACCACCATGATTGTTGGTATTCCCACCGTCGTTATCGTACGGCTGACCAATGACATGGCGTGGGGCACGATTGCCCTCGGTTTGACGGTCCTGGTGGCAGCGGTTGTTGAAATGGGGAGGCCGCAACCGCGTGAAGACCTCGTGAAATCTCTATCCGCTTCAGTGGCGGCTGGACTCATCGCGGTTCTTGGAAGTGCGTGGGTGAGCTTAACGACATCCCCGCTGTGGTCAATTATCCTCATCGGCGCAGCTGTCGTAACCTCCCTCACCGTTATCGGTGATCAGTTTGGTACTTCGCTGTGGTCCAACACCATCGGCAGCCTAGTGGTAGGAACCGTCTCGGGTATTCTCCTTGGTAGCGTGGCAATTTTCATGGGGCGAGACGCCCATATCGTCGCCCTCGCATTTCCGGCTCTCCCGGGGGCGGGAAACTCTCTTATATCCATCATGATTACTTCGGGGGTTCTCGGGCTCGCTATCGGCGCCGTAATTGCCATTGTCGACGGTTTAGTGGGCGAACATAATCGTCGGTGCACGGAGGCCGGGGCTTTTGCTCGCGGAGCTATGAAGTTTCTTCTGGCGGTAACTCCTATTTATCTGCTCGTGCACGTCGGTGCGCTGTAAAAGCATAGACCTATCAACGGTGGGAAAATCTGCTGTGGTGTTCAGCGTGCGCACGCGACAAGGCGCCGTAAAGGATCTAGCCTGGAATCATGATTGTTATTCCAGAGAACCTTCCGACCAGCGTGGCTCCGTTGACGTGGCTTTTAGGT
Organism: Actinomycetaceae bacterium; assembly: GCA_030537795.1. GTDB lineage: Bacteria > Actinomycetota > Actinomycetes > Actinomycetales > Actinomycetaceae > Gleimia. The sequence goes on from JAUNVE010000034.1 coordinate 17,817, forward strand.
ACCTGGCAGGGGTGGGGGACGACAACCAGCCGGGCAGATAATGAACTTGTCACCTTTGAGTTTTGCGCCCGGGTCATCGGCGACAGTGTGCGGTCAACGATGCGCGTTTATGCCACTGATGTAGCCGCTCATCTCGACGCGGACACACCGGCACTGGATGGAGTGTCCGTTCTTAATCGAAGCGCAGTTTTGTGGGAAGAATCCGCTTACTGGACTATCGTAACCGACGAATCGGATGACACATTTGTCCAGGTGACGACCGCTTTGTCGTCGGGGCGAGCGCAACTGTGGGTTGGGAAAGTTGCCGGTCCGCGGATCCGCCTGTTGGTGGATACCATTGCCAGGGCGGCATCAGCAGAAGCTGTAACCGAGGGCGAGCGCATGTTCGGGCTCGTCAACTCCGATATTTTCTGGACGGAAACTCTCGGGACGGAGAATTCGAGTTTAACTACCAGCGGACGAATGAGCCGGGTCGAAGACCCTGCACCGATTGAAACATTTGCGGGTGAAACACATGAGTAAATCACGCTTACTTAATCTTCCACGCGCCGTCGAAGACAGCCGCGATGCCGGAATTGCCGCTCATTACGGAGACCTATCCGGCGAGCAGTGGAGGCTGGAAACAGGTGAAGCCATCAGTGATTTTGATGACCTAGATATCGTCGGCGTGACGGGCCCCGATCGGCTGTCGTGGCTGACGACGCTATCGAGTCAGATCGTTACCGATATGGTGCCGACAGACTCTCGTGAGCTTTTACTGCTCGATAATAATGGGCGCATTAACTTTGCCGCTGCAGTCAAGGATGATGGTGAGCGTACGCTGCTGCTGGTGGAGGGCGGTACGGGTGCAGCGCTGATCGAATTTCTTGAACGAATGAAGTTCATGCTCCGTGTCACTATGACGGATCTATCCGACCAATACACTGTGCTAGGGGAAATTATCCCCGATCCCGAGCAGGTCGATATTTGTATCGCTGAGCGAGCACAGTTGCCTGGCTACCTGGCATCCTGGGTGGACCCATGGCCCGGGGTAACTGACGGTGGTGCAACCTACTCAACTCCGGGAGCCTCCCATCCAGGTGATATGCGTACCCGCGTTTTCCATATCTTGACCCGTGATCGGGTGATGGATTTTACGGAACTGTGGCGACGGCGAGAAAATGGTGTGGCCGGTCGTAATGCGTGGGAGGCGCTACGTATCGAGGATCATCGCCCCCGCCTCGCACGCGAAGTGGATGAGCGCACTTTGCCGCATGAAGTTGACTGGCTACGCACCGCAGTTCACCTCACCAAAGGATGTTACTGCGGCCAAGAAACGGTAGCTCGCATTGTTAATCTGGGCAAACCGCCACGTCGTCTCGTCTTGCTTCAACTTGACGGATCGCTGTCGAGACAGGCCAAACCCGGTGACGATATTGAGGCTGGAGGCCGTCGCGTAGGCGCGGTCACTTCGGTGGCGCGGCACGCCGATCTTGGGCCGATAGCGCTTGGCTTGGTGCGACGCTCGTTGGCCGCCGATACTGATCTCGACGTCATCACCGAAGAAGGGCCGATTGCCGCGGCACAAGAAATCATTGTTGACCCGCAAGGTAAATCATCTGCGTCACCGGATACTCGTCCGGGCGCGGAACTCAGAGGAAGTGGCCTGGCAGTGAGGAAACCGCAGTGAGAGCAGTTATTCAACGAGTCACTCGCGCTAGCGTAGCGGTGGATGGACGCACTGTCGGATCTATCGAAGAACCCGGCTTATGCGTCCTCGTGGGAGTTACGCACGATGATGGCAGACAGCAGGTAGAAACCATCGCTCGTAAAATAGCAACACTTCGCGTCATGCGAGATGAGAAATCGGTAACCGACCTCAACGCCCCTGTCCTCATCATCTCCCAGTTCACACTGTATGGCGATGCCCGTAAGGGGCGACGCCCCACGTGGAACCAAGCTGCGCCGGGCCCGGTGGCTGAGCCACTGGTTGACGCCGTCGTTGAAGAACTGCGCACCACGTATCGGCTGCACGTCGAAACCGGAGAGTTCGGCGCGGATATGGCTGTGTCATTGACGAATGACGGTCCCGTCACACTGATTGTGGAAGCCTAAGAAATCTCAGAATCCTGCGGGCACCTGCCAATGCGCATAATTTTCACGCTAGTGGTGAACAGACGCGACAGCTAGACGCTGACCTTTTAGTCTAGGGGTAGTACAGAACGCAGGAGGACGAATGTTCGAACGGTTTACCGACAGAGCTCGGCGAGTTGTGGTGCTAGCTCAAAATGAGGCAAAGAGCCTCAACCACAATTATCTTGGCACCGAGCACCTACTTCTTGGTCTCATTCAAGAGGGCGAAGGAGTGGCGGCTAAGGCCCTTGAAATGATGGGGATTGAACGCGATGCCGTGCGCGACGCAGTCGTTGAGATGATCGGTGAGGGACAACAGGCCAGCACCGGGCACACGCCGTTTACTCCGCGTGCGAAAAAAGTGCTTGAACTGTCGTTACGCGAAGCGTTGCAGCTGGGGCACAACTACATCGGAACCGAACATATTTTGCTTGGTCTCATTCGTGAGGGCGAAGGACTGGCGGCAAAAGTGCTGATTGAGTTGGGTGCCGACTTGAGCCAGGTGCGCCAAACCGTGATTCAGCTTCTCCAGGGATATCAGCGTTCAACCGGTGGTGGACGCGAATCGGTGGGAGCCGGTGCGCCGATGCGTGAACAGCAACCGGCAACTTCAGCCATTCTCGAACAATTTGGCCGCTCGCTTACCAATGCCGCGCGTGAGGGTAGCCTTGATCCGGTAGTGGGGCGTTTGCAGGAGATGGAACGCGTCATGCAGATTCTGTCTCGTCGCACAAAGAACAATCCGGTTCTCATCGGTGAACCCGGCGTCGGTAAAACTGCCGTTGTTGAAGGTCTCGCCCAGTCAATCATTCGCGGCGATGTGCCGGAAACCCTGAAAGATAAGCAGATTTATAGTCTCGACATGGGGTCCTTGGTGGCGGGTTCGCGCTATCGCGGTGATTTTGAAGAACGTCTTAAAAAGGTGTTGAAAGAAATCAAGTCCCGCGGCGACATCATTCTATTTATAGATGAGATTCACACGCTCGTGGGGGCCGGGGCTGCGGAAGGCGCCATCGATGCCGCGCAGATTCTCAAACCGATGCTTGCCAGGGGAGAACTTCAGACGATCGGTGCGACAACGCTGGAAGAATACCGCAAGTACATTGAGAAGGATGCAGCTCTTGAGCGGCGGTTCCAACCGGTGAAGGTGGAGGCGCCGACGGTTGAGCAGACCGTCGATATTCTCAAGGGCCTGCGCGACCGTTACGAAGCACACCACCGCATCATTATTACCGACGAAGCGATTGCGGCTGCCGCGCAGATGGCGGATCGCTACATTTCTGATCGGTTCTTGCCCGACAAGGCCATTGACTTGATTGATGAAGCCGGTGCGCGTTTGCGTATCCGTCGCATGACTGCGCCACCGGAGTTGCGAGAACTCGACGACCAGATTTCCGAGGTGCGCCGTAATAAAGAATCGGCCATCGACGACCAGGACTTTGAACGCGCTGCCGCTCTGCGTGATGAAGAAAAGAAACTGACTGAAAAACGCGAAGAGAAGGAAGCGTCGTGGAAGTCCGGTGACATGGACACTATCGGCGAGATCGGGGAGGACGAAATCGCGGAGGTTCTCGCGATGTCGACCGGCATCCCGGTTGTTAAATTGACCGAGGCGGAATCGAAGAAGCTCCTCACTATGGAAGACGAGCTCCACAAGCGCATCGTCGGACAGGATGACGCGGTTCGCGCAATCTCCCAGTCGATTCGCCGCACCCGCTCCGGTTTGAAGGATCCGAAACGCCCCGGCGGTTCCTTCATCTTTGCAGGCCCAACAGGCGTTGGTAAGACCGAGTTGGCTAAAACCCTTGCCGAGTTCCTCTTCGGCGACGAGGACGCCCTCATTCAGCTCGATATGTCAGAGTTCTCTGAGAAACACACGGCGTCGCGCCTCTTTGGTGCGCCTCCCGGCTACGTTGGCTACGACGAGGGTGGTCAGCTTACCGAGAAAGTGCGCCGCCGCCCGTTCTCGGTTGTGCTTTTCGATGAGGTCGAAAAGGCACATGCCGACATCTTCAACTCGCTATTGCAGATTCTGGAAGATGGGCGCCTGACTGACTCGCAGGGACGTGTCGTCGACTTCAAGAACACGATTATTATCATGACGACGAACCTGGGTACCCGAGACATTAACAAGGGTGTACTCACCGGTTTCCAGGCCGAGGGCGCGATGGCGAATGACTATGAGCGCATGAAGCAGAAGGTGAATGAGGAGCTGAAGAACCACTTCCGCCCCGAGTTCCTCAACCGCGTCGATGAGACGATCGTGTTCCCGCCATTGCAGAAGGAGCAGATCACTCAGATCGTCGATCTGATGATTGCCAAGCTCGATGAGCGCATGCGTGAGCAGGATATGTCGATTGAGCTAAGTCCGGCCGCACGTGAACTTCTGGCGGACAAAGGCTTTGATCCGGTATTGGGGGCGCGCCCCTTACGGCGCGCAATCCAACGTGAAATCGAGGATGCTTTGTCAGAAAAGATCCTCTTTGGAGAGATCGAAACTGGTCACCATGTATTCGTGGATGTCGACGGTGAGGGTAAGGAAGCGACATTCACGTTTACAGCACGCGAT
>JAUNVE010000071.1 GCA_030537795.1 Actinomycetaceae bacterium
TTGTTCGCTCGCGCGTAGTGCCGACACCCTTGATCAGTGCGGCTGCCGCCAGTTCATCGGCAATACGTGCGCTCGAGGCGAGGAAGGGAATCATCAGGAGTTCGCCGGTGCGCAGCGGGTGGGTCATGAGACCGCCAACCCCGGGTCTAAGACCGCGCAGTACCATCGCTTCGGATATCGCCCTCAGCTCGGCAATGGCGACCGGGAAGAATCGAATCATGACGAGAACCGGAAGGTGAACCCAGACCGGTGTACGCATGCGGGTGAATACGGCCGCCACTTCGGGGATTTTCAAAGTGGAGACGGCGTAGATTCCCCATCCGCCGATAACGGAGAATCGCACGAACCAGTATCCGGCGTAACTCAGTAGCGCTGAAACATGTGAATGCCAGACATTCGGTAGCACCATCCACAGGACGGCAAAGAAGACTGTTGCAGTGAGCCAGAGGAACGCCACTTTGAGGCGCGCTGCGCTCATAACAAACACGGTGGTCACGATGATGCTAAATACCAAGATACGGGGTGAGCTACTCGTAAAGGCGCTGATATTGACTCCGAGGAGCACGAGGAATACCGAGCGCGGGTCCAATTTCAACAGCGGCCACCGCATCGTCCTCGGCCGATATGCGTCGCAGACAGGGGGCGGCTGTTGCAATAAATCAGAGGTGCTCACAGCCTAACCTTACCTAATTGCGAACATCGTTCACAACTAGATGTTTCGCCCCATTCGGCGATTTGGTGAAGATCTTGCTAAAACGATACTTCGCCTGGTTATCAAAGGCTTTCGAGGCGGCAGTCAGGTGCCGCACCCACACTCATGAAGAGGAAGACTCGCGCATGAGGAAAGGAGCACGCTTTCGACGCCCTCCAGAATCGCTTCCAACAGAAGCTCAAAATACTCGTCGCTCACGCGCGCAGAAGTGGAGGGATCCACCAGCGGACTGACCAGATCTCGAACCAGCACCCGTGTCCCACGCGAATCGGCGAGTGATTCGAATGCCGCGAGCATCGTTTCCGTATCCAGCACGCCATTGAGGCCGTGCACGTGGTGAGTGCGAGCCGCGATCGTTGAAATAGCGACGTTGAAAATCATGGAGTAGGCAAAAGCCGTGCGCGCACCGAAGCCGGCCTCCTCAAGTTTTGCAACTGCGGCGTCGATGATTGGTGCCAGTCCCGGCGTCATTCTGCCGGCAATCAGCCTGTCTGCCAGGCCTCTATACTCGAGAAGCGTTGGGCGGATAGCCATGAACAGTTTGGTGAACCAGTCTTTCCACTCAAGGTTGGGATCCGGTAGCGGAAAGTCCGCGCTCACCGAGTCAACAACTGAATCGAGAATGGCGTCTTTGTTCGAGAAGTAGTGATAGATCACCGACGGGACCGCATCGAGCTCTTTGGCGAGGTCACGAATTGACCAGTGGTCGAGTCCTCGCGAACGGCTCAGTTCACACGCTTGCGCCGTAATCAGGCCCGCGTCTAAACCTATTCTCCGCGGGGCCTCGCCGCTAGCCGCGCACATATTCGCCCTCCCCTATCGACTATTCGACAACTGCGGGGTTGCGCCGCAACAACGGATGGATCATGGTGAATACCGCGCCAAACCCCAGTAGCGCCGCGCCGATAATAAACGGAATCATCGGCATCCAACCATACAGGCTCGTAAAGAGCACGGGAGCGACGGCATATGCCCAGCCACTGTTCGAGCTGATGACGCCGGCAACACCGCCCTGTTCGGATGCGTTCATTTCCAGTGTTGGCCCGGTGGTATATCCGGGTAGGGCAAGGCCGAAGCCAATTCCCATGACAATGCTGGCGGCACCGAGCAACGCGTAGCTGGTGGCGAATATGAATAGCACCATGGCGACGGTCATACCTGACATGCCGAATCTGAGGAGCTTGCGGGCGTCCCAACTAATTCGTGGAACAAGTCCACCTTGGATCGCGATCATCACGATCGAAATGACGAACATCACCACAGCCGTCACACTGGCCGTAGATGAAGCATCAAGCTCGAACCTGTCTTGAATGACGAATCCAATGAGAATCTGTACCGCGGAGAAGGATAGGAAGAGGAGCTGTCCGACCACGAGGAAGGGGAAGACTCGCGGGTCGAGGAAGGAAATTCGCGGAGGTTCTTCAACGACCTGATCGGCTGTATAGGGTTTCATCATGGTGATGAGGACGATGAGACCAATCAGCATCATGATCGGCATGGCAGTAAGTGGAACGATAAGACCTCCGACAGCCAGCGCACCGCCCAGCACAGCGCCGATAATCGCGGCAAGTCCCTGTACCGCGCCCGCTGCGCCGAGGAACCTCAATCGTTCTTTTTCGCCCCGAATGCGACTGGTGATATACGCCTGAACGGTGGGTGCAATAGCGGCGATCGAACCACCGTATACGAGACCACGAGTGAGCATCACTGCCGCGACCAGAGGAAGCCCCGCCCACAGGCCTTTCATCCCCAGTTGTGCAACCACCGCGAAACCGCACAGAGCGAAAAATGCGAGTGTCATCGCTGTGATCAGCACTTTTTTGGCACCGATTCGCAGCGAGCGCCGGCCCCAGAACTGGCTGAGCAAAGCCAATGCCACAGCAGCGATGGAAATAGTGGCCCCGATATGCCATTCGGCCAATCCCATTGCTCGCGCCAGTGGCGCAATGATGGGGTTGAGGATCATCTGCCCGAGGTACGCCAAGAACATGATGAGGAGAACGAGTGTGATTTGGCCGTGCGCGGCTGGCGAGGAGCCGGCGACTTCACCCGCTACGGCGGTGAGATTTTCTGGCGCGTCACCCTGCGCCCCAAGCAATTCATCTGACACTGGCTACTCCTCAGAATGCATGTGGAGGTGAGATTGGAGCCACTATAGAACGCTGTTCTATGAACTGTCAATGCTGTTC
>JAUNVE010000035.1 GCA_030537795.1 Actinomycetaceae bacterium
TAGGTTGGTTTTTCGTCGATTCCGACAGTTTGTGGGTGTGAGGTGTCTGAATCGATGGGGTGGGGAGGGCGTGAGTGTTGCGGTTGGGTGTGAGGTGTCTGAATGGGTGAGGACGGTGGTGTGGATTCATCGAGTCTGACGTTTCGATTCGGAATTAGGTTGGTTTTTCGTCGATTCCGACAGTTTGTGGGTGTGAGGTGTCTGAATCGATGGGGTGGGGAGGGCGTGAGTGTTGCGGTTGGGTGTGAGGTGTCTGAATGGGTGAGGACGGTGGTGTGGATTCATCGAGTCTGACGTTTCGATTCGGAATTAGGTTGGTTTTTCGTCGATTCCGACAGTTTGTGGGTGTGAGGTGTCTGAATCGACGTGGGTGTGGGTGGTTTTGGTGGGTTGGTGTCTGAATCGATGGGGTGGGGAGGGCGTGAGTGTTGCGGTTGGGGGGGCGAAGTGTCTGAATCGATGAGGAAGTTCTGGTCATGGCAACAAGCACCCACGCGGAGGAGCATCAACGAGCTGATGTTCTATCGGTGATTCGAGCAAACAATCTCCGCCACAGGTCGGTCACCACACAGCTGCGGGCGACACCGGCAAAACGCTAATGTCGCCCGCAGCACTCATTCAGGACTCTGATTCGGCCGTTAAGCGAAGAACCACGCACGCGAATTACCCGGACGGGGTAAAGTTCGTTCATCTTCGGTGGCAGGCAATCAGGCCATCATGGTAAAACCATCAGTACCCCAGCGGCATGATGAGCCACATTACGAGGTAGATCAAAAACCCCGGCCCCGGTAGCAGGAGCAGGAGCAGTGCGAGTACTCGCACGAGTGTTGGGTCAAGTCCGTACGTGTGCGCGATGCCGCCACACACTCCGCCAAGGTAGCGATCGGAAGCCGAGCGCTTGAGTTCCCGGTTCATTGTGTCTCCTATCGACTGGTCACATGATCAATACTGTGGCGCGACCATGAAACGTCGCGCGCGCTACTCCTCTATTCTCTCGCATTACGTATGAGCCGGGAATGAGGGGAAGCCCTGATTATGCCCTGATCGCGCGGTTATGGAATCTTGCCAAACCCAGTAGTTCGCGTTGTATCAACCCAGTAGTTCGCGTTGTATCTGGATAGTGGTCGCTGGTTTGTCGAAGGCCGCGTAGACCGTCGCAGGAGGGCGTGCTCATTATCAACTGTTCACAGTTCGTCGGAGGTCGTGGCTGTACAGCGCAATGAAAATACTGCGGTATCCGGTGTAAGGTACACGCGGCGGGAACGGTCTCAGGGAGAAACCAGGGGAATACCCGATGTCTCGCAAGCGAAAGATTCCATAGTCTGAAGTTGTAACGGTTGGGGAGCATGTCCGGGCTGTGTGAAGTTTCCGCACAGACCCGAGGCGTGCTGAACCGAGATTACCGATTTGCCTTGATCGCCCACATGTGACGCATCGAGTCAGTCCAGAGTAAGTTAATAGTCCAGCAGAAAGAACATCATGAGTATTCCATCCGCATCTGCGCCCGGTGGGGCGATGAATATGGCTTCGCAAGAAGGAAGGGTCGTGGCGACTCTCGGTGGGGCGCGAGCCCAAGGGGCAGGAGCTCGGAACAAGGGAGTTCAGCCGTCCGGTCAGGAGGCCGTGCCCGGTGCCGGTCGTCCCGTGGCGACGCCCTCCGACGTATCCATTAGCGGAGGCCGCCACGCCTCGAAGCAGCGCCGTCCAATTGTTCAGCTTCGTAACGTCGTCAAGGTTTACGGCGAAGGGTCGACGCGGGTGATTGCTCTCGACAAGATTGATCTTGAGATTTTCGAGGGAGAGTTTACGTCGATCATGGGGCCGTCGGGTTCGGGTAAATCAACGTTGCTTCACGCCCTCGCGGGGCTCGACGCGGTGACGACGGGCGAAATTGATGTCGCTGGCAGAACGATTACGGGCTTGAAAGATAAGGCTCTGACGCATTTTAGGCGCGACAATATCGGTTTCGTATTCCAGTCGTTTAACCTGGTGCCTACTCTCGACGCGAAAGCCAATATTGAACTTCCCTCGCGTCTGGCGGGTCACAAAGTGGATCCGCACTGGATGAATCAGGTGGTCCGCGCTCTCCAACTCGATAACCGCCTCACCCACAAACCACACGAACTCTCGGGCGGTCAGCAGCAGCGCGTAGCCGTAGCACGCGCCTTGGTGACACGCCCGGCTGTGCTCGTTGCCGATGAGCCGACCGGTAACTTGGATTCAGCCGCGTCGGAAGAAGTACTGTCCTTGCTTCGCCAAGCGGTAGATACGCTCGGGCAGACGGTCATCATGGTGACGCATGATCCGGATGCTGCGGCAATTGCCGACCGTACTCTGGTGGTTAAAGATGGCCGTATCGTTGCCGACCTCAACAATCCGACGATTGACTCCATCACGGAGGTGACCCGATGAAGGGCCTGTTAACGGCGAACGTGCGTGCGCACGGAAGCCGATATGCGGCCACGGCGATCGCTATCGCGTTGGCAACCATGTTCATTCTGACGTGCTTTGGAGTTGCCGGTGGGTTCCAAGCGAATGTCCGCCATACGGTTGCGGCGGACGTTGGTGGCTCGGATTATGTCGTCGAATTCACCGCTGACCCTAGCGGTATGGCAGACCGCGGCCCCGACGCCCCTTCGGGCTACGATGCCGTTGCACGAGATGTCGAAGCACTGCCGGATGTCGAAGCAGTGACGTACATGTATGACGATTTCATCGAGCTGCACCAGACAGCGACTGGCAGAAAAACATTCTTCGGCTTGAAAGAGGCAAAGCCAGAGCCGTTCAAAAATATTCCAGCCGTCTCCGGACGACTTCCTCAAGCGTCCGGCGAAATTGCGATCGACGAGCCAACGGCAAAAGCATTGTCTTTGACGGTCGGTGATGAAGTTGAGCTTCTTGCAGAAAAAGAAGTCCCAGCTACGGTTGTCGGCATCATTGAAAGTCCAGCGCTGTCCTTTTCAACCGTGACTGTGGCGCCAGGGCAGGTTAAGGAACTGCGCGAATATGCGACTCCTAAAGGAATGCTCGTCGCGGCGACAGCAAGTGACCAGGACGCGCTCGTCCAGGCGATTACAGATGAATTCGATCGAACAGATGTGTCCAATGTCGAGATAACTCAGACTGATCAATACATCCAAAAACAGATCGATAGTTTTAGTGACCAGTTGAGCGCGGTGTTCGGAATCGTTCTCATTTTCCCCGCCCTCGCTGCGATCACCGCAATCATCGTCATTTCGACGACTTTCCAAGTGCTTCTGACCCAACGCCAGCGCGAACTTGCGCTACTGCGCTCGATCGGTGCGGATGCCGGACAAGTCCGCAGCCTATTGCTGCGTGAAAATTTCCTGGTTGGTACCGTGTCATCGCTCATCGGTATCGGTATTGGCGTGCTGATATCGGGACTCGTGAATAGCGTCGCCCAGTTGACACATTCGTTTGCGGAGGGCGTGCAGGTGGTTCCCCTGTGGGCGTACCCGACCACCCTCGCATTCGGCCTGTTCATTACATTGGCGGCGGGAATTCGTCCGGCTATCCGGGCTTCCCGTGTCCCTCCGATCAGAGCGTTAAACCCGAATGATCCAGAATCAACCGCGCGGAAGAAGCGTCTTGGCCGCCTCATCGTCGGGCTCATCATCACGCTTGTAGGCGGGGCGATTATGGTGTTTGCGATCACGCGGCAGGATTTCGGCGAGGAACCCACTCCGTTCTTGATCGCGTTCCTCGGCGGATTCATCACCTTCATCGGTGTGCTCGTCCTCATGACCTGGGCAATGCCGTATGTGACGCAATTGCTCGGCAGGATACTTGGCGCTCGCGGCCTGACGTTCAAACTCGCGGGAGAGAACACGTGGCGTAATCCGGCACGTACTGGGGCTACCGCGACGGCCCTCATCCTCGGCCTCACCCTGGTCGTCATGATGATGGTGGGAGCAAGGTCTATTGAGTATTCCGTTAAAACTGAGCTTGATGAGCGCCGCCCCATCGACCTCACCGTAACCTCTCTAGACAATGAGGTGAGTACTGAACAACTCGACCAGTTCAAGCAGATCAAGGGGGTTGAGGATGTCTTAACGATGCGCGCAGTCAACGTTGAGGTCGATGGTGAGCCCGACATTATTGCTGAAGCAACGGACCTTTCTTCCGTGGCCCGTCAGGAGATTGCGATGCCTAGCGACGGTCAAGTAGCAGTGTGGGTGGGCGCTGTGGGCTCGGTCGACAACACGATCCAGGTAGATGCGGGTGACCAGTCTTTCCGCTACTCGTTCTTCGATTCGCGCACGCCTATTTTCACGGTTACCGAGAAGGACTTTAAGGAATTGGAGGCCGCAACAGGCGCACCGGGACAAGAACGAGTCGTCGTCCTCAAACTCAAGGAGGATCTATCCGTCGCAGACGTCAATTTCGTCGTCACTGAATCTCAGTCGATCATTCCGAAGGCCAAGGTTTTCGGCGGCGCACCTGAGAGAGCTGCCATGACATCTGTCATTGACGGCCTTCTGATCGGGGTGATCGTTATGCTCGGAGTCTCAATCGTGGTGGCACTCGTCGGGGTCGCGAATACCCTTGCGCTGTCGGTCGTTGAGCGTAAGCGCGAGAACGCCCTCATGCGCGCACTTGGGCTCACTCGCGGTGGGTTGCGCAGTCTGCTGAGTGCGGAAGCATTCGTCATCGCGGTGTCGTCGATTGTGGTTGGTATCGCGCTGGGCATCGGATTCGGATGGTTTGGTGTCGAAGCGATGCCTTTGGGTGATGAAGTTGGCCGTAGGCTAGTGATTTCGTGGCCGGAGGTCGGATTGGCGGCACTCGTCGCCTTGGTTGCCGCCCTCTTAGCGTCGGTGATTCCCGGCCACCTGGCGGCCAAAGCCACTCCCGTGGAGGCACTGGCCGGCGCCGAATAGCGGGAGGATTGATCCGGCTTGTCGGATCGCGTTTCGGACGCGGGGACACTGCGAACACACGGTCCCCGCGTCCGGCGTAGGTAACTCGAGCAGAACAAAAGACCGGCCCCGCGGGGCCGGCCTTTTGGTTAGAACCGATTAGTGGGCGACGAGCAGATCGCCGTACTTCTCACGGGCGGTCTCGAAGCGCTTGGCGACATCGTCCCAGTTGACAACGTTCCACCACGCCTTGACGTAATCTCCCTTGACGTTCTTGTAGTCGAGGTAGAAAGCGTGCTCCCACATGTCGAGCATGAGTAGCGGCACAACACCGACGGGCACGTTACCCTGCTGATCGTAGAGCTGGAACAGGGTGAGGCGCTGACCGATGGTGTCGTAAGCCAGGACGCCCCAGCCGGAACCCTGAATGCCGGTGGCAACAGCGGTGAACTGGGCTTGGAACTTCTCAAAAGAGCCGAAGTACTCGTCAATAGCCGACGCGAGTTCGCCCTCCGGGCGCCCCTGGCCCTCAGGGGTCATATTCTTCCAGAACACGGAGTGGTTCGAGTGGCCGCCGAGGTTGAACGCGAGGTTCTTCATGTACAGGTTGATGGCCGCGTTATCATCTTTTTCGCGGGCTTCTTCAAGCTTCTCGAGGGCGGTGTTGGCGCCCTGCACGTAGGTATTGTGGTGCTTCGAGTGGTGAAGCTCCATGATTTGAGCGGAGATATGCGGTTCCAGTGCCGCGTAATCATAGTCCAGGTCGGGAAGGGTATAGACAGCCATATTCACTCCTCAGTTGTGCGGTGTCTGTCGTTGAGCGGAACGGTAAGCGGGTGTCCCGCAACATTTTCAACATATCGCTTTTGCGATGTGTTCGCGCGTTGGAGTGGTGTAGTTGACAGATGGGGTGGAGCGAATGGTCCCGCTACTTCAAATAGTCGGCAACCTCGAAATCGGGGTCTGGTGTGAAGCAGAAGGTTGCTTCGTTACCTCCGCCGGGGGCGAAGACGGACGAGGAGACGGTAACGTCGAGTAGCAAAAATCTACCGACTCCCGGGGCGTCGATGGTTTCCCCGCCGGCAATGTCTTGGCCGGGAATATTCTTGGTATCTCCGTCGCCTCCGACTAAAAGGGCTCTCATGATGCCATCTTCGATGCGAACGTCATAGACGTTGGTGGTGAATTCTGGATCGGCGCCCCATCGGGCCACCGCATTTTCTTGCACGCTGCGATGTATCCGTTGCTGCAGTCCATGGTGATCTGATCTGCGGGCTCCGTGGTGGCTCTGTCTGTGGGTTCCACGTCACTCTTTTCTGCCGGTCCCATTTCGGTCCTTTCCGCGAGGGTTGTGCATGCTGTGAGAGAGAAGAGAGCCAATATGAGGGTGATGAGAAGGTGCGTTTGACGTGTGCTCACGGTTGTTCCCCCTATGGTGACGCTTCCAAAGCGACTTTCAAAGTCGTGCCACGACATCGTGAAAACCCCGGGGGCTATGGGGTTGGAGTCTTTTGGGTCGGGGTGTTTGGTGACGTGCTTCTCCACGTTGTTGTATCCCCAGGGGTTGCGCAGCGTAACGCCGTTCTCGTCTGCCCCTTCAATCATGTAGACGTGGTCCCGGGCCAGTCGGATGTCGCATGGAGGGTCCTGTGCGAAAACGATAGCGTTGTCTCCGCCCAGTCTGAAGCGTGATGTCAAAAGCCTCGCGAGCTTGACCATTCCAGGAAGGCGCGTCGTGCGGCACCGTGTTGATTCCGCCAGATACCTCCTGTACACGTTTCTGCGCGGTTTCCAGTTCATCGACGAGGGCGTAGATCAACCATGCTTTACCGGGAATATCGCCGATGAATAGCTCAAACATGATGCGGCGCCTCCTCTATCGGTGGATCAGAACTGTTAGGGGGCAGAGTGGGCGCTGGGGGCGAGGTGAATTTCTACGGCGGCGAATTCATCCGCCCACTGTTCGTCCTTTTCTTTGATATGTCGGGTGGTGTCGTTGACGGCGACGGCAGTTTTGTGGAACCAGTTGTGTGCACTCTGTTTGCTCGATTCCGCGCGACTACGGAAGAGGCGGTAGGCGTTGACCAATTCGTGGAATCCGAGCGTGCTCGAATCGGAGGAGTCTGCGACTGCGAATGAGGTGGTTTCGTCTGCGAGATCATGCAGATGGCGCGAGAACTCGCATTTCGTCGGTATCGACACTGAAAATCATGTGGCCCCCACAGGGCAGATGAGTGAGTGGAATTTGTGGTGAAAGAATACCATTGCTCAGGCTGTAAGAAAATAGTCCTGGAGCAAGGCGGTCACGTAGTTTAGCGTGGTCATATGAGTATTCCCGCCATTGATTACGCCCTGGTCGACGCATTGCGCACCGATTTTACTGCGAGTGAGTTCACGGTCGACGCCGTGTCTGACCTCCTGGGGGAGGGCGCGCACGCCGCCCTTCACCGTGAGCAGCGCGTGCCGGCGCTTATTCGCGCACGCGAGGTTGACAGCCCCCTGTCGACAATTGTTCGCCTATTCGTCCTCCACGATGATGTGTCGATTGCGCAGGTTGATAAGGCGTTGGGTCATACGACGGTGGCGGGACTTCGCCGCCTGGGGCTCATTGAGGGCGAGGATCAGATTCGCGCAACCGTGCAGATCCAACCGCATGAGGCTCGATTTGATGATGGTGTGGCGCGCTGGTGGGTGGCATCGGACTTGGGGGAAGCGCTGACGGGGAAGCCTCCCGCGAAAGATCATGTGCTTGGTATCGGAGGAGCCACGCGTACGCTCCTATCGCTCACTCCGCGCACTCGGGTGGCATCGGCGCTGGACCTCGGTACCGGATGCGGCATACTCGCCCTGTACCTCGCGCGTCACGCCGATCGCGTTGTTGCCACGGATTTGTCGCCGAGGGCGTGCGCGTTTGCGCGGTTTAATGCAGCGCTCAACGACGTGCGGGTTGATGTGCGAGAAGGCTCTCTTTTTGCGCCGATTGCGGATGAGACATTCGACCTCATCGTGTCCAATCCGCCGTTTGTTATTACCCCTGATGCGTTGCGTGACGGCGGCCTGGTCACCTACCGGGATGGAGGGCGTGCCGGTGATGCCCTGGTGCGCGATGTCGTACACGGAGCGATCGCGCACGTGTCACCGCATGGAAGAGCCTTCCTCATGGGTAACTGGGAGGTTGCGGAAGGCGAGGACTGGGCCAGTCACCCACGCGCGTGGTTGAAGGGTCAGCCCGCCCATGCTTGGGTGATTGAAAGGGAGAGCCTTGAGCCAGCTGAATACATTGAAATGTGGATGCGGGACAATGCGGCATCCACAGGGAGCCTTGACGACACAGAGCGCGATTATCGCGCGTGGCTGACCGATTTTGAAAACCGCCGTGTTGCACGGATTGGTCTCGGCATGATCGCCCTCCAGAAACTGGCGGACCCGACGCGCACACTCCGAAACCAGCGGATACCGCAGGGCGGAAATGATCATGGCAACCATCCCCACCAGCGGTTTTCACGGATAACCACGACGACGTCCGCAACGGGGGAGTATATGGAGAAGGTGATGGACGACCTTGCCGCGCACGGGTGGGCGGTGTCGGAAGACGACGTGTGTGTGCGGGCGGCGGATGTGCGCGAGGAACGCCACTACCAACCCGGTGAGCCGGACCCGCAGATTATTATTGCGACGCAGGGGGACGGGTTTGGCCAGCGCCTACAATTGGATACGTACGCCGCGGCCGCATTGGGGGCGTGTGATGGTGAGTTAACGCTCGGGCAGATTATCACCGCCATCGCCGTCATCGGCGATCATGATCGCGACGCGGTGGCGCAGGCGGTGCTTGCGCGTTTCCCAGATCTCATGAGCGCGGGAATGGTGAGTCGTACCTAACACTTTCTCCACATATGATGGCGGTAGGTTGGCGAAAACCGCCTGTCCTGTGACAGGGTGTACGGTGGGAACCGTGTGATGCGTATACTCTGAACGCTAGCGCGGTGTCGGTCGAGAAAGAGGATCATAGTGGCGGCAAAAAAACTCGTGATTGTGGAGTCTCCTGCAAAAGCGAGGACGATTGCAGGATATTTGGGGCCTGACTTTAAGGTCGAGGCATCCGTCGGGCATATCCGTGACCTGCCGCAGCCGTCCGAATTGCCCGCAAAGCTGAAGAAGGGGCCGCTGTCTCGGTTCGCGGTAGATGTTGAGAATGATTTTGAACCGTACTACGTGGTGAGCCCTGACAAGAAGAAAAAGGTGACTGAGCTTCGTAAGGCGTTAAAAGAGGCTGACGAACTGTATATCGCCACGGATGAGGACCGCGAAGGCGAAGCGATTGCGTGGCATCTGCTTGAGGTTTTGAAGCCGAAGGTTCCTGTTAAGCGGATGGTGTTCCACGAAATTACGCGCGAAGCTATTGAGCGGGCTTTAGAAAATACCCGCGAGGTCGATATCGACCTCGTTGATGCGCAGGAAACTCGCCGTATTCTTGACCGTCTCGTCGGCTACGAAGTGTCGCCGCTACTGTGGCGGAAGGTTCGCGGCGGTCTGTCTGCGGGGCGCGTTCAGTCGGTAGCCACACGCATGATTGTGGAGCGTGAGCGCGAGCGCATGGCTCATATTCCCGCGACCTACTGGGATGTTGAAGTTGCGCTTGAGTCCGGTGAAAAGTTCACTGCCAAGGTCAGTCAGGTTGACGATGAGCGCGTGGCAACCGGCCGCGATTTCGGTGATGATGGGCAGTTGAAGAAGACCGCGGGCATCTTGCACTTGGATGAGGGCGCCGCGCGCGCACTGACCGAGGCATTGAATACTCTCGGCGAGGGCGATGCCCGGGTGGTTTCGGTGGAGGCAAAACCGTATAAGCGGCGTCCGGCTCCGCCGTTTACAACGTCGACTTTGCAGCAGGAGGCCGGACGTAAACTGCGTTGGAATGCGCGGTCAACGATGCGCACCGCCCAGTCTTTGTACGAAAACGGTTTCATTACGTATATGCGTACGGATTCGGTGGCACTGTCGCAGGAAGCGACGCAAGCTGCCCGCAAGCAGGCGAGTGAACTGTTTGGCGCGGGTGCGGTGCCGGATAAGCCCCGCTTTTATGCAAAGAAGGCGAAGGGTGCGCAGGAAGCCCATGAGGCTATTCGTCCAGCGGGAGACTACTTCCGTACGCCGCAGCAGGTGGCGGGTCAGTTGAATTCGAGTGAGCGTGCCCTGTACGACCTCATTTGGAAACGGACAATCGCATCGCAGATGACCGATGCCACCGGCACTACCGAGACGCTTCGTATCGGTATGGATATCGAAAACGTCTCTGCCGCAGGGGCACTGAATGCAGGTGCGCACCACGTTGTTGCCTCGGTTTCGGGTACGGTCATTACGCACCGCGGCTTCCTCGCTGCCTACGAAGAAGGCCGAGACGCTGAAAGATACGCAAGTCAACAGGAGGCACAGCGACTTCCCGACTTGGCGGAAGGCGAGACGGTAAATGTCCGCGAAGCGACAACCGAGGGGCATGAGACCACTCCACCGCCGCGTTATACCGAGGCATCGCTGGTGAAGGCGATGGAAGAGCGGGGGATTGGCCGCCCGTCGACGTATGCGTCAACAATTTCAACAATCGTTGATCGCGGTTACGTGTCGAAACGAGGACAGGCACTGGTCCCATCGTGGGTGGCGTTCTCAGTGACGAAGTTGCTGGAGGATAATCTGGGTAACCTGGTTGACTACGATTTCACGGCCTCGATGGAACGCGACCTCGACCATATTGCCACCGGTGAGCAGGATCGGGTCGCGTGGCTACGTTCCTTCTACCTGGGTGAGGGCGACGAGGCGCCGAAGGTTGCCGAAGAGGGGCAGGGTTTGCGCCATCAGGTTGAGTCACTCGGTGATATTGATGCGCGCGCGATTAATTCCCGTGATTTGGGCGGTGGTATTACGCTCCGGGTGGGGAAGTTTGGCCCGTATTTGGAGCGTGAGGATGGCAAGCGTGCCAATGTGCCAGATGATATTGCGCCTGATGAGCTGACCCCTGAGAAGGTCGCTGAGTTGTTTAAACTTGCGGAGCTCGATGGCCGCATTTTGGGAACTGACCCTGAAACTGGCCGCGATATTAAAACGATGAATGGTCGTTACGGGCCGTACGTCACCGAGGTGATTGAAGAACCGGAGGGCGAAGAAAAACCGAAGGGTCGCAAGAAGGTGAAGCCGCGGACGGCGTCTTTATTTAAGTCGATGGATTTGGCGACGGTGACGTTGGAGGACGCTCTCAAACTGCTGTCTCTTCCACGTGAAGTTGGTAAGGATCCGGAGTCGGGTGAGCCGATTACTACCCAGAACGGACGATTTGGCCCGTATTTAAAGAAGGGGTCGGATTCGCGTTCGCTGGAATCGGAAGATCAGATTTTCTCGTTGACACTCGACGAGGCGTTGGCGATTTTGGCGCAACCGAAAACGCGGGGACGCCGCGCGGCGAAACCACCATTGCGCGAGTTCGGTACAGATCCGGTGTCGGAAAAACCCGTGGTCATCAAAGATGGTCGTTTCGGTCCGTATATTACGGATGGCCAGACGAATGTGACGGTGCCGAGGTCGGAGTCCGTTGAGACTATTACCGAGGCGCGGGCTTTTGAGCTCCTCGCTGATAAGCGGGCCAAAGGTCCTGCTAAGCGTAAAACGACTAAGAAAGCAACGACAAAGAAGGCGACGAAGAAAACCACCGCCGCAAAGAAAACAACGGCGCGGAAGACGACGACAAAGAAATAAAGGCTCTATAGTTGGGATTAATCTATTCCAACACGTCATATAACACGAGAATTGAGCAAGCCATGTCGAATCAGGATTCTTTCAACCCTTTCCAACAACCTTCTGACAACTCGTCGGAGTCAGCGGTAGAACCGTCCAGCTATACGGCTTCTGGCGAGGTTGATTATTCTGCGCCGCAGCAGCAGGAGTACCCTGCTCCCGAAACGTATTCGGCGCCTGCGCCGCCGGCCCCTGAGACTTACTCGGCTCCGGTTGCCCCGGCTTATTCGGAGCCTTATGCGTCGCCGAATGTGCCACAATCCTACGATCAGTCGTACCAGCAAAGCCCCGTGCAGTCCTACGACCAAAGCGCGATGCAGTCCTACCAGGCGCCGCCCGCGCCGCAACCCTATCAACAGCCGTATCAGCAGCCCTACACCGCTCCTGGAGCGGAAGTACACGACTCAGTGGGAAGCTGGATGCTGGCAATCTTCTTGGTGGGAATCCCGATTGTGGGCTTCATCTACCTCCTCGTCATTGCCTTCGGGGGAACCGCCTCGATCGCTCGTCGCAACTGGGCGCGCGCTGCTTTTGCGTGGATGTTGATTGGCATCGCCCTCGTCATTATCTTCTGGATCATGGTTGGAGCGGGCGGTTTCGCTCTGTTCAATATGAACTGAATCGTGACGATAACTGATCCGGTGCTCTGAGCTGAGGGCACCGGATCTTACATAACACGTGGTATGACCTCCACCTCCTCAATTCTCATAGCCGTGACACAATAGCGGTGAAAGGGGTAGATCATGGAGACCGACGTTCAGCACCTGCCGTCCACGGAGATTCCCTCGCAACTCGACATTCCGCAAGCGATACTCGATATCGCACCGCAGTTCACAATCCCCGATCCGATGAGCGCACCCGCCCTTAAATGGGGAATCATTGGCACAGGAGGGATTGCCGCCACCTTTGCCCAGCAGGTGCCTGCGTACTCAACCGGTAATATTGTTGCCGTCGGCTCCCGCACCCGGCGGAGCGCACACGCATTTGCGCAGCGGTTTTCGATAGAACACGCTCACGGATCCTACGCTGAACTCGTGCATAACCCTGACGTGGAAGCCGTATACGTTGCGACTCCGCATGCATTCCACCTGGAGCACGCCTTGCTCGCCATTCAAGCAGGTAAACCTGTGCTTATTGAAAAAGCATTCACTCTGAACAGAACACAGGGTGAACATGTTTTCATGGAAGCGCGAGCTCAGGGTGTATTTGTTATGGAAGCGATGTGGATGCGATTTCTTCCTCATCAGCTCATGGTGCGTGAGATTCTCCGTTCACGTACTTTGGGAGATATCGTCCATATTCGTGCTGATCACGGCCAGCGGCTTGACGGGATCCCTCGTCTCGAACAACTGGAGCTCGGTGGGGGAGCGCTCCTCGACCTGGGCGTCTACCCGCTCAGTTTTATTCAATCTATTCTCGGTAATCCTGAAATGGTCGATACCGTAGGGTTCCTCAATCCCGCCGGTGTCGATGAGAATGAATGCATCACACTTACTTACGTGGGGGCGCTTGCTACCGCCACGGCTAATATGCGGGCCCGCTCGGCCACTTCGGCAGAGATTGTATGTCGCAACGGACGCATTGAACTGCGCGAACAGTTCTATCGACCCGGTCGTATTACCGTAACGCACAGCGTCGAAACGCCGGGTACCGGATTGGAGGACGAATACTCCTGGACATGGGATGGCCACGTGCCCGGCGGACTCCAATATGAGGCGGCGGAAGTGGCTCGATGCGTCAATGCTGGTCTCATGCAATCCGATACGATGCCGTGGGATGACACGTTGGCCGTATTAGACATGATGGATCGCGCACGTTCCGAATTAGGAATGCGTTACCCGGGCGAATAAGCCACCTGTCAGCGGGGTATGCGAAGATAACATCATGCGCAACGATACCGGACGCGGACTCTTCATCACGTTGGAGGGCGGAGATTCCTGCGGTAAAACTACACAGATTGAGCTCATCCGCCAGTGGTTGACTGAGCTTGGCATCACACCCGTCATGACACGAGAACCGGGTGGTACCGCGTTGGGGAACGAAATTCGCGCACTTATACTCCACGGGCCAGAAGATGTTGATCCGCGATGCGAGGCACTTTTATACGCTGCCGACCGCGCCTATCACATGGCGACAAAAGTGCGTCCCGCACTCACGCAGGGACGCGTGGTCGTTCAAGATCGCTACCTCGATTCATCCGTGGCTTATCAGGGAACCGCGCGTGCGCTCGGGGTAGAAGAAATCCGTGAGCTCAACATGTGGGCGACTAATAATCTTCTTCCTGACGTGACGTTACTGCTCGACATTGACCCGGTAAAAGCACAGGCTCGACGTACGCGTGAACTCGATCGACTGGAACGAGAGCCGATCGAATTTCACCAACGCATTCGGCAGCAGTATCTTGCGCTTGCACAGGCCGAGCCGGAGCGATTTCACGTCCTCGACGCAGCCCGTTCGCCCTCCGAAATCCAGGCTGATATTCGACGCATCCTCACTCCGCTGATCCAATCATTTGTTATCGATGGGCAGGCGCAATCATGAGTGTGTGGGATGACATTGTTGGTCAAGAACAAACCATTGCCACACTGCAGGAAGCAGCCCAGCGAGCACGAACCATTGTTGAAACTGGGGCTGCTGAACGTGGAATGACGCATTCGTGGCTGCTGACGGGGCCGCCGGGATCGGGCCGTTCGACTGCGGCTCGGGCGTTTGCTGCCGCCCTCCAATGCACCGGACCGGAGGTCGGATGCGGAGAATGCCGTGGTTGTCACACGACAATGAGTAAAAATCACGCGGATGTTACTGATTTGGAAACGCAGAAGGTGATTATCAGTATTGATGAGGTCCGCGGGCTCCTCCATGCTGCGCAAACCGCCCCCACGCAAGGCAGATGGCGCGTCATTTTGATTGAGGACGCCGACCGCATGCTTGAACGCACATCGAATGTGCTCCTCAAAGCCATTGAAGAACCGCCTGAACGCACGGTGTGGCTATTATGCGCGCCGAGCCCCGACGATCTCATAACCACGATTCGATCTCGTTGCCGACACGTGGGGTTGCGTATTCCGCCCGCTGGCGCAGTCGCGGAACTATTGACTCGCCGGTGGGGGATTGCGCCGGATGTTGCGGCAGAATCTGCGCGTCTTGCCCAATCCCATATCGGACGCGCTCGTGGTCTAGCGCAAAATCCCGCGTTGCGTGAGCAACGTCGCCAAATTATTGAGCGCCCCATTCGTGCAGCGAGTGTGGGGGAGGCCGTTTTGGCCGCTGAAGATCTGGTGGAAACTGCGAAGGAACAGGCCAAGGCTGATACTGAGGACATAAATGCGCGGGAGAAAGCACACCTGCTGCGTACGCTTGGAATTGCGGACGGTGAGCGCATTAACCCTGCTTTACGTTCCCAGATTAAACAGTTGGAGGAGGAACAAAAGCGGCGGGCAACCCGAGCTGAGCGTGATTTTCTGGATCGCGCCCTCTTGGATCTGCTGGCATTTTACCGCGATGTGCTCGCCATCCAATTGGGTACGGGGGCCGGCCCCATTAACGTGGGTTTGGAAGACCTTATTCGACGGACCGCGCAGATGACAACCGGTAGTGACACCGTGAGGAAAGCCCGTGCCATTGAAACTGCTCGTAATCGACTGCGCGCCAATGTGGCTCCAATGCTTGCCGTGGAGGCAATGGCCGTGGCGCTCATAAAATGAGTTTTCGCGAGTTCTCACAGTACACTGAGATCACTGTTTCACCACGAAGAGGCTCCATGGTAAAGAGAACTGCATTAACCGCACTTTTGGCGGTTTCCGCCACCGTTGCTGGATGTTCCATAGCGGCAGATGACCCGGTACCTGATGTGACATTTGAGGCTCCTGTAGAAGCCCTCCAAAGCGCGTATGACCAGCGGGTTTCGTGGGAAAGTTGCGCCGATGATGAGGAAGTTCTCGAGCAGACGGATGATGCCGCCGTGTCTTCGTCGTATTCGTGCGCAACAGTGACAGTCCCACTCAACTATGAAGATATCGACGGCGAGACTATTGAATTGCGACTGGTTCGGTATTCCTCCGGAAAAGGTAAGGAGCCACTGGTTTATAACCCCGGCGGCCCCGGAGGGGGAGCGATCGATTCCCTTCCGTCAATGGTGGACAATATGCTTCCTCGCGAGCTGACCGACAACTTCGACATCGTGGCTCCCGACCCACGTGGTGTTGGATTATCAACACCTATCGAGTGTTTCGACGACGAGGAAATTGACCGCCAAAGATCGGATGACAGTGAACTTTTCACGGTGGCGGGCGTGCGAGCTTATGCCGAAGATATGGGAGAAAAGTGTTTGGAAAAGTCACCAAATATCACGCGCTTTGCCGATTCTGAGTCGGCTGCGCGTGATCTCGACATTATCCGCGCTGCGTTGGGACAAGAAAAGCTGAATTATCTCGGATTCTCCTATGGCACTTTCCTTGGAGCCCTATACGCCGATTTATTTCCCGACAGTGTCGGACGCTTTGTGCTTGATGGCGCGATGGATCCTGCGGCATCGATAGACGAAGTGTCTCGCGAGCAGGCTAGAGGATTTGAGGCGGCGATTGGCCACTGGATTGAGACTGAACAATTGCGTACGCCAGGCTTTCCTCTCGTAGGTTCAGTGGATCAGGCGAAGGCCCAGTTACGGCAATGGCTCGATACGCTGGACAGCCGCCCTATCCCGACGGCGGATTCAGCTCGCCCTCTAACCCGACCCCTAGCTCTGTCGGCAATCCTCGCGGGAATGTATTCGACGGATACATACGAATATGTGTCGGTGGGACTACAGCAAGCAATGACTTCGGATGATGGGTCTATTTTGCTGCAGCTATCCGACCTCTATTCGGATCGTGACCCGTCAGGGCGGTACACCACGAATTCCTATGACGCTTTTAACGTGATTAATTTCTTGGACTATCAAGTAGTGGGTAGCGAGGAGGATTGGCTTGCTGACGCAAAGCAAATCCGCATCGATAACCCCACGGTTGGAAGCGATTTTGGTTTGGCTTCGGCAATGGCATCTGGCTGGCCTATCGAACCGAAAGGGACACGCAGACAGGTAACTGGCGAAGGGGCTGCTCCTATCCTTGTGGTCGGGACGACACATGATCCTGCCACTCCTTATCTATGGGCAGAAGCTTTAGCTTCGCAGTTGGAGTCGGCTACTTTATTGACGTGGGAAGGGTGGTCGCACTGCGCTTATTCACAGCGAGGATCGACTTGTATCGCAGACGCGGTTAACAAAGTCTTTCTTTCCGGCAAACTTCCTACCGAAGGTACCGTCTGTAGCCATTAAGTCGAATCTCGTCAAGGACTTACCAAGACAGCACCGGTGCAGTTTCTCGGATGGGTACATGTCACATCTGGCGCGTTTGGTACCTTCGCAGGGTATTAGCTACAGTTAGACCCGTGCCTCATTGGTGCAACGCCACCTTAGCTCAGTCGGCAGAGCGATTCACTCGTAATGAATAGGTCGAGGGTTCGATTCCCTCAGGTGGCTCCGCTACGGTTTCGCGCCAGCAGTAATTTACTCAGCACTTTCTCGTCATTGGTGGGAGTGGGATTACTACCGGGTGTCAGAATGAGATTGCGTTAATATGTGTCCTCTGCTTTTGATTTCGTTGACTAAACGCATCTATTTTCAACATTTGTAGTTTAGTCTAGAACGTAACTGTTATTCGTTTGAGTAGAAGTGGAACCCCCCATGAACGAGCAGTTTTCATCTCCTGGTTCTTCGAAGCAATCTACGGAATCATCTGAGCAACAGGTGAGCCTACCGCACGGAACCTCTCGGTCTCAGCGACGCGGTAAGAAGAAGAAAATTCTGATAGGACTGCTCATTACTGTCCTAGTGCTCATCACATTAGCTGTTTTGGGGTACGTGTACGGCCCACGTATCTATAAAGATTATCGGATGAAGCAGTACGGAGAACAGGTCGACAATATTCGCTTAACGGTTAAGGTCAGCGAAGGTCAATGGTTGTCGGAAAAGTATGCAAATGGTTTTGGAGAACCGTTTGAATTCGAAGGTGAGCTTCTCGCTGCTTCTTCAGACAAATCTCATATCGCTATTTCTCTGGAGGAAACTGATGGGTTGGTTCAGGTCATTGATACTGCAACTCGAGACGTTGTTCTTGAGCTTCCCTATACCAACAAGGCAACCGTTGGTTTAGATAACTATTACGATGCGGGTAACAATACTGTTCCGGTAAGAACACGCGATGAAGAGGGCACGGGCGAATACAGTCTGGCGATCTTGAATATGGATACGCTTGAACTGACGCAGATCACGCCGCCTTTTCCAGTGGCACCCACCACCGGAATTCTGTCGTATAACGAAACTGGCGATGTTCTCTTGTTCGATAGTCGTGACAGCGCGATCATGCAAATGAAGCACGGAGAACCGGTCTGGCAAACTCAGGTGACTGGGCGAAGCTACCTCAGTAAGTTCCGGCCGGTAGGTGACAGATACTATTTTGAATTCACTATTTCGAACGAACCGCCGACCGACTCATTCGAATTTGACAGCGACCAGCCATCGTCTGACGAGAAGCTACTTATAGGGCTAGACCCGTCTTCGGGTGATGAAATCTTTTCACAAGCGTTAAAGGATGAAGACTGGATAACGATATTTTCCGACGGTTATTTAGTGGAGGAAAGTGACGGTGACACCGGTGGCATTACCTTTGATGATAAACCTCAGCCGGGTACTTTCTACGATTTAGACGGGCGCGAAATTGCTCGCTATGATGCGGTTCCTTACCTTTTCATGACCCCTCATCCCTCGCTTGACAGTGGTGTCGAGTTGGTTGGTACCGAGATTTTAGATCAATATTCGGATTCGATTAATTTAGTGGCCTCGTACGATCAGGATGGGCGGCCGGTTACGTATGCAAAATTTGTAGGTTCAGCCAATTTTGTTTCGACGCGGGATGCGATTCCTGAAACGGTTTATCAGCTCATTCGCTCGTCGGCAGATGGGAAGGTTACTGCTGCTAGTGTCTCGGATGATAATTATGACCAATGGGTCAAACTGTATGACGCATCTGGGAACGAGATTGACTCTCGCCAATGTGATAGCCGATTAAAAATCAAACATGGTTTGCTCGTCAGTAGCCTAAGCCATCCAACAGTTGTTTATATTCCGCGTTGACCCGGAGCTACTATTTGTAACTATGTGGTCACTATTCATCGAATATTTGCTTTTATGCTAGGTTGAATAAGTACATTTCCGTCAAGTGTCAGGTAGTACTGAATACAGATCGGATGCCTTTGGCGTTCTGATGCAACACCCGTCATCTTCTGTCCACAGGGGGAGAACTCGTGAATACCTCTCGTCGCCTATCATTAGTTTTCATAAGCGCATTAATCTCAATATTTGCAATAGTGCTTTCCGTTTTGCCCACTGCAAAAGTGGAGGCAGCTGAACGACCGTTTCCCAAATATGAAATGACATACCAGAAGATTGAAGGGAAAAAAGAAGACGGAGAGTGCAAGAATCTGGAAAACCCAAAAATTTCACACCTGACTTACGTTGGTTTTAGAACCATGCTCAATCAGTGTGAGGGTGTACGAACCACGATCCGGTTCTACTACGAGAAACCTTTCGAAGAAGGGGAAGAACCAACTCTTCAGTTCCGTTTTGGCGTCCGCTCGTACTACTTGGTCTATGGCGATAACACGAAAAATCCTAAGCCGGTTGAGAACTTCCTCTATGACGGTAAAGAAATTCAGGTCGAGCCTGATGGCCCCGGTGTCAACTCAGACCCCAACCTTCACATCTTTGAAGAGGTGTTCGAAGAGGGAGCTGAGCACACTATGCAATTCGATTGGTTTTTGCCTGCTGATGCTGTGTCTGGATTTATCGAGTGGGGTACGGGCTCCACTGGCGATACGCAAGGTGGTTCTATCGGCGCTACCGCAAACAGGCTGGAAACGCAGTTGCCTGCGGCAATGGATTTCCGGTACGTCCTCCACTCGGAATACTTGGCGGCGCGTGGCTTTGAGCAAGATGAAGAGTTAACAAAAGATCTTGACTACGGTCCCGGTTTGCCCGAGCGCAAGTGGGCAACAGTCGAGACAGGTATTGAAGGTACAACGTTCGACCTCATTGACTGCCTAGAGCGGGACGGTCAGCAACTAGCGAACGTCCGTAACTCGCAACCGGTTAATGAGATTTACCCAGAACTTCCCTTCGACACCGAAACTCGCTTTGAAAATAAGGCTGGTACTATGGGCTTTGCCCAGTGGCCGTGGCAGTTCTTTGTTTACCAAGACGGCCAGTGGGATCCCAAAAAAGGGTTGCGGCCTATGAACCGTAACGCGGGGAACTTTGACCCATATAAGAAGGATGATGGGTCGTATATGAGCCTTCCCTATGCGCCGACGCTGAAGTCAATCACCAACGACATACCGGGATACGAGTACGTCGACAACGACATCACCATTCTTGAAAAAGCATCTTTCGACTTAAATCAACCAGAGGGTTCGTACAACTACCTGCCGGGGCCGAATGTGTATCTTCGGCGGGTAGGCCCCCATACGACGCAGCACTTCTATCTCACCTACAAGAAGATACCCGGCACCTTCGAGCTGGAAAAACAGTCGGTCTCTTTTGGCCAAGACGATAGCCAAACTCGGGAAGCGCTGGAGGGAGCTGAGTTTAAGCTCTATCAAGTCGTTGATGAAACACCGTCACCGTGCGGCCTCGAACCTGACCTGACGGACACTGAAGTCGTGGAAGTGTGTGCGTATCAAGAGCCCACTACCGCGGATGAGCTAGAAGACATGATGCACAACCCCAAGGACTGTGAGAATAAGCGTGTGCGCCCAATTTCTCTCGCGGGAACCGATGGATCATTCATTACCGATGAGGAAGGAAAGTTCCGTCCAGAGGGCGATCCGAGCTTGGAGCCGGGCGACTACCTGGTGCGTGAAGTATCTGCACCCGGAGAGCATCTCATTGTGAATGAGTGGATTCCGTTCACCGTTCCTCTCCAGACCGATGAGGTTATGGATCCGGTTAAGGTTTACGCCGAAAACTACATTGAACCGACCCCTCCTCCGAGCGAACCGCCCGTGACGCCCTCGAACCCCGCTACACCACCGGAAACACCCGGTGAGCCAGAGCTACCCGTTACCGGTGTCAATGTCGGCATCATCGGTGCGGTGGCAGTTGCGCTTTTTGCCGCGGGATTGACGCTTACACTCGCGCGTCGACGCAAGTAAGGCATGACGGAGCGTGCGGGACGGAGTTTTCCGCCCGCGCGCTCCGCGCACCTAGCTCCGGCGATAAGCTAGAGGTGCCATAGCTGGGGTCGATGTGAGGAGCCCGATTGTGAAGATATCGGCGGCATTACACGCTGTCCTTTGCCTAGGATTAGCGGGAAGTCTAATTGGTGGATGCGCCAGTACCCCTGAACCCGAGCTGGTTGCCGGACGCGTGGTCGAGAAAACGATTGAGACTGAAGAACCTACGCCCTCGCCCTCTCCCACGCCCTCGCGGCCACTGGACGGCATCACGGTGTCTATCGACCCGGGACACAATGGCGGCAACTTCCAAGCACCCGCTGAGATTGCGGTACAGGTTCCCAACGGTCGCGGCGGTACGAAGGAATGCGATACCACTGGTACGTCGACCAACGATGGATATCGCGAAAGTACCTTCAATTTGGACGTGGCGTTTCGGTTACGGTCACTGCTGGAGGCCGAAGGGGCAACGGTTGTCATGACACGCGAAACAGATGACGGGGTGGGCCCCTGCGTTGACGAACGCGGTGCATTCCCCGCCCTCCACGATGCAGATCTCGCGATTTCGATACACGCCAACGGAACGACCGACCCGAATGTGCGCGGCTTCTTCGTGCTCTTGGCGGATCCCCCGGTAGCTGGGGAGGAGATCGCGAACGGATCTCGTCGACTCGCCGACGCCATTATTACTGAAATGCAGGCGGCGGGGTTCCCGGTTTCCCCCAACGGGGCAATCACACCTCGAAGTGACATAGCTGGGCTGAACCTCAATGAAGTGCCCGCAGTGCTGGTTGAACTGGGAGAAATGCGAAATCCCGAGGAAGCGGCTTTCATGAAAACCGAAGACGGTCGCCAACAGTACGCGGACGCGCTCGCCAAATCAGTGCTGCGTTGGAACGGCGACGAATAGGCTGTCGTCCTCACAAATACGAATTGCGCTTGTGGGTGGCGTGGGTGCGAACCCGTTTAGCCACGCACAGGCTTGCAGTGTGCGGAATAGACATATCTCCAGGGGCTCATAACAGGACATTCTTTGGCGGACTCGGGGAGTAATAACGGGCTACGTATCAGGTGGTTGCGCGCGGAAGCGTCTGCCATGAGTCGTAATGCCAGCTTCGACACCGCCCCAATAGTCATCCCGGTACATGCGGCAGTCCGAGTGGATATTCGTCGCGACACGTACACGCCATCCGGCTTATTCAGCTAAAGAAGCTAGCCCGGAAGCAGATGTATACACGGCGTGCATATGAGATGAATTCGAACCTGCGACGCCTTCCATCGATTCAGACGGTTAGTTACAGGTCCGATGGTTTTCATCGATTCAGACGGTTAGTCACAGGAGATCGGGGCAACGGCCTTTGCTGCTACCGATTCAGACAGTTCAGTTCATATTCGCCCTCAAAAACCATCGATTCAGACGGGTAGTGGGGTCGAAGTGTCGGAATCGATGC
>JAUNVE010000036.1 GCA_030537795.1 Actinomycetaceae bacterium
ACTTTTGCCTCCTGGGCATGGGTATTTCCTGGATGCCGGGTGCATCCACAGGTCTAAAACCACGGCATTTTTACGGGATGCCGCAATCACACTTCAATCATCGCTTATTGTGACCCAAATTGCACGGGCGAGAGGTCCTAACCTACCTGTGTCGTACCACATACGGCAGCACCCGTTGTCTTTCATCGCGACGGTTATGGGAAATTGCCCACACCCAGCAGATAGCAGCTTAGCTCTCGCCAGCTGTAAGCGTAATCGGAAGCTGCCTCCCCACTGCCAAGCAAGGTACAGGATTGGTGCCTTATTCTCTTCCCCAGTCTCATGAAAACGTTTAACCCTGTACCTAGCTGTCAATTACAACGAGGGACGCCCGAAATGAGCGTCCCTCGCAAAAATATCCGCTTGCCCGTAGGCGCTACATACGGGCCGCGCTATCTCATCCAGTCACACAAACTGATGACGCACTATGGCTGCTTCCCGGCCCGCCCCAACACCGATTACTGAAACACGCACCCGCGCAATCTCTTCTAAGAACTCAATGTACCGTTGTGCATTCACCGGCAACTCTTCGAAAGTTCTCACCTTCGAGATATCTTCAGACCAACCCGGAAGATACTCATAGATAGGTTCCGCATGGTGGAAAGCCGACTGGCTCACAGGCATATCATCAAATCGCTCGCCCTCGACATCATAAGCTACACACACCGGAATCTGCTCGTAACCAGTTAACACATCAAGTTTCGTCACAACTAGATCGGTCAGTCCATTGACACGCGTAGCGTAACGTGCAACCACCGCATCAAACCAGCCACACCGACGCGGCCGTCCAGTAGTAACACCGAACTCCCCGCCCCGTTCGCGCAACTCCTCGCCCTCCGCATCGAATAGTTCGGTAGGGAAAGGTCCCTCGCCCACGCGAGTAGTGTAGGCCTTCGTCACGCCCACCACCGCATCGATTCGGGTTGGACCTACCCCCGCGCCCGTACAGGCGCCACCCGCCGTCGCATTCGAGGACGTCACAAACGGATAGGTACCGTGATCGATATCGAGCATCGTCGCCTGTCCCGCTTCGAAAAGCACAGTCTTGCCTTCATCCAGCGCATCATTAACAAGCTGCGAAGAGTCAACCACCATTGGTTGAATTCGATCGGCGTAAGAGAGTAGCTCTGCCGTTACCTCATCAATGTCAACCTTGCGCTTATTAAACACCTTGACAAGTAGGTGATTCTTGTTGACAAGAGCGCCCTCCACCTTCTGACGCAAAATCGACTCATCAAACAGATCTTGTACGCGGATGCCGATGCGATTCATCTTATCTGCGTAGGTTGGGCCTATGCCTCGACCGGTAGTGCCGATTTGGCGTTTACCTAAAAACTTCTCGGTCGTACGATCTATCAATCGGTTATACGACGGAATGATATGGGCATTAGCGGAGATTTTGAGACGAGATGTATCGCGGCCGCGATCCTCAAGCTCTTCAATCTCTTGGAACAGCACTTCAGGATCAATGACCACACCATTGCCGATAATCGGTGTCACACCATCTGACAGAATTCCGGCCGGCAACAGGTGAAGCGCGTACTTCTCACCATCAATAACGACTGTATGCCCAGCATTATTACCGCCATTGAATTTGACGACGAGGTCGACATCGACCCCAAGGTGATCAGTTGCTTTGCCCTTGCCTTCGTCGCCCCACTGTGTTCCGACGACTATTACGGCTGGCATGTTGTTCCCTCCCAAAGTGTGTGGCCGCTACGGCACTTTTCTTTCTCCTGCCCGGGTGGCCAGGTACGCAGAACGGAGGTTCTACCTCCCGCATCCTACCGGATTGACGAAGAACGAGTAAGCCAGACCGCCGCACCAAGGTACAGGGTAACCGCATTGAGGGCTACTTCAGGCGGCAAAAATAGGGCAACCCTGTACCTTGGTGGAAGGTTGGAGAGTGCAAAGCAGGGGGTGCTCGGCCCACGGCCAAGCACCCCCTACTTAAAACGAAGTGATACCTACCCTTCGATAAGCACCTCATCGGTAAGCGGCGTGCGGTTACCGAACCGGTGGTTCGTAATCGAAATCGCCTGCTCATGCACAAATGGCAGAATCTCGATACGTCCAGCATTCGTGACGGGCCCATCCCACACGGCCACATCAATAGAACCATTTACCGCGCGGCGAATCTCGTCGCCATCCTCACCAATGACGCGGATGCGTTCATCAAGTGAAAGTTCCGAATTAGCAAGCCGTTCACGATACCGCTTCGAGTTCTCAACTAACACTTCCACGCCGTAATTTGCCAACGTAATGGAAAGTTCCGTAGGCAGGAACTCCGTGGTGGAAACGGTAAGCGCCATCTCGGTAACCCCACCACCGGCGAAACTCCGTGAAAATGCGCTGAGATCCGATGGATCATAATGGGTGATCTCTCCCACGGCCAACCCCGCCGCCAGCACTCGTAGCAGATCGAACATCGAAGCGTCTTTTCCAGCGCGAATCGTCACCGGAGTCGGAATATAACGCAAGATATTGCGCTCGACGGCTACACGACTCGGGTCATGGCAGACATCGAAAACGGTGTCGACAGCATGCTGAACAGATTCGACAGCCTCCACTAAATGTTCATAATCTTCCTCATCCAGCAGGTCGGCAGCGACATGAAGCAAATCACGTAGTTGCGGTTTCTTCACATGAGCCTCTCGCTCTACAACAGGCGGGAAATCACTGTTTTCACGCTCCTGCTCAGTAGCTAGCGGCACGGACGTAAAGTCCCCAAAACCAAAGAGGTAATTCGGCCCTCCCGCCTTAGCACCCGTTCCTACTACTGACCGCTTCCACCCGCCAAATGGTTGGCGTCGAACAATAGCACCGGTAATCCCGCGGTTCACGTAGGCATTACCAGCCTGAACATTGTTTAGCCAGAAGTTAATCTCATCCGCATCGAGGGAGTGAATCCCCGCCGTCAGTCCAAAATCGACCATATTCTGCGCTTCGATCGCTTCATCAAGCGTGTCAACACGCATAACGCCGAGGATAGGACCAAAGTATTCGACAAGGTGATACTCGCTACCAGGCTTCACGCCCGAGCGTACGCCAGGGCTCCACAGTCGATTGGTGTCGTCGAGGGGACGGGGCTTAATCTCCCATTTTTGTCCCGGTTCAAGGGTGGTGAGTCCGTTGAGAAGTTTCTCCCCCGGCTGGGAACTGAGCGGCCCCATTTCGACGGACAAGTCATCTGCCCATCCGATATTTAATGACTCTACGGCGTCAAGAAGTTGGTCACGTACGCGCCGGGAGAACCCGGTAGACCCCACCAGAATCACGTAGGAGCAAGCAGAACACTTCTGACCGGCATGCCCAAAGGCAGAGTTAACGACATCCTTAACTGCTAAATCAAGATCGGCGGAGGGCGTGATAATGATGGCATTCTTACCGGATGTTTCCGCCATAATATTGAGCGTTGGATCCCAGGAGCGGAATAGCTCAGCGGTTTCAGCCCCACCCGTCAAGATCACCCGCTCCACCCGCGGATCAGTTACTAGTTCCTGACCTAATTCACGTTCACCAACCTGAGCGAGCACAAGGACATCGCGAGGAACCCCCGCTTCCCACAGACATTCTGCAATAACAGCGCCACAGCGCTTCGCAGCCGAAGCTGGCTTCAGAATCACCGGCGAACCGGCAGCTAATGCTGCCAGAACACCGCCGGCGGGAATCGCCAGAGGGAAGTTCCAAGGTGGGGTTACAAGAGTTAACCCCGCAGGATGGAACTCGGCGCCATGGAGTTTTTCCAGTTCGAGTGCTTGTTCCGCATAATAATGCGCAAAGTCGGCGGCCTCCGACACTTCGATATCCGCCTGCTCAAGGGACTTACCAAGCTCCGCCCCAGCCACCTCAATGAGATCGCCGCGCCTCCTGCACAGTTCTACCCCTGCCTTATGGATGATGTCGGCGCGCTCGGCAGCAGTTTTCTTCGCCCACTTACCGCCTCCGCGGCGAGCCTTGGCAATCGCTCGATCAAGCTCGTCTCGGTTGGTTAACTTGGCTGCTTCGATGGTGTCGATTCCTAAGCGAGAATCATTCACTCGCGACGCGATACCGCGCGCCCACTCAAGGTTGGCTGGAAGCGCCGGATCGGAGTCAGGAATATTGTTGAACGTCCAATCCCCAGAAGGCGATGTCACCGGCTTAGCGAGATCAGCCTCGGTTTCATTATTGCGATCCTGTACCCGGTTGGGACCAACTCGACTGTCGCCCTCGCGTTCCATCTGATCAGCAGCATCTAAGAAGCGTTTCTTTTCCTTAGCAAACGCCGCATCGGAAGTGCCGATGTCAAAAATTGAAGCCATAAAGTTCTCGTCGGCCGAGTTCTCTTCAAGCCGGCGTACCAAATACGAGATAGCGACATCGTATTCATCCGGATGAACAACCGGCACATAGAGCAGAAGATCGCCTACGTCCTCACGCACCGCGGATGCCTGCTGGGTCGCCATCCCCGATAGCATTTCCACTTCAATCCCATCGGTGACGCCGCGATCTTTTGCCAACTCCCATGCAGCTGCCAGCGTGAATAGATTATGGCCGGCGATACCAAGGCGCACATTCTCCATACGTTCGGGAGTCATCGACCAGTCAAGTATCCGCAGATAGTTCGCATCTGTTGCCTGCTTTGATTCCCAGGTGGTCATTTCCCAACCACGCATAAGGGCATCAACGCGCTCCATCGCCAGGTTCGCGCCCTTGACGACACGGACTTTAATGGGGGCCCCTCCGCGAGCACGCCGTGCCGCCGCCCATTCCTGCAGATCCTTCATCGCGTCGAGACTGTCGGGAAGATAGCTTTGGAGGACGATGCCGGCTTCCAGATTTAGCATTTCATCGCGGTCAAGAATCTGCTTAAACACGTCAATCGTGATGTGTAGATCGCGATATTCTTCCATATCGAGATTAATGAACTTCGCTCCCGAATGTTCGGCAGCGTAGCGGTAAATCGGAAGAAGTTGTTCGACGGCATGTTCAACCACCTGGTCATATCCCCACGGATTATGGGGGCCGGTCACCGCCGACACTTTAAGAGACACGTAGTCGACATCATCTCGCTCGAGCAGTTTTCGCGTGTCGAAGAGGCGTTTGGCGGCCTCTTTGTCGCCAAGAACTGCCTCTCCGAGCAGGTTCATATTCAGGCGCGACCCCTCAGACTTGAGTCGCTGAATCGCCGGCCCTAGTTTAGCGTCAGTCACATCGACAACGAGATCGCCCACGAGATAGGCAAATACTTTACGCGCGGCCGGAACAGATACTTCCGGAATGTACTTACCAACCGTTCCTCCAACAAGTGCTGGAGTGCGCAAATACCAGGGAAGGAAATCCGGGTTGAGACCGCCAATTTCCGCGAGATGACGAGCCGCAACTTCTTGATCCTCCGGTCGCACAACGCCATCGACAAAGGAAACGGTATAGTCGAGCCCCGCTTCGTCCTCCAAAACATCGGCCAGTAGTTTCGCGGCCGGATCAATGGGGTATTTATTTGACGCTTCCGCCCACGCACGTGCAGTGTTCACCGCTTTTTCAGCAATAGTGGAGAAATCTGTGGAGTGTGATTCGGGCATTATCATTTCCCTTTCGTCTACAAGCCGCTGCTGCGGCGTAATCACCACAGGTGCCGCCCCTTATCCGGGCGACACCTGTGGTAGTGCCGTTAGTACCTACTCTAGTTGTCCACTCTGAATAGGGTTGGAATACCGGCAAGTTAGTCCGCACTGACTCCTGCGAGGGCTTCATCAAATTCGCGAACAATCTCCGGATTGTCCTTAAAGGTCGCCTTGGAGACGATTACAGCCACGATGAGGTTGAAGAGGAAGCCGGGGAGAATTTCATACAAATCGAAAATACCGCCCGAAATATTGCCCCAAATGCCTACAGTTAAAGCGCCAACAATCATGCCGGCAATGGCGCCTTGCGCAGTAAATTTGCGCCAGTACAGGGCGAGGAGAACAGTCACACCAAATGACGCTCCGAATCCTGCCCACGCAAATGCCACCAGACCAAGAATGGTGTCCGAGCGCGGCCACGCAAGAATCGCTGCGAGAACCGAAACACCGGCTACCGCGAGACGCCCCAGCAATATTCCATCGTTACCCGACAGATCACGTTTAGTAAATGCGCGGTAAATGTCCTCCACGATTGCCGAAGACGTCACAAGAAGCTGCGAGGAAATAGTGGACATGATGGCAGCAAGGATGGCAGCCAACATAAAGCCAGCAATCAGCGGATGGAATAGAAGCTGCCCGAGGGTAATAAACACTGACTCAGGATTGTCGAGCTGCTTAGCATCATGCTGGTAAACCGCTACACCGACAAGCGCAGTCATGCCTGCGCCTAACACCGCAAGGATCATCCAGCCAATACCGATATGGCGCGCCCTCACGGATTCTTTTGCCGAACGAAGTGCCATGAAGCGCACGATGATATGCGGTTGACCAAAATAGCCTAGCCCCCAGGCAAATGCTGAAATGATCCCCATTACTGTTGCGCCCGTAACAGCGCCCTTAGTGGTGGAAAGGATGGTGGGATCGACCTGCCGAATGGTGGTCAGCATTTCACCAAAACCGCCCACGTGCATAATCCCCACAATGGGAACGAGAACGAGAGCGGTGACCATCATGATGCCTTGCACCAGGTCAGTCCATGACACCGCAAGAAAACCACCAACGAGAGTGTAGAGCACCACAATCGCTGCCACGATGACCATACCCAAGTGGTATTCCAACCCGAATGATGATTCAAAAAATGTTCCTCCCGCGACCATGCCAGAAGAGACATAGAAGGTAAAGAACACCATAATAATGACACCCGCGACAATCCGAATGATGTGTTTATCGTCGCGTAGTCTGGAGCCGAGGAACGAAGGAACGGTAATGGAATTTGCCGACACCTGTGAATAGGACCTCAAGCGAGGGGCAACAAACTTCCAGTTCAGCCAGGCGCCGATGGTCAAACCGACCGCAATCCAACCGTCAATAAGCCCATTGGCATAAATTGCGCCCGGCAGGCCCATGAGTAGCCAGCCGGACATATCCGAGGCGCCCGCCGAAAGCGCTGCTACCGCCGGGCCAAGACGCCGCCCAGCAAGCATATAATCATCAAAATCGCTCGTGCGATTATAAGCAAAAAGACCAATCATGATCATTGCAACGAGGTACGCGATCATAGCGATGGCCTGGTAAGTGATATCCGCCATTGGAAATCCCTTCCTGGTCAAGGTGGTACTGAAATGGATTCGCCCGAGAAGAACACACCGTGTGCTCCAGTCTCTGCGTCATTCGTTCTTAGCGGTCGTCGCGGGGCGCTCCACCGTCAAGAGAGCCTATCCCGTCATTCGTAAAAAGCATATATGTATCTCTCCATTTCAAGATTCGTTATCATTTCGTGACATTTGGAAGGTGTAGAGCCGAGGGCGTTATCGGATACCAGCTACCTCGAACTGCTGACCGTAGCGGCGGTAGAGCGGGACTAGTCTGGATTAGCTCCGGATAAGATACTGCCACCCATTGGCAGCTCGCGGTGGCCCGCACCTGCTGATTATGGTCCCGTCGCAGCTATACCCTCCACCGCATCACCCTCCTTCTTCCCCGGCAAGGTACAGGGTTAGCGCAACTGCGGAGGACTTAACCTTAAATCTGATCTAGAACACACAAGCATATGCAAGTTATTTTCGCGACCAAGCCACATGGCGGGCATATGACTACAGCATCGGCACTCCTCGATATCCTGTACCCAGTAACTACACATTTACCGGAGACCATATGAAACCACTTATTCTGCAATCAGACTTCGGCCTCGATGACGGCGCCGTCTCCGCCATGCACGGCGTAGCCTACAGTGTCAACGAAAACCTTCCGATTCACGACCTCACGCACAATATTCCCCCATACGACGTTTGGGAAGCATCATGCCGGCTCGTGCAAACCGTGAATTACTGGCCGGAAGGATCAGTTTTCGTATCCGTAATCGATCCCGGAGTTGGATCGCAACGTTTGTCAGTTGTGGCACTGACAAAAACCGGGCACTACATTGTCACTCCTGACAACGGTACCCTCACCCACTTAGCTACGACCTTCGGGATTCGTGAAGCACGTGAAATTGACGAATCAATAAATCGTCTGCCGGGTTCCGGCGAGTCCTACACCTTCCACGGTCGCGACATCTACGCCTACACCGGCGCCAGACTGGCATCAGGGACCATCACACTCGATGGAGTTGGCCCCAAGGTTCCGGTCGACAGTATCGTCTCCCTGCCCATTACACGCCCCAAACGCGAAGGAACCCAAGTCACCGGAACCATCGACACTCACGATGTACGCTACGGATCACTGTGGACCAATATTCCTCGCCCGCTTTTCCGTGAACTGGGAATAGCGCATGGCGAATACGCCCTCGCCCATATCGCAAACGAAGGTGAAGACGTCTACTCCGCGCCGCTACGCTACGGCCGTTCCTTTGCAGACGTATCCGTCGGAGAAGCACTTATTTACGTGAATTCTCTCGATAATATGGCCATTGCCATTAACCGCGGATCCTTTGCGAAAGCCTACAATGTCGGCCAAGGAACCCATTGGACGGTCGACTTCACCTACCCTATTACCGGCATGTAACGCCTTCAACAGAAAGAACACCATGAACACTTGGAGCAAAACTTCACCAGTAACTGCAGTCGTCGCAACCGGTGTCGGCGCAGCGCTTTTCTTCGTCCTCGGGCGGTTCCTCGCCATACCGACGCCGATTCCCAATACCACTATTAATATTCAATACGCCCTCTTGGCCGTATTCGCCCTCCTCTTCGGTCCCATCGTTGCCGGACTTATGGGATTCATTGGCCATGTTCTTATCGACCTGTCGCTCTACGGCCCGTGGTGGTCATGGATCATCGCAACCGCTGTTGCAGGGTTCCTCATGGGCATTTTCCTGCTGCGCGATAAGGTACAGGATAGCGGTATCACCACCGGTGGTCTCATTCGATTTAATGTCGGTGTCGCTGCGGCACATGCAATCGCGTGGCTGCTCGTTGCGCCGAGTCTCGACATTTGGATTTACTCCGAACCCTCAGACAAAGTCTTTGTCCAAGGAGGCGTGGCAGCCATTTCCAACATCCTGACCTCATGCATCATCGGCACCATAATCGTTGTCGCTTATGCGAAAACTCGGACATCTGAAGGCTCACTCAAGGTAAGTCAGTGAGTTATTACTCCCCTGCACAAGGTACAGGGTCTACCGGAGGAGACGGTCAGCAAACGACTGATCAACCGGTTGATCCTGTACCTTGCACGGAAAAAGTCACCACCGATCGAGACCGCCCCGCCGTCATCGAAATCCGCGACTTTACCTTTCAATACAAGGCACAAGCGGAACCAACCTTGCACGACATCAATCTCACGATTTACCAAGGTGAGAAAATTGCCATTGTCGGGCAATCTGGCTCTGGGAAGTCGACGCTCGCACACGTGATTAACGGGCTCATCCCCCACCGATACCCCGGCACCCACTCAGGTTCCGTGATGGTTGCGGGATTAAATCCCCTCACAGAACCACTCGACGTGACATCTAAAAAAGTCGGGACTGTTCTCCAGGACCCGGACGGACAATTTATTGGGCTGACCGTTGCCGAAGACATCGCCTTTGCACTCGAAAATGACGAAGTGCCCCACCCCGAACTTGAAGAACGCGTACAGGAAGCGGCGAAAATCGTCGACATCACCCACCGGCTAGAATCGGCACCGCAAGATCTTTCCGGCGGTCAGAAGCAACGCGTGTCCATGGCAGGGGTACTCGTAGACAATGTTGATATTCTCCTCTTCGATGAACCCTTAGCTTCCCTAGATCCAGCAACTGGGCAACAGGCTATCGAGACAATCGACCACATCCACCAAGGCACACAATCAAACAACCTAGATAACCCAACCCGAGGGATTCCGAATAGCCAATTTGAGCCCACATCCAAGGCGAATAGCGAGTCTCGACCCACTACCGTCGTCATTATCGAGCACCGTCTCGAAGACGTCCTCCACCGTCCACTCGACCGCATTATCGTCATGGACGCAGGACGCATTATCGCAGATGCATCCCCCAACGAAATCATCGCGTCACGCATTCTCACCGACCACGGCATCCGTGAACCGCTTTACGTAACAGCACTTCGACTTGCCGGGCATCACACTACCGCAGATGAGAAACCCGCCAACGTTAACAGCATCGAAATCCCCGATTCGGCGCGCGAGATTTTACGCCAGTGGGCCCGCGAGCCGCGGCGTATCCCACGGGAGGACAACCCCATCGTTGAACTGCGTGACATATGGTTCGGCATCAACGATGTCCCCATTATCAACGGCATCTCCACGCACATTAATCGCGGCGAAATAATTGCATTATGCGGCTCTAATGGCGCCGGAAAATCAACCCTCGCAAAACTAATATGCGGATTCGAAATCCCCGACTCCGGAACCATTCACCTCAATGGCACAGACATCACACAGGCGCCCATAGCACGACGCGGACAGGATATCGGATTCGTCATTCAGAACCCGAATCAAATGATCTCGAAACCAATGATTCGCGAAGAGGTCGAACTAGCGCTTAATGCCGCCGGAGTCGCTCCCGACGACCGCGAGCGCCGCCTCGAAGAATCTCTTCGAATATGCGGATTATGGGCCTATCGCGACTGGCCAATCTCCGCCCTTTCATACGGACAACGTAAACGTGTAACCATCGCCTCGGTGATGGTCAGCGCCCCCGACGTCATCATCCTCGATGAGCCAACCGCCGGTCAGGATTGGGCTCACTACACTGAAATCATGGAGTTCCTTCGAGGACTCAACGATGCCGGAACGACGATTATTCTCATCACTCATGACATGCACCTTGCTCTCGAATACACGGATCGCGCATTGGTAATGGCTAATGGTCAAATCATCGCCGAACAGTCGTCCGCATCCGTGCTAGCAACCCCGCATATTACAGAAACGGCGTCTCTGCGTACGACCTCCCTCTACGATCTCGCTTTACGCATAGGGGCAGCCGACCCTACTGCTTTTATCGAACAGTTCATTACACGCGAAAACGCATGGCGCGAACACATCCTGGCTGATCATCTCGGGACGGGGCGATAGCATGGCTCAACGGTCCCCTCTGCTCGGCTTTATCCCGCGCGAGTCATTTATGCATTCGCTGACGGGCACCACAAAACTCGTCATGATGCTCGTTGCGTCGATCGCCACGATGATAGGATTCGATCCGCGATTTCTTGCAGTCATGATTATCATTTCTATAGCGATTTGGGTGTCATCGCGCATCTCGTTGCGCGAACTCGCTGTGGTACTGTGGCTCATTCTGCTGTTCATGGTGCTGAATAATCTGATGATTTTTGTCTTCGCCCCCCAGTACGGTACTGAAATCTACGGCACTAGCCACACGTTGATACAGGGTTGGGGTAGGTACACGATTACTGCAGAACAGCTGTTCTATCAGCTCAATGTAACTCTGAAATATTTCGCAGTTCTACCAATTGCGCTACTGTTTATCGTCACAACCTCGCCGTCAGAATTTGCTTCCTCACTTAATCGTATTGGTGTGCCGTATAAGGCGGCCTATTCGGTTTCCCTAGCATTGCGTTACATCCCCGATGTACAGCGGGAATATCGAGAGATTTCCCAGGCGCAACAAGCACGCGGTATCGACACCTCAAAGGATGTTTCGATGGCAACTCGAGTCCGCAATAGTGCAGCGATTCTGTTGCCCTTGCTCCTTGCTTCTTTAGAGCGAATCGAAACTATCTCAACCGCAATGGAACTGCGTGGGTTTGGCAAAGGATCGCGCCGCACCTGGTACACCTCAAAGCCACTTCGCGCCCGTGACTGGGTCGCCATCGTCATATCATTCGCATTACTAGCTATCTCAATCACACTGTTGTACGTCAACGGAGGGCGTTTTTACAATCCCTTCATCTAAACAAGACACAGCAAGCAAGGTACTGCCTCAGGGCGAATTCTGACCGATGTCGCATCTAACAGGCCACGACCCAGTACCTTGACACGCCTCCACCGAAGGTACAGGATTGATCACCCCCGTCACGGTGTACGGATATTACAATCCGTTGATCCTGTACC
Source organism: Actinomycetaceae bacterium (assembly GCA_030537795.1). Taxonomy (GTDB): domain Bacteria; phylum Actinomycetota; class Actinomycetes; order Actinomycetales; family Actinomycetaceae; genus Gleimia. The sequence goes on from JAUNVE010000036.1 coordinate 12,153, forward strand.
TTGGGGATAACTTACTGACTGTGACCACAGAATTCCACAAAATGAGTTGTCCACAGCCACCGATTTTCACCCATCATCACACTTCAAAAATGCGTGTAATCGGAATATGAAACCTCAAGTCATCGATCTGCGTGGATTTGGCGAAATTCGTGATCTGCGTAGCCGCAACACTCCGGTAACCCAGGTGAGTCGCTTTCTGGCGGTCCTCCACCTTCCACTCCAATCATCAGCTCGCAATCGACTTCTCCAATTGGTTCGAACCAAAGTTACGCTCCAAAACTCCGGCCCAGAAAGCTACGCCTCACTTGACAGTGCGTGCCTCATCTACGGAATCCCCATCTACGATCCATCACCAAACATATCCCTCGTCGTGCGCACTAAACATACCCGGCGTCCCACCATCATCGGCGCCCATCTCAAACACCTTCCGGTCTCACGAGTCACAAGGCACAGTCGTACTCTTCCCGACGAAGCCTTCACCGAAATCGACAATAAACCTGTACTTACGCCGGAGTACCTAATTCTCGAGTTGCTCGCACAAAAAAGTCTCGAGCACGCAATAGTCAACGCTGATGCTGCTTTCGCACATTTTTGCCATGCATCGAATTTCCACCGTAAGCGCACAATCGACTGGTTTCATCGATTGCTATCCCGGTTGCGAAAGATACTGAAATCTGGACGATACCGTCGTTGCAAGCGTCGTATTTTACGACGCTTGCACTACGTGTCACCCTGGTCACAGTCGCCTGCAGAAACACTATTTCGTCTTGCGATGATGAGAGCTGGGCTGCCAAATCCATTTCAGCAATACCCTTTCCAAACCCAGCATTCTGCGGGATTCGTTGACTTTGCTTGGCCAACAATTGGCATCGGATTCGAAATGGACGGCAAGATGAAGTACACGTCACACGAAGTAGTCATCGCAGAACGCGTTCGCGAACAAAAAGCACGCCGCTTTCTACCAAATTTCTTCCGGTGGATGTGGGATGACTTGAGTGACCCGTCACTAACCGATCGACTCCGCGCCCTCTTTCCGCGCAGAGTACTTTCACCTCCGCGGCGAGTGTGGTAGCTAGTTAACCGCGCGTTTTTGCGCGACCTCATATAGCGTAATGCCGGTTGCTACTGCGGCATTGAGAGATTCAACCGTGGAAGTCATCGGTATTGAAACTATCTGATCACAAGTTGCGCGCACCAGTCGCGACAAGCCCTTACCCTCCGCACCTGTCACAATCACGAGGGGTTCCGTGGCAAGCTCGAGGTCAGGCAAAGCTACGTCTCCCCTGCCATCAAGACCGACGATGAAACACCCCGCCCGTCGAAGCGCTTTTAACGACTGAACAAGGTTAGTTTCTCGAGCAACGGGAACCCGCGCAACCGCACCTGCCGACACTTTCCACACAGCGGCTGTTACGGAAGCGGAGCGGCGTTCAGTAATAAGCACCCCGGTCGCGCCGAAGGCTCCACCGGATCGAAGGACTGCTCCAAGATTATGCGGATCTGTTACTTGGTCGAGCGCAATGATCAACGGATTCACTCCGACTTTTTGGGCGCGTTCGAGAAGATCGAGAACCCCACAATAGTTGTATTCAGGAACTTCAATACCGACACCCTGATGCGCCGTTTCTCCAGAAGCATTTTGGAGGTCGAGTTTCGTCACCTCAAATACCGGCGCACCTAATGCAGTTGCTGTGCGTAGCACTTTAGCTATGCGCTCATCTGTGGGATTGCCTGCCAAAAACACGCGAGCGATGTCGATTCCGGCGTCCACCGCCTCGTATACAGCATTTCGACCGACAATGAGTTCGTGTCCGGGACTAATTTTGATCGAGGTTCGATTGCGATGGGCTTCCGCCTGTGCGCGTTTTCTAGCTTCGGCTTCACGCGCCAGCTTTCGTTTGTAGGCGGCATGGTAAGTGCGATCTTCAGCCTTCGGAGTTGGCCCTTTACCGCGCAGACCTCTTCGTGAGTGACCACCGGTACCCTTTTTTGCGCGTTTTTTGCCTCTCGAGGACGCACTGCGGTCGTCACCTTTTCTAGACATCATTCCTCATTCGCTTTGCATTCCTAGCAATTTCCGTATCGGTTCATTGTACCTGGACTCCGGTATTCACCATTACTCGGTACAGGGTTGTAGTGTTTTTGGCTTCTTCAATCCTTCAAAACGCCCTGACTCAGTACCTTTGATCAGTTAGAGCCAGCCGTTTTCACGGGCTCGAAGTGCGGCCTCGGCTCGATTTCGGGTTCCCGTTTTTCCAAGGACTGCCGAGATATGGTTGCGCACGGTTCCGGGGGAAAGACAAATCTCGCGGGCTATGTCGTCAATGGAACCGCCTTTCTCGATCTCACGAAGAACATCGATCTCGCGCTCAGTCAGCGGATTGTTTCCCATCGTCAGTGTGTCCACAGCCAACTGTGGATCAAGGACCCTGCGGCCACTCATAATCGCTCGCACATGTTGTGCAAGTTGTTCGGAGGGCGCATCTTTCACCACAAATCCCAACGCTCCAGCATCGAATGCGCGGCGAACATATCCCGGACGGCCAAAGGTCGTCACCATAAGCACTCTGGTGTTGGGCCGTAGCCGGATAATCTCTTGACACGCATTCAGCCCGTTCAACTCAGGCATCTCAACGTCCATGAGAACTACATCAATGTCTGAGCGTCTACGAATAGTTTCGACGGCTTCTAAACCTGTACCTACTGAGGCCACGACGTCGAAATCGTCCTCCAGGTTGAGCAACGCTGCCAAAGCGCCTCGCACCAGGGCCTGATCATCAGCAATGAGGATTCGTATCACGTCTTCAACCTACCCTGGCTCCGGCACAAGGTACAGGCTTATCGTTTTTAAGCGATATCCACTGCCAATAACACCCGCAATCCTGTACCTTGCGTGAGGACGAAGCCGTCATTGTATGCGATCAAGCTCCCTCGAATTCAGGCGGAAACGTACCGTCCAGCCACGAGCACGACCGCCCTCCTGAGGACCGGCAGACAACGTCCCCCACGGTTCGACTCGCTCACGTAACGCACGCAATCCTGTACCTTGGGAGGTTGCTCTATCGGCTATATCAAAAGGGCCCCGCCCGTCGTCGCTGACGCTCACTCCGATCTCATCAAGAACGATCCAGCAATTATGTGCTGACGAATGATGAACAACATTGGCTGTCGCCTCTTTGACTATGTGCCCGATGGCGTCTTCAAGATCCTCCGAAGACGCTGACGGCTCGCCAACTATGTGGCATTGGACGCCGGCCGCGTTAAGAAGCTGTCGGGCCTTAATGAGCTCTTCGGCGATCGAGAGATTCTGTCGCGATTTCACAACCGCTCGCGTCTGGGTTAAGGCGTCTCGCGATAAGGTGGCAATCGAATCCATAGTTTCGCGAGCGTCATTAATTCTCCCTGAGACTAATAGCTTTTCGGATAGTTGCGCCATCGTGTTAATTGCCGTGAGGGTTTGGCCAAGAACGTCATGCAGGTCTGAGGCCAGCCTGTTACGTTCTTCCTCAACAGCCAACGCCTTACTTTGAACAGCAGCTATTTCCGATTGTCTACCCTGATTAATTGCACGTCGAACAAGAACAATCGCAACCATTGAGGTGAGGAATATGAGTATTGCGAAGACCAAATCATCGCGGGAAGTGTGTGGGTCGAGGTGTCCGTTCGCCAATATTCCCACCGCAAAAAGAGTGAGGAATCCGAGGGCGTAATAGAAACGCAACCACGGGATCTGGAGGATTATGACTGCCTCGAGGTACGGCAAGTTGTACATGCCTGCGCTCGGACTAACGAGAGAGATACCGGCTGCTAAAACGAATAGGAGCGCATAAATGAGAGATTGAGGCACACTCATCGTGTTCCTCAAGGGGGCAACGTCGTTCATCAACCACGACAGAAGGTACATGACTACAAATATCGTTTCCAATATCAGATACCAAACGGCATTGACGTGCGGCAAATCTCCTACTCCAGTGACATACCCGGGAATAAGAAATAGGAGGTAGGGCACGGCAAAGCTAAGACCCATCGCGCGCTCTTTCACAATGTTCCGCTGTGGATTATCTACGCCCATGTCTCTCATTGTCCTCAACTTTCAACTCAAGGTACAGGGGCAGGCCTTTTCGAGGCGCATTGCGCAGTGAAAACGCGCCGACCCTGTACCTATGAGCGGTCTAACGTCCGGTCGATCGGCGGGAGAAGAACCATATGCCGACAGCAAAAATCAGTAACCATCCGAAAACGTTGATTAGGAATTTCCACTGCAGCTCTTCCCATCCTAAAAAAGCGGTTAGGGCGAGTCGATTGATTCCCCACAGAGGAGAATACTCAGCGACTTTTTGGAAAAATTCTGACAGTTGCTCAAGGGGAACAAACATTCCGGATAAAAATGCCAACAAGGCTGTACCTCCGCCGAGGACGCCGTAGGCTTCCTCTCCGGGTATAACAAGGCCGACTAGAAGGCCGAGCATCGCAGGAATCACCGACAGAACCACGATAAGAATGAAAGTCTGTACCCACACGGCGGCGTCCATTTTAGCGTCGGTAAAGAAACCGACCGTGTAAATAAACGCGACGGAAACCACTGTCATGACAAGGCTCATGGTGATTTTTACCGCCACGTAATTACGGATTCCCAATGGTGTCAAAGCCATGGTGCGGGTCCAACCCTGTACCCTTTCGATGGCGATTCCGGCAGTAATCATCGAAGTAACCATGACGGCTGCATATTGACTCATCGACACGAGGATCATGGCAGCTATATTGCCGTGAGGCATCTCAATCAGACTGTATTCTTGTCCGACACCAAAAATGAGGTACATCAACACGGGAATACCGAGGCTAAATACCAGTGTCCAAAGGCTCAGCATTCGGCGTATAAACATGTGAAAAACGGCCGGCATGAAGCCGTGCAGAGACGATGTAACCCGCCGGTCTTCAAGGCTTCGAAGCTGTGTAGATTCAATGATGGTGCTCATGATGCATGTTCTCCATTAATGAGTGCGGTGTAAGCGTCCTCAAGGCTCGATTCGGTAAGCTCGAGGTTTTGGGCTCCGGGAAGCGCGAGGGCGGCTCGAGCCGCATCGTCGAGATCACGACCGCGGACCACGAGTTCCCCATGATCAGTTTGCACAATCCAATCCAGCTCCCCGCGCGCGCCCTCCAGTGCCTCGCGAACCTCCTCGTCACTACAGGAGTAGGAGATGCGCAGTGTTGAACCGGCGTGCATGCGACGCAAATCATCAGTATTTTGATCAGCAATAACTGCTCCATCACGGATAATAATGGTCCGCTCAGCGTACTCTTGTGCCTCGGCAAGGTAATGCGTGGCGAACATGATAGCGCGGCCCAGCTCGGCTTGTTCGCTGATAAACTGCCAGAATTCTCCGCGCGACTTGACGTCCATTCCGGTGGTGGGCTCGTCGAGTAACAACAGTAGCGGGTCTGGCAGGAGCCCGATGGCGAGGCGGATGCGTTGTTTTTCTCCGCCCGAGCATTTGACGGCACGCCGTTTCGCGAGGTGCGTGATGCCGGTCCATTCCATTACTTCTTCGACGGCACGGTGCTGACGGTAGGTATACGAGACAAAAGTGATGAGCTCCTTGACATTCATCTCATCGAGCAAAGCATCATTTTGTTGCACGACTCCAACGAGTCCGCAGCGAATAGCTTCGCGCGGCTTCATACCAAATATCGCGCTACTTCCAGAGTCGGGGGCGAGCAGGCCGAGAGCACAGTCGAGGGTAGTCGATTTTCCGGCGCCATTGGGGCCGAGGAGGGCGACAACTTCGCCGGGGTCGACGGTGATGGACACGTTATTAACCGCGTGAACTGAACCGAATTTCTTATTGAGATTGCGGGTAGCGAGGGCGGGCACCGTTGCCCCCTCACGGTTGGTGTGAGTATGCCTGTTTCGCAGGTGGGGGCGTGTTAAAGCATTCATATTCCCATTGCACTACGATTAGCAAACCTGTACCTACGTCAGGTGTCGTATTTTTGCCGTGACATTTGTCAGGGGTGAAGGCGTGAGCGTGCTTCGAGAGTTGATTCAGGTTCCCGAGCCTCAAAAATAACGGCAGCGGCTATACCTCCTAGGAACCCGCCAAGGTGACCTTGCCACGACATATTCCCGGATGAAACAAATCCGCTAAAAATCACGTATGAATAGGAGCTGAGAAGCACCGCAGCGACAACGATGCGGAGGACTTTCACGCGCCACGTGCGTTCGGTGATGGCCACAGCGATGAGGTATCCGAAATAGGTGAACACCAGGCCAGATGCTCCCGCGGTAATGGAATTCATTGGTGCCAAGAGGGTGACAAGTAGGCCGGCACCAAGCAAGCCCCAGATTGTGACACCGAGCCAACGCCGCCATCCTTCAGCTCCCACAATGAGCCCGAGAATGAGCATAAATGGCGTATTGGACAGGAGGTGGCGCAAATTAGCGTGGGGAAATACGGAGGTCACCCAGGTCCACGGCCTCAACCACACTCCTTGCTCGATGCCAAATGTTCCCCAGATCCACGGGTCGAAGAACTGTTGAGCTAAGAATGTGACCCACATGAGCGCAACTACCACAAGAGGCGCGGCGAATCGCGATGCTCCCAACCGGGTGGCGTCGCGGACGATATTGCGCCAGGAATCGGGGTGAGGAGGGCGGCTCATGGGACTTATGCGAGATACCAGCGCGCTCCGTCCGCACCGTCTTCGACTACGATCCCGACAGCACTGAGCTGATCGCGGATACTGTCAGCACGCGCCCAGTCTTTCTCAGCGCGGGCCGCCGAGCGCTCTTCGATGAGGTTGTTGACGAGAGCATCGAGAGCGCCCTCCATCTGGTTATCGACGCTGGTTGCGGTCGTCCATTGCGCGCAGGCGGGGTCGAGACCGAGAACATCCATCATCGCGCGTACATCGAGTACTGCCTCGCGCGCCACTTCGAAATCTTTGTCGGCAAGTGCTTGGTTACCGGCCTTAACGCGTTCCCATACGACCGCCATTCCACCAGCGACGTTAAGATCGTCGTCGAGGGCGGTAGCGAAAGCATCAGGTACGGGGTGGGCAGCGACGTCGTCCTCACCGATGATTCCAACGGCTTCATGCGCTCGAGTAACGAATCCGCTCAGGCGCTCCCACGCTGCCGCCGCGGTAGTGAGCGTTTCTTCGGAGTATTCGACAGTGGAACGGTGGTGGACTGTGCCGAGAGCAAAGCGCAGCACCGGGGCCGGAACGCGATCGAGAATTTCGGAGACGATGAGCGAGTTTCCAAGTGATTTCGCCATCTTTTCGCCTTTGATAGTTACCCAGGCATTGTGTACCCACAGGCGGGCAAATCCCCAGCCAGCACCATGCGATTGTGCCTGCTCGTTTTCGTGATGGGGAAAACGCAGGTCTATGCCACCGCCATGAATATCGAACTCATCGCCCAAGTAGCGTCTGGACATCGCGGAACATTCGAGGTGCCACCCCGGACGGCCTCTTCCCCACGGTGAATCCCACGAGGCGGTGGCCGGTTCGGTTTCTTTCGCGGCTTTCCACAAGGCGAAATCGCGGGGGTCGCGTTTACCGGCTTCGGTAGCGGCATCGATTTGCGATTCGTCCTCGGTGGTGCGCATTTGCGTTAAATCTTGGTGGGTGAGCGACCCGTAGTCGTCGAGGGAGTGGACGTCGAAGTAGACGTTTCCACTGCCGTCTGCATAGGCGTGCTCGCGGTCAATGAGGAGTTGAATGAGTTCGATTTGATCCGGGATGTGTCCGGTAGCGCGCGGCTCATAGGTGGGTGGGAGGAGGCCGAGGGCGGCGTATGCGGCAGCGAATTCGCGTTCGTGCTGATTCGCCCATGCCCACCATTTTTCACCGGCTTCGGCTGATTTATTGAGGATTTTGTCATCAATGTCGGTGACGTTGCGGATATAGGTGACTTTCATTCCGTTGCGCTTCAACCACCGGATGAGTGTGTCGAAGGCGATGGCGGATCGCAGGTGCCCGATGTGGGGGCTTCCTTGCACGGTGGCACCACATAGGTAGATGCCGACTTCGCCCTCCTTAACGGGGTTCAGTGGCTGGTTGGTGCGCGTCGCGGTGTCGTAGAGATGAAGGTTCACGCTTCTAGGGTACCGGGTTAGGTGGTGCGATGCTTCCAGGTACTGTTTTAGTTCCGCATCTAGGTACAGGGTTGGGCTAGTTTCACGGCGTGGAGTTTTCGATACCACCCCATCCCTGTACCTATACTTGGGTTTTATGGAAGTAGCCCCTGATATTCGCACCGGTATTGGAACTGATGTTCACGCATTCGCCGCCGCAGACTCGGGTCGCCCTATGATGTTGGCGTGTCTTGAGTGGCCTGGCGAAGTCGGACTCGAGGGGCATTCCGATGCTGACGTGGTTGCCCACGCATGTTGTGACGCACTGCTAGCCGCCGCTGGGTTAGGCGACCTCGGAACGAACTTTGGCACCGCGCGACCCGAATGGGCGGGCGCTTCAGGCGAAGCCCTCCTTCAAGAAACACTGCGAATGGTAAACGCAGCCGGGTTTTCAGTCATTAACGTGTCGGTACAGGTGATTGGCAACCGACCGCGTCTTGCAGATCGGCGCGCGGAAGCGGAGCAACGGCTATCCGCGATTCTTGGCGCACCGGTAAGCTTGGGCGCTTCAACAAGCGATGGCCTGGGATTCACGGGTCGCGGCGAGGGCGTAGCGGGGATTGCCACCGCCCTCATCTATCGGCCCCACTAGCGAAGGTACCGGCTCGCCGCCACGCCCTCCGCACACACCGTAGGTACAGGGTTATCTGTTTCAGCACAAAATCGGAGGCCGTTCAGCGTCTACCCTGTACCTTGGTTGGAAAGCAAATGCGCTTAGCGGGCGCCAAGTGAACGCGTGCGTTTGAGTAACAGGGATGTGACGAGGACGAGGACGAGCATAATCCCAGCCATGAGCACAACTCCCGGCCATGCTGACCACGCCCAGAAAGTTCCCGCCAGCGCGCCGAATACAGAGGAGCCGGTGTAGTAGAAGAACATGTACCCAGACGATGCTTGACCAGTTGCCCCGACTCCTGCTTTGGCGCGTGCCGCCACCCATCCGGATGCGACTCCGTGAACTGCGAAGAACCCGATGGTAAAAATCGCGAGTCCGACGATTACCAGCCATAGCGGATGCAAAAGCGTGATTAGCAGGCCAATAAGCATCACTGTTACTGCTACTGGCTCGACCTTTCGTTGCCCGACTTTTGCCGCCGCACGCCCCGCAAAAGCTGACGCGTAGGATCCGAGAGCATAGACGAGGAACACCAGTCCCGAGACACCAACCGACAAGGAATACGGCGGTTCTTCAAGCCTGTACCCCATAATGTTGAAAACGCCGACGAATGCGCCCATCGATGCAGCGGCAATGAAGAACAGCCCGACCAGAACCGGGTCGCGCATAATCGCTGCCGTTTGGTGCCACAGGTTTTTGAGGCCGGCTTGGCCGGGCTTAAAACCGCGTGAGCGCGGGAGCCATTTCCACACCGCGAGCGCACACGCGAATGCCATCACTCCCATACCAACGAGAGCACCGCGCCAGCCGAGGAATTCGGTGAGAGCACCAACTCCGAGACGTCCCGACATTCCTCCCAAGGCTGTACCTCCGATGTAGAGGCCGGCTGCGCGCGCCTGCGCAGAGCCGCGCACTTCTTCCGAAAGATACGCCATGGCAACCGCCGGTAAACCCGCTACGGTAATGCCCTGTATAAATCGCAGGATCAAAAGTAACTCCCACGATGGCGCCAACCCCACCAGTACGGCAACAACCGCAGAAACAAAGAGCGACGCAAACATGATGCGAGTACGCCCACGCACCTCTGATGCGGGTCCCGCGACAAGTAATGCGAGTGCAAGCCCTAACGTCGTCACAGATACAGACAGCGCCGCCTCATCCGCCCTCAACCCAAACTCGTCACCGATTAACGGCAGGATTGGCTGGGTGTCATACAACAATGCGAAGGTTGCTAGACCCGCAAGAAACAAGCTCACGGAGATGCGACGGTATTCGCGGGTGCCGAGCTGGTGACCGTCAAAGTCCGTCCCCTCGTCTCGAGTTGTCGTCAGATGAGAATCAAGGCTTCCTTCATCGTGCGGGTTCAACGAGCCTGTACCTTGCGCGGGTAGAGAATCTTCTGGTTTCGTCTTCGGCG
>JAUNVE010000037.1 GCA_030537795.1 Actinomycetaceae bacterium
ACGCCCTCCGCATACCTTAGGTCTAATTGATCACCCACCCTCTTATCGCTTCATTCACTTATCGATTCAGACGGTTACTTCCCAATACGTGTCGGAATCGACGTTAAAAGCATCCCAATCCACCACGAAGCGTCGGAATCGATACATTGCACGCATGGTCCATTTTCTAACTGTCAGAATCGATGGGTGAGAAACTGCTTTTCCACCATCGCGACATTTCATTGCAAAAACACCCCCATTCACTACCGATTCAGACACCAACCACATACCAAGTGTCGGAATCGACGCAGACGAAGACGTGGAATTGCCTACCATCACCATTCGCAGTTGCGTGAACCCAACTCAAAATCCGTGTTTTCCACTCAAATCTGCCAGCCTGCACAGTCCGATACAGTCAGTCACCCAGTGCTTTGTGCGAAACCGCTAACGTGAGGGTATGTCTTGTTATCCTCACTCCGGCCGTGAGTTGCCAATGTGGTCAACTGCGCGCAGCCTCGCAACCGCGTTCACACTCTTTTGCGCACTAACGGCGGTATGCGGAAGCGGTTCCCTGCTGAATCAAGGCAGTTCATATATGAGGCTCGAGATTTTTGCAGTTACCTCTGCGGTCTCATTTCTCTTAGCTTGTGCTCCCGTAGCGATGCGCGAGTATCTCGTCGGTCGGTGGTTACAGGCAACTATGTGGGGACTCATCGGCGTGGGATCCGCAAGCGCAAGCGTATGGGCCGCCGTGGAGACTGCTGTCACAGTCGACGATGAGCTCATGGTCATCGTCGGGATTCCGCGAGGTCTACTAATCATCCTCGCAGTGATTTCCGCTTTATGGGCAGCCTCGAGGCCCCCTGCCATATGGCCGCATTCAGGTGTACACGTATCCCCCGCACAGTGGTACCGGGTTTTGCGGCGCATTCTTACTGGTTTTTATGGCTGGTCTGGTGAGGCGGCAGATGAGGCGGTAGCCGTCATCCGCGATCAGATGAAAAATTCGACGGCGAGGGCGCCCTCCGACCTCGCCTCAGACGATTCGATACTCGTTCATCCTGCCGCTCTCTACGGGGAAGCTTGGGAAGTCGCTGCAGATTTTACGGCTGATTCTCCCCCTGCATCGAGTCGTATCTGCACGTCGATTTTTCTCAATCGCCTCTGGATTCCTCTTCATCGCAGGAGGCCTCCTCACGATAGGCCATAGTGTTAGGGGAATGACGTTAGTCGTCTTCTTTGTGGCGCTTTCGGCATGTGGAACTGTGGTGGGCATTTGCCGATAGGAGGTCGTGCAGCAGCGCGTTGATTCCTCACAGCAGATTCAAACCGGTTAGTTGTGTTTTCACCTGCGACGCGGTGTAAGCCGAGAGTGCGTGATTACTAAATACTGAGGAGACGAACGCCCTCTACTTTCACCGATTCAGACACTTAGTAGCTAAAATGCCCTTGTTTCACATCGATTCAGACACTTACAGCACGCGAAATGTCTGAATCGATTTATCAGACAGAACCATATACGTGACGGTTTCGAATCAACTACCGGAGGATTCGCCAATAATGAAGCGCGTTCCACTGCAAGATAAGCGAAGCTGTACCTTCACCGCGAAGCAAAACGCACTTTAACTATGTTGCGCTACCGGTCGAAATGCGCTTTTCGGCAAGCTAAAGTGCCTTCCAACAAATCATGGTTCCCGCAACTCTGCCGGTCGGGAGGACCTACGGCAATGCAATCCCAAAACGATACCCTCATTGACGCCACAGTCATGCGCAGTCACAGAGCTGTTGTTGCCGCATTGGTAGCAAAAGTGCCGGCCACCTAGCATTCTTCGCGGTAAGACAGCCCCGATAAGGAGCTTCCGAACGATCGTGTTGTTTAACAGCTTTTGAGAGATACTTTGAATAGCACGAAGGATTCGACGCGAAAGGTGTCCTCCGGCAGCGGCAGACGAACAAAATTTAGGGGCAATCTCTATTAAACCTATTTTGCCTCGTCATGCGCTATTGAAGGGTTTGTGTGACATTGTGAGTGAAGCAAGAGAAATGACCGCGGGGCGTTATGCTCCGAGTCCTTCCGGTGACCTACATATCGGCAATCTGCGGACGGCTTTATTGGCGTGGGTATGGGCGCGACGTTCGAGTCGAAAGTTCGTGATGCGCGTGGAGGATATTGATCGCGTCCAGGAGGGTGCCGCTCACCGCCAGTTGGAAGACCTTGCGCGTATCGGTATTGATTGGGACGGTGAAGTACTGTTTCAGTCTTCACGTCATGGTGCTCACAAGGCAGCATTAGAACAGCTTGCCGATGCGGGGTTGTTATTTGAGTGTTTTTGCTCGCGGCGAGAGATTGCCGAGGCGTCCTCCGCTCCTCATGGCGCGCCGCGCTCATATCCGGGTACATGTCGGAACCTATCGGAGGCGACGAGGGCGAAGCGACGCGCAGAACTCCATCGGCAAGGACGAAAACCGGCGTTGCGCCTGAATCCTCGAATGAGTACATGGTCTGTGCGCGATGAGCTTTTCGGTGAAGTTACCGAGCCGATAGACTCGGTCGTCCTCCAACGCGGTGACGGCACGTTAGCGTATAACTTGGTAGTCGTTGTGGACGATGCGTTTCAAGGTGTAGATCAGGTAGTGAGGGCGGATGACCTGCTGTTTACGGCGCCAACGCAGGCGTATATCGCATATGAACTCGGGTTGCTTGAGCCAACGTATGCGCATGTACCGCTCGTGGTCAATGGTGAGGGAGACCGCTTGGCGAAGCGCGATGGCGCGGTGACGTTGCGTGACTTACTGGCCGCCGGATGGGACATTGAGCGGGTGATGAGGGAGATGACGGGTTCCCTCGGTTGTGAAGTTGCGAGTGCCAGCGAGTTTTTACGGCGTTTTAATCCGGCGAGTATCAACCGGAATCCGTGGGTTTTTACGCCGCCGGTCCTGTGAGGTCGAGACGCGCGGCGCGCCGCATGTCATAATGGCCGATTACAAAGGCGACAGTCTGGAAGCCAAGAATGGCCAGGAACGCCAAAACCACCGCATTCGACGGACCCAGGACAGGCATCATGGCAAAGAAAATCGCTGTCATGATGGCGTTGCCAATAGCGGTCGCAATGCGCTCGGCGGTTTGCTTGACTCCACCAGCGGTACCACCGTGTTGAACGGGCACTTCATCGAAGGCAAGCGTTTGGTTAGCGGCACCGAAGGCTCCCTGCCCAAAACCCGTTACCGCGAGGGTTAGCAGTAGCCACCAAAAACTCGCCCTCCCCACGCCGACAAGGGCGACAACTGCCAGCGATGACACTGTCCCCACCAGCATGCAAGCCAGTGAAATCTGCACAATTTTCCGGCCAACTGGCAATGCGCGCTCCGAGGCCCAGCGCGCTGCGAACGCCGACACAATTGCATTCGGCAGACCTATCATGCCGGCCTTAAACGCATTCTCACCCAAACCAAGCTGGAGATACATTGCGATGATGACGAATATGGAGGTAGATCCCAAGAAGTAGGCGCCCGAGGCCATTGTTCCCAACGAGAATGACGGGATTCGTAGCAGATCGAGGTCGACCATGGGGAAGCGACCTCGGCGAGTGTAGAAGTCCTCCCATTTCACCCATCCCCACAGTAGTAGCACTGCCGCTACAAACAGCAATCCCAGCCACCAGTGAAATTCGTGAACCGTAAATGGAATCATGATTCCTAGCACCCCTAGCATCAGCAAGAGGCCACCGATTGGATCTAAATCTGGCATCGTCCAACGCCGCGGGCGGCCTTGAGCGGAAGGGGCTGCTCGTCGTTGTCGTCGCTTCGCCAACCACGCCCTCTCCCGTTCAAATGGGAGCCACCGCAATGCGAGAATAACTCCAAGCGTTCCTAGTGGAGCGTGTATGAAAAACGTGTAGCGCCAGCCATCGGCCTCCCCTATCAATGTGATGACGAGGCCGGCAAGTACGGGACCGATGGCAACTGAAACGGCGACAACCATGCCAAATAGACCAAATGCGCGGGCTCGTGCCTGACCGGAGAAGGTTTGCTGGATGATTCCCATGGACTGTGGTGACAGTAGTCCTGCGCCGACTCCCTGCAATACTCGCGCCGCGTTGAGCAGGGTTGCGCTAGGAGCAATACCGCAGGAAAACGCACCGATTGTGAATAATGTGAGGCCGATGAGGAATAGTGTTCCCCGACCAAATAAGTCTCCTAAACGACCTGCTGGCACGAGGGTGATCCCGACAGTTAGTGTGAAACCTGATAACACCCACTGCAGTTGAGCATCGGAGGCGTTGAGGCTTTCACCTATGGTTGTCAGCGCAACGTTGACTGACGACACTGCGATCAGAACCATGGCGAGTGGGACCAATAGCACGAGAAGTAATTTGTTTGTGCTGAAGGCTCGCTCGACTCCCGGTATGTGAAATGTGCCTGGACTGCCTTCTTTCCGGTCACTGTTGCGATCACTACTCATGAACACATCCACTTCTGATCAATCTCTGCTGCCTTTCATTATGTCCATTGGTGAGTTCCAACCCAAGTAGCTGCTATTACTGACAACTAGCGGTGGGTGCAGGTTTGGCCGGCCATACTGTGCGCCGGCATAGGCACAGCCGCCGTGAAGCCCTGCTAATGAAGGTACAGGTTTGGTTGGGGTGCAGTCCAAAAGTTATGCCTCTCACGTCGATTCAGACAGGTATCAACAAAAGACCCCGTCTTTTTCACCGATTCAGACATCTTCTGCACAGGAAGTATCGGAATCGATGGAAAGTTGAATGAGATGTCGGCGTAGACGAAGCCGGAGGTCGTTCGGCAGCACGGGGTTGGAATCGATCAAAGCCGTCTCCCACACACCCCCATTCAGACACTTCAGCAGCTGAATGTGTGAAATACCTGTCGGAATCGAAGCAAAACGGTGATTAAGTGTCTGAATCGATGACGTGAAATGCGTGACACACTTATTCGACCCGATCCCCTCGGACGCATAGGGTGGGACGCATGGTCTCCCAATTACCTCATGATGAGTACGAAAGAAACTCCTCGGTTCAAGCACTAAAGATGGGCCCGCGACACAGCGAGCGACAGCGCTCCACGCATGCCGGCCCCGGCTTATGGATGCCGATTATTATCGTCATATGCGTTGGCGTAGCCGGCCTCCTGATCAAAAGCACGAATTTTGCGCGTACAGAAATCAACATATCTATCTGGCTAACTCAGCATCAGCTTCCTGCAGTTTCTGCCGTTGCAGGAGCAATCGCTACAGCATTCAGTTCTGTTGTGGCCACAATCATTGCGGCAATCACTACCGTCATCATTGGCATAGTGAACACTATCCGCCGAGCCAGCCATTTTCTATGGGTCGTATTCGTCAGTTGGGGTGGTACCGCTATCCTCAAACCTATCGTGCAACGGCCTCGCCCCAACGCTGAGCTCCTGCACGATCCCGTATCTCCACAAACTGGGGTGTTGTCTTACCCCTCAGGCCATACAGCTTTTGCCACGGCATTATTTCTTGCAATCGCACTGACGCTCATTAGTCACAAACATCGCCGACTCGCTTTACTCCTGGCGAGTATCGGAATTGTCGTCGTGGCGGCCTCGCGTGTCTACGTTGGTGCTCATTTCATGACGGACGTAACCGCGGGAGCCACTGCATCAGCAGCAAGTTGCTGGTTCGCAACAACCGTGTGGACCAACTATATCCGCCCACATATTGAGCATCAGCGCGCACAGGCAACGGCTACCGAGAGAATCTAGGTAAGGAACCATCAACGAAAGGATCACCTATGAGTAAAAGATCCCCCATAAGAATCGCTATTAACGGTTACGGAAACCTCGGACGCGCAGTCGAAAAGGCCGTCCACAACTCTCCGGACATGGAACTCGTGGCTATTTTCACCCGACGCGACCCCGCAACCCTCGCCACGCAGCACGCTCCCGCCGTGGCAATCGACGAGGCCAAGAATTACGTCGATCTTGTCGACGTGTGTGTGCTGTGCGGCGGGTCCGCGACGGATCTGGGAACCCAAACACCTGATTTCACGAAGTTATTTCACACCGTCGATAGCTTCGATACGCACGCAAAGATTCCCGCGCACTTTGCCGCTGTAGATGCGGTTGCGCGTGAAAATAGTCACGTTGCAGTTATCTCAAGCGGTTGGGATCCGGGCTTGTTTTCGCTGAACCGTCTGATCGGTGAGTCCATTCTTCCTCGTGGAGAAACATACACTTTCTGGGGTCGCGGTGTCTCTCAGGGGCACTCTGACGCTATTCGTCGTATTGACGGCGTAGTCGGAGCGGTCCAGTACACAGTGCCGGTGGAGGAAGCAAAACAGCGCGTACTTGCCGGCGAAGCCCCTGAGCTGTCGACTCGGGAAAAGCATCGTCGAGAATGTTTCGTGGTGGTCGAAGAAAATGCTGATCAAGAAAGCATCCGAGATCAGATCGTCAATATGGAAAACTACTTCTCCGACTATGACACGACGGTGACTTTCATTTCGGCGGAGGAACTGTCGAATAACCATGCGGGAATGCCCCACGGTGGTTCCGTCATCCGCACGGGACAAACTTCGGAGGGCGTCACACAGGTCTATTCCTTCGATCTTGCGCTTGATTCAAATCCTGAGTTCACTGGAGCCGTGCTCACCGCCACCGCTCGAGCGGTCTCCCGTATGGTCGCTGCCGGCCAGACCGGTGCGTACACCGTATTTGATATTCCGCCGGCCTATTACTCGCCGGTTTCCGCTGAGGAACTGAGAGCTCAGCTCCTCTAGCAGTTACGCGGGAAATCTCGAGGGGGTGAGGTATCGTCTGCCTCACCCCCCTGTTGTGCGTTATGAAGAGGTCCTCTTCTCACGGGCACCCAGTCGATTGAAGGCCGCGTGCGCAGCGCGCTCAAGCCATTGTTTTAAGGGGGGTTCTGGTTGAAGTGACAGCCCCCTTAAGCATATCCGCCACCTCGTTGAGTTCACGGGCCAGGGGCAACTGGACTAAAGCCAGTTTTACGCTTCCACTTATCGTCGATTCAAACGGGTCCTGACGGAACCGAGGGCCTATACGCCCTCTTGAGTGGGAAATCGGGAAAGAAAGCGTTTGAATCGAGAAAACCTCAGTTTCAAGGGGCCCGCTAAATTCCGAGTATGGCTTTCGCAATCATGAAGTAGATGATCAGGCCAGTTGCGTCCGAGAAGGTAGAGATAAAGGGATTCGAGAATACCGCCGGATCTGCGCCAATGGCTTTAGCAATAATGGGCATAATTCCACCGATACTGGCTGCCATGGTACAAACCGCAACCAGGGTGAATCCGATAACCATACCAACCTGCGTCGAATACACCAGGGAAGCGAGCCCGAATCCTAAGGTTCCCAGAAGCGTCCCGAGGAAAAAACCGACCCGCATTTCCCGCCACAGCACGCGAAAGACGTCGGATTTTCGCACGTCACCAAGAGCGAGCGCGCGCGTGACGGTCGTCGCGGCCTGGTTACCTGTATTGCCCGCGGTGCCCGTAAGAAGCGGAATGAACAGTGCAAGCACCACTGCAGTTGCAAGCGTATCTTCGAATGAGTCGAGCACCTGAACGGTGAAAATCGCGGAAAGTGCGAGCACCAGTAACCACACGATTCGCGACCGTACAACTTTTGCCAGCGGCGTCGAGAGATAGGGCTGCTGGAGTGGTTCGTGGCCACCACCACGCGCCGCGTCTTCAGTGTCGGCTTCTTCGACAATTTCGTGCGCATCATCGAAAGTGAGAAGGCCAACTAGCCGGCCAGTCTCGTCGGTGACGGGCATGGCCAGGTGGTCGAGGGTAAGTAACCAGCGTGCTGTCGATTCGGCCGCATCATTAGCGCGAGCGGATACGGCCTCCGCCATAATGTCGCTGAGGTGCTGATGCGGATCTGCGGTGTAGAGGTCGCGGAAGGAGCAGATGCCAGTCAGTTTCCGTTCCCGGTTAACGATAGGAAGCGTGTAGATTGTTTCGATTTCGCTCGCTCTGCGTTTGAGGATGGCCAGCGCATCGCCGACAGTCATGTCCTGATATAAGACCAGAATCTCCGGTGACATGCGCCGACCAACCGATCCGCGCGGATATCCGAGAACGATACCGGTGATGTCGCGCTCAGATTTTTCCAACGTGCGAAGTAATTCGTCGGCAACTTCGGCAGGTACTTCGTCGAGGAGCGAAACTCGGTCATCCGGATCCATTTCGTCGAAGTAGCGCAATACGTCTTCGTCGTGGAGAGCGCCGATCAGGTCAGCTTGGTGGCGCGCGTCAAGCGCTTCAAAAACGGTAAGCGCCCGGTCTTGCGATAAAAGTCGAAACAGGACGCCCGCCTTGGCGGCCGGCATACGTTCAACGAGGCGGATGACATCTTGGATTCGCGTATTGGTTAGTAGTTCCGACACCCGACTCGCTTCGTCAGGTGACAGATCGGTACGGAGGACGCGCTCAAGCTCGATTGGATTTTCCGACATGGGTCCTCCTTTATTGCGGGTATGCTACGGGGTTGCCGGTTACACAGTTGTCGCACGTGGTTTACGTCTTTGGCGATTGTATCGAAGCGCGCTGAGAGGAGCTAACGCTCGACTCTTTCCGGTGTTCTCTCGTTTTATCGCTGACTTACTCACGCGGGGACTAATGCCTCTGAAACGGGCTCGCAAGCGGCGAGATTACTGGCTATTCAGTGGCTGAATAGTGCTGGAATCTACTGTTTATGCTTCCAATATGGTGGAGGCTTTGAGTCCTTGAACTGACCGTAACCCCATGGGCGAGATGAGGTAGATGATGGTGAATACGATGCCGTGAACAGTCACCACGGTCGCACCGGAGGCCATGTTGAACCAGTACGACAGGTAAATCCCCAGTGTCACTGAAAATGCCGACAGCAACGGGGAGAGCCACAGCATGTGTTGGAATTTCTGCGTGCACAAAAAAGCCATGGCACCCGGAATAATGAGGAGCGATACGATAAGAATCGCGCCGACAGCCTGCATTGCAACGACAACGGTGATTGCAAGACAGGTTAATAACAGAGCCGATAGTCGCCGCACTGACAGCCCAATGGCTGACGCATGCGAGGGATCAAAGGCAAACAACGTGAGATCACGACTCTTCAGAAGCACAATAATCCCTGCTAGCGGCGCTAGGACGAGAACCTGCCACATGTCTTCTTGGGTGATTCCGAGGAGGTCACCGAACAGGATGTGCTGAAGGTGAACTTGACTGGGATACACGGAGATGAGGACGAGACCGATGGCCATCATGGTGGTGAAAACCACGCCGATGGCGGCGTCCTCCTTAATTCGTGATGTCGACCGTATGACCGCGATAAGACCAACACATACGAGTGCGGCTACGAATGCTCCGATGGAAAATGGCAGGGAGAGAATATAAGCGATGGCGACGCCTGGAACGACAGCGTGAGAGAGGGCATCCCCCATCAGCGACCAGCCGACGAGTACGAGCCAACACGATAAAACAGCACATACGACTGCTGCAAATAAGGTAACAAGGTATCCGCGAACCATGAACTGGTGTGTCCACATTTCTACGAAAACCTCGTAGAAATTAATGAACAGTGGATGCGTGATCATGAGCGCTCCCCCTCTCTGTAAAGGCTTGCACGAGATTTTCTTGTCGGAGTGCTTCCTCAGGTTGCCCGCGTCCCACGATCCGTCGATTGAGCAGGGCGACCTCATCGGCGAATCTGGGGATCGAGGCCAAATCATGCGTGGACACGAGGAGTGTTGCTCCCTTGTCAGCTAGTTGCCGCAAGAGGCCGATGATTACGTCTTCCGAAGTATAGTCAACGCCGGCGAACGGTTCGTCAAGGAGCATGATTTCGGCGCCTTGAGCTACTGCACGTGCGACAAACGCACGTTTGCGTTGACCTCCGGATAAAGCACCAATGGGGCGATTTCGCAGTTTAGTGAGGCCGACGACTTCTAGCGCATTTTCAACCGCTTCTCGATCGACTGCACGACTACGACGCAGTGGCCCCATGAAGGAGTAGCGTCCCATCATGACGACGTCGTAGACGCTGAGAGGGAAATGATGGTCGATATCTTCATTTTGGGGAACATAGCCCACCAGGCCCTGCTTGCGAGCCGATAAGCTTCCCTGGCCACGTACGGAGATGGTTCCGCTTTGGAGTGGAACCATGCCCATAATCGATTTAAAGAAGGTAGATTTCCCTGAACCATTCATACCGACAATGGCACAGATTGTGCTCGAACCTACTTCTAAGCTGAGGCCGGTAAGTGCTTGGACTTTTCCGTAGGAGACCCAGAGGTCTTTGACGACAAGTGTCGGATCTTTGGAGGTATCGGGCGATTTTTGTGCGGGTGTAACACTGGTCATTTTCATTCACTCCGGTGCGTAGTGGGGCGGGCACTATTCCCGCTCCACTGACCAAACTTTGTGGCTATTTGCCGGTGAGGCCTTGTGTGATGAGTTCCGCGTCGTAACGGAGCAGGTCAAGGAAGGTAGGGGCGTCACCGTCGGGGTCGGTAATCGAATCAACATACAGGGTGCCACCGAATTTAACCCCGGTTGCTTCCACGATGGGTTGCATTTTGTCGCCCACGGTCGATTCGCAGAATACTGCGGGAACGTTATTTTCTTTCACGTAATTCTCTAGGTCAGCAACACGTTTGGGCGTGATTGCTCCGTCAGAGTTGACGGCCCACAGATATTTTTCGGTGAGGCCGGTGTCGCGAGCGAGGTAAGAGAAGGCGCCCTCACAGGTCACGAGTGCACGCTCGTTTTCGGGGATTGATCCGATTTTTTCTTTGAGCATCTGGCCGACTTCTTGGATCTCAGCTTTGTAGGCTTCACCGTTCTTTTCGTAGTCGTCCTTATGCTCGGGGTCGAGGTCGCAGAAGGCTTTAACGATGTTGTCAACATATACTTGTGCTGCGGTGGGGGACATCCACGCATGTGGATTCGGCTTACCTGAATAGTCGCCCTCTTCGATAGCAATTGGTTCAATGCCTTCTGATAGAACGACTGTTTCGGCCTCGGAATCTGCTATGAACTTCTCAAACCAGCGTTCGAGACCGAAACCGTTGTTGAGGATGAGTTGCGCAGTTTCACCTTTTTTGATGTCTGCCGGGGCGGGCTGGAAATTATGGATCTCCTGGTTCACTTCGGTAATCGATTGAACATCAAGATGGTCACCGGCAACATTACGAGCCATGTCAGCAATAACTGTAAAAGTAGTGAGAACCCGTGGCTTTGCGTTGGGGTCCACCTCGGCTTCCCCGGCACATCCAGCGAGCAGAAGCGCGCAGGAGGCGAGAGCAGCAGTGATGATTTGAGGGAAACGCTTCTGTCTTGTCATAAAAACCATCATAAGATTCGGTCAGCCGAAATTGTCAATTTGGTTTTCACAACTACTATGCTGTGTTTTCACTAAATGCCATATTTATTACGTGAAAGTCCCCGCATTTACTCCAGCCGACGATGAGCTGTTAGCGTCCGAATCAGTCATTTTGATGACTGGTGAATCACGAATTTAGCTTAGCGGTGTGAATTCCTCGAGCGAAAACAGTATTTCTACCGAGACCTGGAAGTATTGCGCTATTCGCAAGGTGAGAGACAGTGAGGCGAATATTCGCCGCGCTCCACACATACCTGATCGTCTGGTAGCGCTCCCGAGGGCGTCGGCGGCAAAGTGCATCGAAAGAGCCTCGCCTTCTTCCCCGCCCCGCCCTCGTCGATTCAGACACTTAACTGCTGAAAACACCCATCTCACCATCGATTCAGACACTTACTCAGCACTAAGCGTCTGAATCGATGGAATTCGACGGTTTTTGGGTGACTAAGTGTCTGAATCGATATGGGGGGACTCAGAATCGATATGGGAGGAGAACATCGTGACGAATCTCTAGGCGATTTCTGCTCAGGAACGGAACGGTGTGAGACAAAGAAGGGGGGTCGCAACGGATCAATGGAAAGCATTCAGCGAAAGAGGGCGAACGCGCAAGACGTCAACAAACAATGAAACTGCCTGGATGCGATAATGGCGCCATGGCTATCGAACGATGCGGCAACACCTATCGCAAGACGGATTCCACTCAACCAAGCGGGGTGGAACTCGAAGGGCTAGCGCTTCAATGGCTCGCGGAGCCGATGGCACGCGGGGGCGCTCACGTGGTCCCGGTACTCGAGGTCGAAACTGGCGCTCTAGTCACCCGTGCCATAGCGTCCGGGCGTTGCACGCCCTCATCCGCTGAACAGTTTGGACGGGCGCTCGCCTATACCCACGCGGCCGGAGCCGACTATTTCGGTTGCGCCCCGAAAGGGTGGGAAAGCGACGGGTGGATGGGACGCGCTCCGATGACCTACACCTCCCCCAACGCCCTTCCCTGGGGAGCGTTTTTCGCCGAATACCGGCTCCTTCCCAACCTCGCCCCCTGTGTCGACCGAGGGAGTATTTCGCCCTCGGGTGCCCGCACAATAGAACGCGTGTGTGAACGCCTACGCGACGGCGATTTTGACTCCTCGCAACCAGCGCGCGTTGATTCACGCGCGTCACGTATTCATGGTGATCTGTGGACAGGAAACGTGCTGTGGACTCCATCCGCCGATATCGATTGGGCTCCGCAAAATGCCGGGTGCGGCTCGCTCACGGTATTGCCAGAAACCGTCGGAGTCCTCATTGACCCAGCCGCGCAGGGCGGTCACGCGGAAACAGATCTGGCCACGTTAGGTGTCTTTGGGCAGGCGCATCTTGACCGTATTTATGCAGGCTACAACGCCGAATCCCCGCTTGATTCAGGATGGAGGGCGCGCATAGGTCTGCATCAGCTTTACATTCTCATCATCCACGCTCTACTTTTCGGCGGCAGCTACGGGGCTGAAACAGTATCCGTGGCGCGGTCATATACCTAGGCGACGGTTGGCGCTTTTCTACCTGAGAAGGTGGGCGCACACAGTGGGTTGGCTCAGCGAACGAAGAGCGACACTTTTCCCTCAGTTAGGCAACTGCTGACGCCCTCCACCGTCATCGATTCCGACACTTCATGCTGGATTTGCCTGCTTTTTTCGTCGATTCTGACACTTCGTAGCCGTTAAGTGTCGGAATCGATGGAATGTGACTGCTTTTGCGGGCGGAACTGTCTGAATCGGGTACTGTCTGGATCGATGTGGGTTGAAGGTGGCTAAGGATGGGGGGGGAATGAGGAGACTGATTCTCATCGCTACGAGATACGGAAACTAGTCTTACCGCCAGCAATTTGGGATCCAGCACTGGGTCCTCACGTGGTTCCCTTCGATACGTGGCTCCCAAAGTTGCGGTCGCCGAAATCCGTGGCAGTCCCGCGGACATCAACAACCTGTGCGCAAGTGGTTAGAAGTCGCTATTGACGCGGCAGTCCCCCGTAAACGAGCAGAAGCGCCGGTGCGGTGAGAGCCCTAAAACGGACGTCAAAGCTAATAGCAGATGAGGGCGTCTTCGTCGTCTGCCGAAATCTCATCCGCTGGTGGTTCCGAGGGTTCGGCCGGGGCAGGAACGGAGGGTTCCGCAGGTTCGGGGGTTTCTGTGTCGTCAGAGGAACTTGGCTCAGAGGATGCGGATGCGGGAGGCGTTTCTTCAACGGGTGGCGCTACGAATTCCTCCCAGAATTGGGGCGCATCCCAGGCCCAGATTACACGGTTGGGATCCGCCGGCCAGGGGGCGACGGGGGCGGTGCGGGTCACGACGTCTGCGGGCGTCAGGTTCCGTAGCGAATAGATAAGGCCGGACAAGTTCGATACTGAAGCCAGATTGGGAGTGAGCTTAGTGTGGGCGGTGAGGACCTTAGCAATGGAGAAGATATTCGAAGCTTGCTCCAGTAGGCCGCCGCGGAGTACTTCGGCAGAGGCGGATCGCAGGAAGCACTGTTGCCGCTCGATGCGTTTGAGGTCGGAACCATCGTTACCGACATGTCGCGCACGCAGGAACTGGATTGCTTGATCTCCATAGATTCGACCGCACCCGGGTTCAAGTACGAGGCCGCCCGCATCACGCGGTTCAAAATGAGTTTCGCCACACAGTTCCACACCGTCTAGTTCGTCCACGATGTCAACAACTGCTTTAAAGTCGAGCACTGCGGCAGCATCCGGTTTGATGCCGGTCGAGCGGGCAATGGTATTCAACACGCATTGCACGGCATCTCCAATATTTTCCTGGTAGTCGTAACCGCGAGCAAACGCTGTATTGAACATCTGGAAGCTAACGGCCACATCCGGGTTTTCACCGGGGAGGCATCCGGGAATCTCGGTCATAAGGTCGCGCGGTATTGATGCCATTCGTACTTGACTACGATCTGCGGTGATGTGTAGCAAAACGGTGGTGTCGGCGCGAATACCTTCCGCGAAACCTCCAATGTCGGCATTGTCGCCGGTCCGGTCATCCGTGCCCATCACCGCGATGGTCACCGGCTCGCCCTCTTTAAAATCAGCGGGTATGGAGATGGTGTCGCGTGTTTCAGGTGTTGTACTCTCGGTTCTCAGATCGATGGTCGAGACTTGACTATATAGCTGTTGTGAGATTGCGAATGCGAAGGTTACGACAAAGAGAGTTGCAGCCAGGAGGGCGGCAAAAAAAGTGCGTGTGCGCGCGTATCGTTTGCCCCAGTTCATTGCTGAGTGCCGCATGGGCAGTCGTCTCTTTGATTTGTTAGCCAAGATTGAACCTCGAGTGCGACTATAGTACAGATTCGAGTTTAGTCGGTTCAGTGCCTTTTACTACTATGCCGCTCAACTCTGTGGCATGATCCATAAAACCCTATTGCAATTGTGGCTCGTTTGCTACGCGGAAATTGGAAAACCCCCGTTCCGGTGGGTCTCACCAGTACGGGGATTTGGCGCGCTCGAAGGGATTCGAACCCCCAACCTTCTGATCCGTAGTCAGATGCTCTATCCGTTGAGCTACGAGCGCATCGGTTGTTACCTTTCATAAGTGTAGTTATGTGTGTGCTCTACTCCAAATCTGTGGAGTGTAGGTCTCACCACATTGTCGGTCGGCATAGCAATCCTACGTTCAGGTGCCCCGCCTCCTCTCAACCCGCATTTTGAAGAGGCGGGGCGGCCGAGTCGAAGTGAAGGGATCTTCGACTCGGCGGTATCCCGTGGGTACGGGAGTTTGTGTTGAGTTTTAGGCTCTCACTTCCATTTCGGCGGTAAGTGTACGCATCGCACTTCGTCCACGTTGACGCCCCCACCATCGAGTAACCAGGAACGTGGTGAGGAAAATTCCACCGTCAACCACAGCCATCATGGCGGAGGTTGCCAGGTCGAAATAGAGGGCGATGTAGAAACCTGCCAACGCGGAGATGGCCGCAATAATCATGGTTGTCATAATCATGTGGGGCAATGTGCGCGAGATGAGGAGGGCGGTGGCGGGCGGCACAATCATTAGGGCAATGACAAGGATTGCACCGGCCGTTTGGAAGGCTACCACCACCGTGATGGAAACAAGAAGCATGAGCCCATATTCCACTGCGCGCACGGGAAATCCCATGGTTTTAGCCAGTAAAGGGTCGAATGCCGCGAGTTTGAGTACCCGGTAAGTGATGGCGATGTAGGTGGCGTTGATGGTGAATACGGCGAGTAGGTACCACATGGTTTGCGGGCCAAGATCGAGATTGCCGCGAATGACGCGTTCAGATTCGAGGGCCATGAGGTTGAGATCGCCGGTCAGTACCGTGTCTTGACACAGGTGGACGTTACTGAGGACGGTCGACAGCAATAGCACGCCGATTGAAAATAGTGCGGGGAAGATCAGCCCCTGGTTAGCGTCGCCGGCGATAAGTCCGGTATTGCGCAGTTTTTCTGCGCCGATGACGACGAGAAGACCCATTAGAGCGGCTACCACAATCATGATGGGTGAGTGCGTTGTCCCCGATATGAGGGCGCCGATGACGATGCCGGGCAGAACCGCATGCGACATGGCGTCGACGAGCATGGCTTGGTGTCGCAGGACCACAAAGATACCGGGTAACGCACAGGTTATGGCGGTAACGACCGCGAGAAGTGCAACAGCTGCGATGAAAGTCATAGCCGCATCACCGTCCTACCGATTCGACAGTGACGAGTGCGCCGGCCACGCTCTTGTCAACGTCATGATTGCGTACAGGGACGTTGTCCCGTTCCCGAGCGAGGGCTTCAAGTTCGCGAGTTTTAGCCCTGCGAATAAGTGCCCTGCGCAATACGGATCGTTCTGGGGCGGCGATAAGCGAGAAACAAAACACTGTGAACAGTACCAGTACGACGACCGGACCGGTAGGCACTTTCCCAATGTTAACGGCGAGGAATGAGCCGAATGCAGCTGATCCGGCGCCAAGGATGGATGCCAGCAGCACCATGGTTGATAGTCGCTTCGTCCATTGTCGAGCAGAAGCTGCGGGCATGATAGCGAATGCAATCATGAGGATTAGGCCAACTGCTTTGACGCCAATAACGATAGCGACGGTGGCGGTGCCCATGAGTAGCGGATTGAGAGTTCGATAGGAGAATCCCAGGGTCTCCGACAGGACTGGATCGAAGCTGAAGACTTTGAATTCCTTCCAAAATAACATCATGACAATGATGGATAAGCTCCCGAAAAACACAATGGTGTAAATGTCGGCTCGCGTCAGTGTTGAGGCGTTGCCGAACATGTATTTGTCGATGCCGCCCCTGCCCTGCAGGGTGGAGTGCGTGATGATTCGCATGAGGACGATGCCTCCGCCATAGAACAAAGAAAGACATATGGCCATGGCCGCATCGAGACTGATTCGAGAGTCGCGAGATATCCAGTTGGACATGAGAACAGCTGCGGTAGCTGCGATGATGCTTCCAATGGTGAGGACGAACATCGAACGACCTTCGATGGAGAGCACGACTGTCGCGAAGATGAATGCAATCATGACACCCGCGATGGCTGAGTGGCCGATAACGTCGCTGGTCAAAGACTGTTTACGAAGGTAGAGGAAGCATCCGAGGGCGCCGGAAGCTCCACCGATAATGGTGGTGCCGACGAGCATGTTTCGGAAGGTGTAGTTGGTGAGAAATTCGATCAGTCCGACGGCATGCGGCATATCGAGGACCAGTAGTTGGCTGAGCACGGGGTCACCACTCCTTCACGTCGGACTCAGTGGGTTCGAGATTAATTTGGTCGAACCCATAGGCTTTGTGAACGTTCTCAGTGGTGAATGCTTCACTCAACGGTCCGGTTGCTACCACTCGTCCGTTATTGAGAAGTGTGACCCAGGAGCAGAATTCTCGCACAGTGGCGAGGTCGTGATGGACGATGAGGATCGTTTTGCCGGCTTGTCTCAGTTGAGCCAGTGCATTGACGATGGCTTGTTCGGAGGCCGCATCTACTCCCGCGAACGGTTCGTCCATAATGTATAGATCTGGATCTTGTGCCAGGATTCGCGCCATGAAGGTTCGTTGCTTTTGACCCCCGGAGAGCTGTGAAATCTGTCGATCGGCTAGGTCGCTGATGCCGACAGTTTCCATCGCGCGCTGCACGGCTTCATGTTCTTTCGCACCCGGTCGTCGCAACCATCCCAGTTTACCGAATGTTCCCATCGCAACTGCGTCAGCGACAGTGGTGGGGAAATCCCAGTCAACTTCGGCTGACTGAGGCATATAGCCGACGCGAGTTCTCACGCGCGATAGTGGTTCACCGAAGAATCGGACTTCTCCACCCAGTGGTGGTACCAGATTGAGGGCGGATTTAATGAGGGTTGATTTACCTGCACCATTGGGTCCTAGAATCGCCATAACTTCGCCGGGAGGGAGCGTCATGGATGCGTGTTCAAGGACGATGCGATCGTGATATGCGACCGTCAAGTTATCAATAGTGCACGGGTTGGCGTTGCGGGTGTTTGCCATGGGTTCCTTTGGATGTAGCACACGGGTTTGCCGTCCGACCATCCGGGGACAAGCCCGTGTGTCGTGTGATTAGTTCTGTGGTGTCAGTGCTTCAGCGATCGCTTCAGCGTTGTATCGGAATGCACCGAGGTAGGTATCTACCGGCGCCGCTTCTCCGAGGGTGTCGGCAAAAAGTTCCTTATCGGATACTTCGACATCCCAGCCTTTTGCATGGACGGCTTCCCTTAGATGGTTAATGGCTTCGGGGTTCGCAAGATTGTCCTGGAAAATTACGGGAATCTGCGCTTCCGCGATGAGGGCAGCCAGTTCATCGATTTGCTGTGCTGAAAGTTCTGATTCAGAAGTGACGAAATCGGTTGCATAAATCTCGATGTCGAAGGAATCACCCAGGTAGTTGAAGGCATCGTGACCGGTAATGAGGATTCGGTTTTCTTTTGGAATCTGAGACAGAAGCTCTTCGGCCTCCTTCTGAGCTTCCAGAATCTCTTCGTTGTATTTGTCGGCATTCGCCTTATATGTTTCGGCATTATCGGGATCAATTTCTGAAAGTTTATCTCCGACCGCATTTACAACGTATGTCCACCGATCAGGAGAGTTCCAGATATGTGGATCGTGCCCTTGAATTTGACCGTCCTCTTCCCACGGAAGAAGCTGATCTTCAGGAATTGCTTCTCCGGCCGGAATCTGTTTGTCGCCGAGCTTGTCGAACTGATCCATCATTTGGTGTTCCATGTCGTGGCTCGTCCAAACAACGAGATCAGCGTTGTTGATTTTCTCGGTGTCTTGAGTGGTCAATGGTTGGGTGTGAGGGTCGCCACCGGGGCCGACAAGGACGGTGACGTCAGCTTCAGGTGCGATATTCGCCACGGCATCGCCGAGGTAGCCGGTTGTTGCCACCACTATTAGAGCGCTGTCGGAGTCTGCCGCACCGCCGGACGTTGCGTCTGAATTTTGGTTATCGACGGCACAACCTGCGGCACTCATTGTTAGCCCTATCATGGTGGCGACAGAGACAGTAGCGGTCGTAAATCTTCTCACGTTAAGTTCCTTTGTCCTGAAACAGCTTTTCGGTTAGCCTGACCTAAGTTAACGTTTAGTAATTTACGAGATTTGCAAATCGATAGCAATAATGATTTTCGTTTAACCACAGTATGGACTTTTTGGTCTCGCTCGGGTCTAAACAGCAGGCGGTCCCGCCCTCTGCAAAAGAGGATGGGACCGCCTGGAAGCTAGAGAAATGTTACAACACGAGGCCGAAAACAGGCACTGCGAGCAAGTATGTCGTCAACGTAATGAGAACGATACCCACGATGTTGAGCCAAAGCCCGCCTTTGACCATTTCGCCAATCTTGACGTAGCCAGAGCCGAATGCGATGGCATTTGGCGGAGTTGCCACCGGCAGCATGAATGCACATGTGGCGGCGAGTGCGACCGGGATCGTGAGGATCATGACGTTTTGAGCGCCGGCTTCCGTCAGGCCAATGCCGACCGCGACACCACCTATGATCGGCAGGAATGCAGCGGCGGTAGCCGTATTTGACGTTAACTCCGTGAGGAAGATGATGATCGTCGCGACGGCGGCGATGACGAGAATGATAGGAAGAACGTGCAAGCCCTTCGCCATTTCGCCAATCCACTTGGAAAGCCCCGATTCGGAGAACATCTTCGACAGGGCGAGGCCGCCTCCAAAGAGAAGGAGCACATCCCAGGGGATGTCTTTTGCAGTTTCCCAATCGATAAGGCGTTCGCCAGTTTCAAAGCTGGCCGGAATGATGAACATCAAAAGCGCTGCCGTCATTGCGATGAGGGCGTCAGCAATGGTGAGGGTTGAGCCGGTCAGTTTGAGAATCCCGGGAATAAATACCCAGGAGAAGGCGGCGGCAATGAAGACGAAAGCTGTGAGTTTTTCACCTGAACTCATACGCCCCATGGCTTTGAGTTCGCCCTGGATAACCTCCCGGCCGCCGGGGATTTCCTTCATCTCTGGTTTAAACACGGTGGTCAGCACGAACCAAGCAATTGCGAGGAATACGACGGCGAGCGGCACCCCCACCAGCATCCACTGGCCAAAGCCTATGTGCACATCATGGTTTTCAGACAGGTAAGCAACCAGAAGCGCATTGGGAGGCGTACCGATAATGGTTCCCAGCGAACCAATCGATGCGGAGTAGGCGATTGCCAGCATAAGACCGGTCGCGAAATTCCGTTGGTTTTTGAACCCACCGACGATATCAGCAGTTAACACAAGAACGGATAGACCGATCGGAAGCATAACGACCGCGGTAGCAGTGTTGGACACCCACATCGACAGAAAGCCAGTAGCGAGCATGAAGCCGGCAATTAGTTGCTTGGGTTTTGTACCTACTGCAAGCACAACAATTAATGCGAGCCTGCGATGCAAATTCCATTTCTGCATACCGAGCGCAATCACGAATCCGCCCATGAATAGGAAGATTGTGGAAGAAGCGTATGGCGCAGCGATTTCCTTAAACGAAATGACTTGCGCCGCCGGGAAAAGAACGAGAGGGACGAATGCTGTTGCCGCCAGCGGAATGGCTTCCATCATCCACCACACGCCCATAAGAACGGCTCCCGCGGCGGTGATTCTCATTGCTTCAAGCGCAAATGGATCTTCGCCCTCTGCCGGAGGGTGTGCAGCGTTGACAAGATCAGCGGCATTCGATGGGAAAATGAAGTAAACGATGATTGCGAGTACAACGCCCGCGAGTAGACCAATTACTTGGCGTTTATGCGTGGCGGCCGTTGTATCGCCGTGTTCGAGCAGATCCGTTGGATTAATTGATTCCCGTGCGGGTGGGGTACTCATGTTTTCTCTCCTGTGTTTGGTGCTACGCTGCACCGAGTGCTTTCAATAGCGAAACCGCGTGACTGATTCGCCAGGGGAGCCCACGCGATATGTAGTGAGGAACATAGGGCACGCGGATTAATGACAAGATACCCCTTGGGGTATCTGCAATCAAGACTTTAGGCCTATGTCTCAAAAAATCTCGCAATTGCTTGTCAGATTAACAGAGCTTGTGGTGAAACATGCCCGAAACCATGTGAAAATTACGTTTTCATTTGGTGGAGGGCGGCTAGGGCGACCTCCGAAATTGAAAGATCGGAGCGCCGGTTGAGGCACTCCGATCTTCTTCGGCGGAGATGGCGGGATTTGAACCCGCGAGGGGCGAACGCCCCAACCTCCTTAGCAGGGAGGCGCACTAGGCCACTATGCGACATCTCCAGTAGTAAATAGGGTATACGTCAAGTACGCGGGTTGCCAAACACGGCTGTGTTTTGCGGTGGACTTATTTCGGCAGTTTTAGTGACAAATTCTCTACAATGGGGAGCAAACCAAATGTAGGAGCGGCAATTGCGTACTTCACAACGCTTATATCTCATCGCAGCATTGCTTTTGATTTATGCGGTCGCGGCCATTATTACGCGCCCCATGCTTCCCGACATGCTGAGCACCATCGCTTTGCCCACCGCCATCATTGCAGCCGGCATTTCAGGAGTTCTCATCAATCGGGGGATGAACGCCGATCGGTAGGCCGAGCGTTTGAGAAGCACGCGGGTTTGGGGTTCCCGGCGGTTTAGGGCTATCGGCGTGCTGGGGGAAGATCACGCACAGGATCGGTTTTAGGTGCCATTTTATGTGGCATCTTGACAAGAATCCCTGCTTCGCGCGCAGGCATGACATTCAACTGGGGTGATAATTCCTTCTTATTGTCGGCCGGTCACGATACTATTGTTATGAGAGTTTCCTTTTCTCCATCTGGCGCCCCGGTTTGGCTTTCTCTTTTCCGGGGCGTCGTTATGTTCTGGTGTCATGTATCGCTAACACATTGGTTTCGTCCAATGGGCAGATCCCAACGCATCGATACCGCGGATGTCGATCTTGACTCCTGGTTGTGTACTGGCAGATTATCCCCGCGTAGGCGGGGAACACG
>JAUNVE010000004.1 GCA_030537795.1 Actinomycetaceae bacterium
CTGAGCTGAAGACCTACGTGCGTCGCACTCGTGAAGCGATTGCTGCCGGTGACAAGGAAAAGGCTCTAGAGCAGCTTCGTCTCACCGGGCGTAAGCTCGACAAGGCCGCCCAGAAGGGTGTCATTCACCGCAATCAAGCGGCGAAACGCCAGTCGAAACTCGCCCACCAGGTGAACAAGCTCGACTAACAGACCGTAGTCAAAAGGCGGGCCCGCGGGTCCGCCTTTTGTCATGCCTGAAATGGCGGTAAATCTACCTGCTTACCAGTGCAAACGGGTAGCGCAGCGGCTCCCGATCTAAAACCGCCCGTAGCGGGCGCGGGTGACTGCAATGACGAGTTTTTCTACTGCGTAGTGAGAATCGCGAGACTGGCCTTTAACTTCGGCATCACAGGTAGCACACGCGTCGATAACATAGGCTAAGGCCTCTTCCGACCATCCACGAGATTCACGTACGGCGCGGTCGATTTGCCACGGAGCCATCCGCAGCTCACTCGGACTAGGGCGCGGCTGCACGGTCACTTTTGCTAACTGCCGCAGTTTCATAGCCAGTGACGCCACCAACGCTACCGGTTCAACCCCGGATGCCAGGGCATGGCGTAGCAGTGTCAGTGCCCGGCCCATATTGCCTGCGATGGCGGCATCTGCGACGGCGAATCCGGTGACATCCATGCGTCCTGCCTGGTAGCGGTGCACGTGATCAACCGTAATGCGACCGTCAACATCCGTCAGTAATTGATTGGTGGCCGAGGCTAACTCTGCGATATCGGCCCCCAATGCATCAACCAAAGCCTGTGCGGCTGGTGCCTCGATTTGCCTTCCGGCATTTCTGACTTCGCCACGCACAAACTCCAACTTGTCCCGGGCATTTTTCAGCGGTGCCGCAATGTAGGTGGGAACCTTGGCTTTCTGTAGCGCGTTGAGAACTGCGCGCCCTCCATTCCCCCCGTTGTGGCGCAATGCCACGGTGACATCTGGGGCGGGATGGCGAAGATAGGCGATGAGGTCTTCCGCGAGCGGCTTCGATGGATGCTCCAACTCGGGAATGTATACGAACCGTGCTTCACCGAACAGTGACGGCGACGTAAACATGGCGAGCTGCCCACTTTCATATCGGGCTGCGTCAACCGTTTGCATATCGACAGAGGCATCGACGGCGCGAGCCGCGCGTTTAAGTAGGCTAACCGCTCGATCTCCCAGCAGGGCTTCACCTGATTTGATGAGGACGACCGGTGCTAGCGCCGCCTCGAACCAGGGGTGCTCATTCGCCTTCGGTTTCTTTCGTGTTGCCGCCATGGAACTAGCGTGCCACATGAGACTGACATTTCTCGAGTAGCCAGGACTGTCGAGTTTCGCCGGGCAGTTGATACGCCTACAGTGAAAGCAGAACTCGATGAAGAATAGGTGATTGATATGACGCTTGTACCCACTCTTCCTTTGCTTGATGGCGGCACAATTCCTGCCTGGGGTCTCGGCACCTCGGGACATCGCGGGCGTGATGCGGCGCGTTTATTTGCGCAAGCGATACGCGATGGCCACCGCCTGATCGATACCGCTGCGCAATATGGCAATGAAGCCGCCGTTGGGGTAGCTATTAAAGATTCGGGTATTGCCCGCGAAGACCTTTTTATTACCACCAAAATTGCCGGTGGCGACCAGGGGGATGCCACCGAGCGCGGGTTACGCGAATCATTGCGGCGACTCGCCCTCGATTGCGTTGATCTGACGCTTATTCACTGGCCAAATCCCTCGCGTGGGCTCTATCTCAAAACGTGGAAGGAGCTCATTCGTTTGCGGGATGAAGGGCTGACTGCGCATATCGGCGTTTCCAATTTCACGCCCGAACAAATCACCGAACTGCATGAGGCTACCGGGGTGTGGCCGGTGCTCAACCAGATTCAGCTCAGCCCGATAATCGGCCGCGAAGCCCTGCGCGAATTTCATGCTCAGCATGGAATTATTACCGAGGGATGGCGTCCGCTGGGCCCGGTCGAAGGATTGCTCGATCAAGTGCTGGTGCGCAATATCGCCGAAGAGGTTGGACGCTCCCCCGCGCAGGTGGTACTGCGGTGGGCGGTTCAACGTGACATCGTACCGATTGCCGTGTCTTCGAAGCCGCAACGCAATGCTGAAAATCTGGCAATTGGTGACTTCGTGCTTTCCGATCGTCAGCTCATGCTTCTCGACTCACTCGATACCGCAGATCGGTTCGTGTGGGATCCGATGACGCATGAAGAATGGTAGAACGCGACGAAGAGCTACCATTGCGGTGACACCTACGCAGCCGCTCGCGATCCAGCTTGCGCCTGGTCGTGCAATGGTTGCCAGGGGCAGGCCGGCACAGAACTGCGAAACCGCGAGAATCCAGTCGGCTCCCAGGCGAGCGACGATTAATGGGATCCAGGCGGTATCTGGCCATATATTGGCACAGAGTGCCCCGCCAAGACCCGCCATAGTCGTCGCTGCCACCGCGGGAAGCACCAGCACATTCGCCAGTACTGAATACACCGGAAGATACCCCATGACGGCAACTAGGATGGGGGCAGTGGAAACTGCCGCTGCCAGTGGAATCGATACCAGGGGGCGTAGTTTGTGAAGGTATTGTGCGCGGGGACGCTCATTTCTTCGATAAGCGGTATCTGTCTGCGCCACCGCGGTAACAACGGCGGCTGTTGCCGCGACGGACAGTATGAAACCGATTGACACCGCCAGCCACGGATTGACGATGATCCATCCGATGACGACTAAGGCGAGGCTGGTTTGCGCCTGCGTGGCCCGGCCGGCGAGATGAGCCAGTGCGAGTACCGCCGCCATGGAGGCCGCCCGAATAACGGAGGGACGCGGGCCGACGATAACGATGAGCAAACTGATGATGACGGCAAGGAGTAGGATTTTTGAGCGCGGCCTACCGGGAATGAGAATATGAAGCGTCATCACGATGATTCCCAGATGCATCCCTGAGATTGCCGTCAAATGCGTCGTTGAGGTCACTCTCATTGCCTCACGTGCGGGGGCAGATAGGTCGGATGAATCTCCGATACTCATTCCTGCAATCAATCCCCTCGTATCAGCCTCCAGTGGCATGAGGTGGGTAATGAAACGTCGGCGAAATCGCTGTGCAGGCGACGATTTAGCTTGAATTCTGACTGTCTGCGGCTTCAGCAAGCCGATAGTGGGTGGGGTGCCAAAAGGTTCGATGCGGCCGCGAGCTATGAGTTGATCCCCCTCATTTGCACCCGGGTGCTGGGAAGTGATGAGGAAAATACCGGTTGCAGGCTGAGCATCGGGTCGCAGCCGGGTGAGCCAACCTCGGGTGATCCTGCGTGGCTGCTGATCGATGCGCGCCGTTATCACGCAGCTACTTCGGCATCTGTTGACCAGGGGGCCGCGAATATAGTTGGTGGCATGTATCAGGGCGGAAAACCCAGCCAGCGTCGACACTATCAGTGAGAGGGCTACTCCGGCGCGCACAGATCCGATGGGATAGGTACCGTGTCGCGCCTGATAACGGTGATGCGGCCACACCATCACCGCGGTGATGAGGGCGCTGACTAAAGCTGAGATAACAGTTGCCACCGGAGGCTGCGTACTGCGTGTTATCGCTTGGATGATGGCCGCGGCACTGAGCCAGGCGGCAGTTGCCGGCCCGATCAACCGGTAGTCGCTAAAGCGAATCATCGGTTGGCTAATACCGTCGTGCGAATGTGTTAGGGGCACAGCTGATCCTTGATCTGCTGTAAAGTTTTGGCACCGATGCCGCTGACAGCCTGCAGGTCGGAGGCGGTGCTCAGCGGATGAGTGGTGCGATATTCGACGATACGGGCGGCCAGCGCGGGACCGATTCCGGTGAGCTCTTGTAACTGCGCCTCATCCGCCATTCGAATATCAATGCACCCGGTATCGACCTGCCTTTGCGCGTCCGCGGCCCCTACCACGTTGACGTGAATATGCTGACCATCGACCAGAGGCGCTGCTAGGTTAACGGAAGCCAGTTCAGCGTCTGCGGTTAATCCGCCCGCCACCTCAATGGCATCTTTGCCGCGCGAGCCGGCAGGGACTTCAACCACACCGGGGTCATTGACGGCTCCGGAAACTTGGACGATCACGATGTCGGAATCAGCAGGATCGGGGGTTGCCATATTCGTTTCGGAAGGTGTCGGTGACTGCGATCCACCGTAGGGAGCGTCAGATTGCCAGAAGGGCTCAGATGCACCGGTAGAGGGATGAGTAGTTTCGGGGGCGGAAGGCATCTGACGCATAAGTGCAACTGCGAAGGCAACGAGAAGGACAGTAACCAGTGCGATAACCGCTATTGGACTGGGAAAGAACCGTGGTACCCGCTGGCGAAGATCCTGCCTACTCGATACCTGCGGCCGGTGCCGGGCTTTGGTTAAGGCAATGCGCCGAAATCGATGATGCTGTCGTTCCATGGGATTAGTTTCGCCCAAAACACCCGGTGTCGGCTGACACCAGCTCACCTGCTGTGGATAACTCTGTGACGATCTGGCCAGGATACGAAGATTTCCACAGCTGTCAGTCAGCGGGCTCCCCGTCACCGATCAGGCCCGCCTCAAAACTGCTTTCGGCGGGAGGACATATCGACCTTTGGAAAGCGCTAATGCCGACGGAGGTCATGCGAATACGAAGCCTACTGGTAGGAGGTGACGATAGCCTGCGCTTCTTCTAACTCGCGAGTCATGGTGACGATATTGGCCGTCTGCGTGCGGATTAGTTCAAGTGAGCCATCTTGACAGGTCAGGCGCATATGCACGAGGTCCTTCAGCTGGCCCTTGGCTTTTTCGCCGGCAGGCGGAACATCAACCGGTATGAGCTTTATTGCGCGCTGCTGTTCATTTGCGAAAATCTCAAGCGCGACTTTGCACTGGTTGAGTGCTTCCGCGCGTTTATGTTCGGTGGTCTCCCCCAGGCGATTTTCGATCAGCATTTCAACAGCCGCAACGAGGACAATAAAAACGACGACAACGATCGCAATAATCGTCATCGACCGAGGTCTTTTTCCTAAAGCCTGTTCCAGGATGGTTCTCTTTCTTAAATGCGGCTCGCCATGGATGCTGCGGTATAACTCCGCGTAGCACCGATGGCTTGCGTTGACTCCTCTATCGTAAAGGATCGGTGCCGTTGCCGCGGTTTACGCGCCGGCACTGTTATTCTCGCAGTAGAAATACTTGCCCTGTGAAAGGACCTTCGGTGATTTACGGTTTTATTGGTGCGGGAAATATGGCCTCAGCAATTGTGCGCGGCGCCGTTGAGTCAACAGATTTTCAAGCCCGACAATTGCTGATCACCGATCGCAATGACGACGTAGCCCGGCGGTTGGCCGACGAGGTGGGCGCTTCGACAGTGGCCTCCAATACCGACCTTGTCAAAGCCAGTGAGGTTGTTATCCTCGCCGTTAAGCCCGTCCATTTGCCCTATCTGTTAAATGAAATCGCCAGCGATGTCGCTGAACGTCAGCCGCTACTGATTTCGATTGCCGCGGGTATCGCTATTGCCGATATTCAAGCCATAGTCGGCGAATCAGTTCCAATTATCCGGGTGATGCCGAATATGAATGCTTCCATCGGTGAGTCGATGACAGGCGTATGCGCTTCTCCCACTGCTTCGCAGGAACATCTGGAAATTGCGCGACGGCTCATGAATGCGGTGGGGCGCACTCTCGTTATTGGGGAGGGCGATTTCCCGGTCTTTTCTGCGCTTGCTGGCTGTTCGCCGGCGTGGATGTATGAAATCATCGATTCGCTTGCCCGCGCGGGCGTCAAATATGGCTTGCCGAAGTCGCAGGCTGTGGCCATCGTCTCGCAGGCCATGATGGGATCGGCGCAACTGGTATTACAGTCCGCTGCCGATACACAAACCACTCCCGCCGAACTGATTGATCGGGTTTGCTCCCCCGCCGGCACCACTATCGCAGGGCTTTTGGCGGCGCAGGAAGCCGGACTTGCGACGGCACTGGTAAAAGCCGTCGACGCGGCAGTGGCCCGGGATATAGAGCTCGGTCGGCCCGATTCGTCATCCGAGAGTTGAGAAAGTCGCGCCGGCTAGTTTCACCCTTTCTCTCCCCCTCGGTTGCTGAGAATACTGGGCTTAGCGGCCAACCGGCCCTCACGCCCGGTTGCGTCAATACGGGCATTTGCGTCACATTTTCACCGCCCTCCCCCTAAATCGTGTACGATTTTCTTAAACCAGTCGATAACCGGCCGACGGTCGCACGACTCAAGGAGGCGTCATGCTCGACAAAAAAGTCATCGAATCGATAGCGGATGAGCTCGTACAGGCTCAAGAAACCCGCACTCCCGTTCCCCTGCTAACAGCCCGCTATCCGGATATGGTCGTCGAGGACTCCTACGCCGTGCAACGCCTGTGGCGTGACCGGATGGAGGAAAAAGGACGCACCCTTGTGGGGCGAAAAATCGGTTTGACTTCGAAAGCTATGCAAGATGCAACCGGTATTACCGAACCGGATTACGGTGTCATTTTTGATGACATGGTTTTTGAAACCGGCGTCCATATTGAGTGGGAGCGCTATACCCATCCGCGTATTGAGGTCGAACTAGCCTTCGTACTAGGAAAAGACATTAAAGGCCCCAATGCCACGCTATTCGATGTACTCGAATCAGCGAAATGGGTGGTTCCCGCCCTCGAAATTCTCGACTCCCGCATTGAAATGGAGGGTCGTACCATCGTTGACACCATTTCAGATAATGCTGCCATGGGGGCCATGGTGATCGGAGGCCGCCCGGTGCGTCCCGATTCTGTCGACCTGCGCTGGGTCAGCGCCATGCTCTATCGCAATGAACAGATTGAGGAAACGGGCGTAGCCGCCGGCGTTCTTAACCACCCGGCTTCGGGCGTGCATTGGCTTGCCAATAAGATCGCCCCGCACGGCGACTACCTCGGTGCTGGAGAAACGATCCTCGCCGGATCCTTTACCCGCCCCATGTGGGTGTACCAGGGCGATTCGGTACTCGCCGACTACGGACCGCTAGGAACAGTGACATGCCAGTTCGACTAGCACCTCGCGAAACTCTCCTGCAGCACATTGATAGAGAAGGCCGCAGTCTGGTCGGTATGTGGGTGTGTTCAGCCTCGCCTCTCGTCGCTGAAATCTGCGCTTCCTCCGGTATCGACTACACGCTCATAGACGCGGAGCATTCCCCTAATGATCTCTCCACACTTTTGGGGCAGTTGCATGCGGTGCAGG
Organism: Actinomycetaceae bacterium; assembly: GCA_030537795.1. Lineage (GTDB taxonomy): Bacteria > Actinomycetota > Actinomycetes > Actinomycetales > Actinomycetaceae > Gleimia. The sequence continues at coordinate 7,222 of JAUNVE010000004.1, forward strand.
CCTATCCCGCCTCGACGATTGTGCGTGTACCGATCAACGATGAGCGTTTAATCAAGCAGTATCTGGACCTCGGCGTCATTAATCTGCTGGTGCCCATGGTGCATACTGTGCAAGAAGCTCGCCTGGCGGCACAGCGAGTAAAATACCCCGACGAGGGCGTGCGTGGCGTTGGTTCCGCACTTGCCCGGGCTTCGATGTGGAATCGGATTCCGAACTATCTCAACCGCGCACGCCAGACCATTAATCTCATTGTGCAGATTGAATCTGGGCGCGCCGTAGATGCGGTCGAGGATATTGTGGCTGTCGACGGCGTTGATGCTATTTTCGTGGGCCCGGCAGATCTTGCCGCCGATCTGGGAATGATCGGTCAGGCGGAAGCCCCCGAGGTTAAGTCCCGCGTCAAACACTGTATCGAGGCAGCCAAGGCGGCCGGTAAACGGGTCGGCACCAATGCTTTTAACCCCGCCGTCGCTCGCGAATATATGGACTATGGCGCGGACTTCGTCCTCGTCAATGCTGACGTGACTATTCTTGCGCGCGGATCGGAGAAACTGGTTGCAGATTTCATCGGCGATTCCGGGGGGCCAACACCCGCCGGATACTAGCCTCCGGCGCGGCACTGCACCGCATTAACTCTCCGTCAAAGCATAAAAGGAGACGGGATCCGGCACCGTCAAAGCGCCGGATCCCGCCCCTGTGTGATCGAAACTTAGTAGTCGATAACCTCTTCGCGTACGCGCCAAAAATCTTGATGCCGATCGAAGTGGTCGAGTACATCGTGGATAATGGCGTCTGCCGAGTACCCCATGATGTCGTAATCCTGACCACCTTGTGGAAGGTGAACTTCCAGTCGGGTGGACTGTGCGCGCGATGAACCCACCCGCCCCAGATACATGGGAGCTAGCGCATCAATCGCCAGAATACGGTAGATGAATTGGTGTTCCCCCTCGAGGGCGATGAGTTTAATGCGATCGTGAATGATCGTATCGGGTGAAACATCTTCGACATTTTCATCTCCGCCGCGCACCACCGACGCTGCCATTCCCTGTTTTTGCAGTTCCTTGACAACGGCCTCCAAAGCGGGCTGGACGACCCGATCAAGGTAGCTCGAGGCCTGCCGCGGCGTAACCTGGTCGAAGGTTCGCGCCAAACGATCCCGCCATGACACAGTTGCCAATTCGGATACCGAGCCTGCTCCAGTAACGATATTGCGCATCGACTGTTCGCGAGAACGAATGTGCTTGTCGTCGTCGTTGAGGGCCTTGAATAGGCCAATGACGACCAGCAACATAACGAAGCTGAACGGCAGCCCCATAACGATGGTCGCATTTTGGAGGGCGGGAATACCGCCCACAATGAGCACGCCAATGGTGAGCAGACCGGTCACAGTTGCCCAGAAAATCCGCACCCACGCTTTAGCGTCGTCGCGAGCGGTCGGCAAATGCGATGACAGGTTACCCATAACGAGGGCGCCTGAGTCTGCGGATGTCACATAGAACAGGAGACCAACGAAGGTGGCGATGCCAATGATGAATGTGGCCGCCGGATAATCCTGAAGCAGGGTGTAAAAACCGAGCTCCGGAGTTTCCAACGTCATTTCAGCAAAGTCGAGGTGACCGTTGCGCACGTGGTCGATTGCAGCGTTACCGAAGATCGAAATCCACATGACGATGTACATAAACGGTATGACCATCGTTCCGGCAACGAACTCCCGCAAAGTCCTCCCGCGCGAAATACGGGCAAGGAACATGCCGACGAAGGAGGCCCACGCAACCCACCATGCCCAGAAGAACAGCGTCCATCCGCTCATCCAGTCAAGCACATCGGAATACGCGTAGGTTTCCAGCGTTCGGGCGGGGAATCCGGAGATAAAGTCACCAATATTCATGACGATGGCGTCAATGAGAAATACGGTTTTACCGGTGACGAGTACCCAACCGGCCAAGAAAATAGCCAATGCTACGTTGAGCTGGGAGAGGAAACGAATCCCCTTTTCAATTCCGGAGGTCGCCGACAGTGTCGCCATGACGACAGCGAGCACGACGAGTCCGATTTGAGCCGGCAATCCCTGGTCGATACCGAATAGGATATCGAGACCGACATTGAGCTGAACCACGCCGATTCCCAGCGTAGTTGCGACACCGAAAATGGTGCCGAGCACAGCGGCCGCGTCCACGATATAGCCAAAGGGGCCGTCCATTTTCTCCCCGAAAATTGGGTATAGAGCGGAGCGTACGGCCAGTGGACGACCTCGCCGGTAGGCGAAGTATCCCAGAGCTATTCCCATCAGCGCGTACATGCCCCATCCCGTAATGCCGTAGTGGAATAGTGTCCACACGGTCGCTTCACGGGCGGCTTCGATGGTTTGTCCGGATCCCACCGGTGGCTCCATGTATTGTGCGATGGGTTCGGCTACGGAAAAGAACATGATATCCGTACCGATCCCGGCGGCAAATAGCATGGAAGCCCAGGCAAAGGTTGAGAATTCTGGGCGCGAATTGGGCGGCCCGAGCCTGGTTCGCCCAAATCGGGAAAACCCCAGATAGAGGACGAATACCAGGATCAGTGTCGCCAGCACAATGTAGAAGGATCCAAACCACCAGGAGATTTGACCAACCACCGCCCCGAGGACGGCTTCGGCTGACTCAGGTAGAAAGATCGCCCACAGGGCCATTGCCACAATTGCGGTACCCGCACCGATCAGAACGGGTTTGTTGACGCTGACTTCTTTGCGTCCGTGTTTGGGCGCGCGCTCTGCATGTAGAGACATGGGATACTTCCTCAGTTGGCAGCTTGGTGAGCTTGCGCTGCGGACGGAATATCGGTGCGAGCATTCCAGGCGTGGTTGCGTTCGTCGCCCTCGGGGTAGAGCAGCATTCCCTGCTTGGCTCGGTAATAGGGCACCTCGAGCGGTTCAAGCATGCGGTTACCGGCAATCAAGTCGGATGCACGCTCGGCGACCATCATGGTGGGTGCATAGATATTCCCGTTGGTGACGAAGGGGAAGACGGAGGCATCGACGACGCGCAGGCCCTCCATTCCGTGTACCTTCATTGAGTTGGGATCGACAACGGACATGTCGTCGGTCCCCATCTTCGCGGTGCATGAGGGGTGGAGTGCGGTTTCCGCATCCGATGCCACCCACTCGAGGATTTCTTCGTCGGTTTCGACTGACGGTCCCGGAGAGATCTCGCCGGCGGAGAAAGCAGCAAAAGCATCCTGGTTGAGGATATTGCGTGCCGCCCGCACCATTTCGATCCATTCGCGTCGATCATTTTCGGTCGACAGATAGTTGAACTGGATCGCCGGGTGCTCGAACGGATCTTTCGACTTGATCTTGAGATGTCCGCGTACATCGGAGTACATGGGGCCAATATGCACCTGGTATCCGTGTGCCGCGGCGGGCTGGGTTCCGTCGTAACGCACGGCAATGGGCAGGAAGTGGAACATGAGGTTCGGGTAGTCGACGTCATCATTCGAGCGAATGAAGCCACCGGCTTCAAAGTGGTTGGATGCTCCAACTCCCTTGCGCGCAAACAGCCATTGCGCACCGATAATCGGTGCTAGGGCCATGTTGAACCATGGGCCGATCGATACCGGTTGCTTCGCTTCGTACTGAACATACACTTCCAGGTGGTCCTGCATATTCGCACCGACGCCGGGTAGGTCGGCAACGGGTGTAATGCCCTTGCTTTCAAGGAATGATGCATCGCCGATACCCGACAGTTGCAAAAGCTGCGGAGAGTTAAAAGCGCCGCCACACAGGATGACTTCGCCCGCACGAACCGATTCCTTCTTTTTACCAAAGCGTACGTAGTCGACGCCGGTGACGCGGGTGCCTTCGGTGCGCAATCCCGTCACGTGTGACAGTGTTTCAATGCGTAGATTCTTGCGGCGACGAACCGGATGGATGTATGCGCGGGAGGCCGATAGGCGCCGGCCCTTGTACACGTTGCGGTCAAACGCGGCGAAACCTTCTTGACGGTATCCGTTGACATCGTCTGTCAGCGGATATCCGGCCTGCTGGGCGGCCTCCAAAAAAGCGCCGAACAGCGGGGTGTCCGCCGGGCCACGCGTCAACTTGAGCGGGCCGGAACCACCGCGCCACGCATCCGCGCCAGCTAGGCAGGTCTCCATGCGTTTGAAGTAGGGAAGCACGTGGGCGTAATCCCAGTTCTCCATTCCTTCTTCGGCTGCCCAGCGCTCGTAGTCCATCGGGTTGCCGCGCTGGAAAATCATGCCGTTAATCGATGAGGAGCCACCCAGTACCTTGCCGCGCGCATGTTCGATTCTGCGGCCGTTCATGTAGGGTTCGGGCTCGGTTACATATTTCCAGTCATACAGTTTTGAACCGATGGGAAATGGGAGCGCGGCCGGCATATTGATGAGGGGATCTGCCGCCCAGTCCGCGCGGCCGGCCTCGAGCACGAGGACGGAGGTTTCGCTGTCCGCCGATAGCCGGTTGGCGAGGACGGAGCCGGCGGAACCGCCGCCGACGATGACATAGTCATAGTGCTTCACTAGTACTTCATTCCTTTATATTTACTGGTTACGTGCGTGCTTTTGAGAGTTTTTGGCACAGTCGTGCCCGCGAAAGAGGGATGGGGACGCTAGTTGTCGCCCGAATTCGCTTCGCCTGCGGTGGCGGAGGCGTCTTCGGAGTTGGCAAACCAGCCGGCCACAGCGGGCTGGGTGTTGTGCCAGATATGCTTGATCTCGAGATATTCTGCCAGTCCGGTGGGCCCCAGCTCCCGACCGTTACCGGACTGCTTCATACCGCCCCATTCCGCGTGCGGAACATACGGATGATAATCGTTGATCCAAATGGTGCCGTGACGCAACTGGCGGGCGACGCGTTCAGCACGCGACGCATCCGCTGTCCACACCGCTCCGGCGAGGCCGTAAATCGTGTCATTAGCGATGGCAATGGCGTTCTTTTCACGCTCCTCATCGCTGTCACCACTAAAGGTCTCTACCGTCAATACGGGGCCAAAAGACTCATCGTGCACGCAGTCCATTGACTGGTCGCACCGGTCGAGAATAGTGGGTGGATAGAAATATCCTTTCGCCAGGTCGCCCTCGGGAATCTCTCCTCCGCACAGCAGTGTTGCACCCTGTTCCCTGGCGCGTTCGACATAGGTGTGCACCTTCTGCCGGTGTTCGCTGGAAATCAGCGATCCGGTTTCGGTGGCAGAATCGAATGGATCACCGACACGGATTTCGCGGGCACGGCGCACGAGTTCGTCCACAACTTTGTCGTGGATACTCTCTTCGACTACCAGCCGTGCGCCCGCTGAGCATACCTGCCCGGAGTCGAGGAAAACAGCGGTTAGAGCATTATCAATGGCGGCCGGTAAATCAGCGTCGGCAAAGATAACATTCGGGTTCTTGCCGCCCAGTTCCAGGGCAACGCGTTTAACGGTTCCCGCGGCCGATTTCATGATGGTCCGCCCGGTTTCGAGTCCGCCGGTAAAGGAGACCATGTCAACATCGGGCGATTCGGTAAGCGTGGGGCCAATATCAGCACCGGCACCCAGCAGAAGCTGCACCGCCGCTGGTTCTACGCCCTCTTCGATGAGGACTTTCACCAGATAGTGCGTTGTTGATGGGGTGAGCTCTGACGGTTTCAGAATAATGGAGTTGCCGGCCAATAGCGCCGGTGCCACTTTCCACGATGCCTGCAGTAGTGGATAGTTCCACGGCGTGATAAGGACGCAGACACCCACCGGTTCAGTAACTATTTTGGAGGAAATCCCCGGCACGGATGGGTCAACGACTCGCCCGTTAGAGGCGGTCGCCTGGTCAGCATAATAGGAGAATACAGAGGCGACGTCATCGACATCCATTTCGCATTCAGCGTAGGTCTTGCCGGTATCAAAAGTTTCAAGTCGCGCGATCGTTTCTTTATCTTTCAGCAGACGCCTCGCCACCTTGCGAAGAATGTCTCCGCGGTGAGCAACCGTTGTGTGCCGCCATTGGCCTGAGTCAAATTCGCGTCGCGCTGCGGCGATGGCTCGTTCAGCGTCTGCGCTACTTGCCTCTGCCGCTGTGAGATGGATAGTTGAGTCAGCGGGATATTCAATGTCGCGCGTATTCCCGCTTTCGGAATCAGAAAAAGTGGAATCGATAAACAGTTGAAGAATAGTCAAAAGTCTCCTCGGTTGATGGTGGACAGGTCGTTCCGCCGCTAGTTTAGTGAATTTTAGGATTGTCTTCGCCCATTTTTACCCTACGGTGGAGTAACCACGATTCCCAAAATGTCGGTGTTTTAGCGGCCATATATCCGCGATTTGTCTGCTGATTGTATATGCGGATCAGCGGTGGGCCGCCCGCGGGCGGCGGCCCACCCGGATTGATTTAGCGGGGAATCCCGATATAGATGGTTTCGAGGAATTCGTCGATTCCTTCCATTCCGCCTTCGCGGCCAAGTCCGGATGCTTTGACTCCACCAAATGGAGCCGACGCATTCGAAATCGTGCCCGAGTTCACACCAATCATACCGACCTCGAGTGTCTCTCCCAGGCGAATAATGCGCTGGAGGTCACGCGTATACACGTATCCGGCGAGTCCAAACTCAGAGGCATTGGCGAGCTCAACAACCTGCTCCTCGGTCTCAAATGAGCATACTGGAGCAACGGGGCCAAAGACTTCTTCATGCAAAAGTGGGTTGTCAGGGCCCACCCCGGAAATAACGGTGGGTGGGAAGAAATAACCGGGACGGTCGAGCCGTTTGCCGCCAACTTCAATCTTTCCACCGGCTTCAATCGATCGTTGGACGAGTTCCTCTACACTGTGAAGCTGGCGGGCAGAGACAATCGGCCCCACTTCAACGCCGTCTTCGATGCCGTCACCGACGAGCATTTGGGACATGCCTTCTGCGAATCGCTGGGTAAATTCTTCGGCAAGTGATTCGTGAACATAGAATCGGGAGGCCGCATTGCACGCTTCCCCCATATTGCGCATTTTGGTTGCAAGCGCAGCTGGAACGGCGACATCGAGGTCGGCATCCTCAAAGACAATAAATGGCGCTAGGCCTCCCAGTTCCATCGACGTGCGCAGCACATTTTCGGCAGCTTCGCGCAGCAGCGCGCGCCCTACTTGGGTGGAGCCGGTGAAGGAGATTTTACGCAAACGCGAATCAGCGATTATCGGGCCGGTTACCGCCTGGGAGGTGGCTGTCGTTACCAGGTTGACGACACCGGCGGGTACGCCTACCTCGCGCAGCACCTCAACGAACAGATGCGACGTCAAAGGCGTATCAGCCGACGGTTTTAGCACCACGGTACATCCAGCGGCTAACGCCGGGGCGATCTTGCGGGTAGCCATAGCGAGCGGAAAATTCCACGGAGTGATGAATAGGCACGGGCCCACCGGGCGCTTGGTGGTAAGAACCTGCACGTTACCTTCGGGAGTGGGGTAATACTCCCCCGCAATGCGGGCGGTTCCTTCGGAGAACCAGCGCAAGAACTCAGCCCCGTAGGTGACTTCTCCATAGGCCTGATCCAGAGGCTTACCCATTTCATATGTCATGATGGCGGCGAACTCATCTTTGCGCTCATTTACGCGATCAAAAGCATCCATCAAAAGTTGGGCGCGCTGACGAGCCGGAGTCTTAGCCCACTCGGCCTGTGCCTTAGATGCGGCCTCCAATGCGGCCAGACCGTCGTCGGCAGAAGCGGACGCCACTTGCGTTAAGACTTTTTCCGTAGCGGGATTAATGACGTCGAGGGTGGCACCGTCTGACGCATCACACCATTGGCCATTAATGAAAAGTTGAGTAGGGATTGCCTCTAGCAAGTCATCGAGGTTGGGGACTGTCACGATCATGCTCCTTTGCTCGCGTGTGTCATCGAATTTATCGCATGCGCATTGGTTTCGCGCGAATCGGCCAGCTCAATAGACACCTTTTCGCCAGCGCGCCAGTAACGTCTGGCGAGTCAATCACAGACGCCACAGACGCCGACGGGTTATCGAGCCACATCTAAATCGTATATGGTTTTGGGCAAAAAACCGACTACTTGACAAAAATGGGAGAAATTTCGCGAAAACCGTTGACATGAAAGATTGACGCACGTAAACTCACTCGTAGATCATATACGATATGATTTTAGAACATTGTCCGATTAGAGGACAGAATTGCGGCATTGGCGCCACATTTTGTCTCTACCGGCCGTGATCTATATATAGAGAGGCTCAATATGGACGTCATCACTCAAGAGCTGGGAACCCGTCCGGGTAAGGTGTTCGCCGTTCACCTGTCATATAAGTCGCGCGCGCAACAACGTGGACGCACCCCTGCTCACCCTTCCTACTTCTTTAAAGCTTCCTCATCGCTGTGTGGTTCTGGCCAAGTGATTCGCCCCCAAGGCACCGAGCTACTCGGTTTCGAGGGCGAAATAGCGGTGGTGATAGGCCGTGAAGCTCGCAACGTCAGCGTGGAAGAGGCCTGGGATCATGTCGGCTGGGTTACCGCCTCCAATGATCTGGGCCTCCATGACATGCGTTACGCCGATAAAGGGTCAAATGTACGATCAAAATCGGGTGATGGCTACACCCCTATCGGCCCCCATCTCATTGATGCCCGCTCCCTTGACGAAAACCGCATTGGTATTCGCGTGTGGCTCGATGAGGAACTGGTTTCCGACGATTCCAGCGCCGGAATGCTTTTCTCAATCTCCACAATGGTGGCTGATCTCTCGCGCCTGATGACGCTGGAGGTCGGCGATGTTATCCTTACCGGAGTTCCCGCCGGCGCTTCTGTCGCCAACCCCGGCCAAGTCATTGAGGTGGAAGTTTTCAGTCTCGATGACGAATCCATCTCCTCCGGTAAACTTCGCACCGAAGTCGTTTCCGGGCCCGCCCTCGCCGATATTGGAAATCCTCCGAAAGTCGACGACAAGCAGCGCTCAGACGCATGGGGCTACCCGGTGGGTGAAGAAGCGGAAAAAGCCGCCCAAACTGCGCCTTTGACCCCCGAACTTCGCAAACGCCTGGAAAACCTCGCCGTCGCGACACTTTCCGTACAGCTACGCAACCGCGGCTACAACGAGGTGTCCTTCGACGGAGTTTCTCCCCTAACACCCGGCACCAAGATAGTCGGCACCGCGCGCACTCTGCGCTACATCCCGTATCGCAAAGACCTATTCGAGAAGATGGGCGGCGGTTACAACCACCAGAAACAAGCCATTAACTCAGTCAGTGAAGGCGAAGTGCTGGTGATGGAAGCCCGCCGCGACAACACCGCCGGAACCCTTGGCGATATCCTGGCTCTGCGCGCTAAGGTTCGCGGAGCCGCCGGCATTATCACCGACGGGGCCGTGCGCGACGCCGCCGCCGTTGCCGACGTCGGTCTCCCCGTCTTTTGCGGCGGTCACCACCCGGCAGTCCTGGGCCGCCGCCACGTACCGTATGAACACGACGTGACCATCTCCTGCGGCGGAGCAACCGTGCTCGTCGGCGACGTTATCGTGGCCGACGACGACGGAGCCATCGTGATTCCGCGCCACCTGGTCGAAGAAGTTGTCGAAGCCGCAGAAATCCAGGAACACCGCGAAGAGTTCATCGCCCAAATGGTAGCCGAAGGCGCCTCGGTGGACGGTCTCTACCCGATTGTCAAGCCAGAGTGGAAAGAACGCTTTGACGCCTGGCTGCAGGACAACCCCATGTCAACCAACTAACCGCCAACCCGCGACCCAACCGACTATAAGGAGCAAGAATGGCTAACCGCCCCGAAGGTCTACCCGACCACATCCAGCACTACATCAACGGTGAAAACGTTGATTCCGTCAATGGCGAAATGTTCGATGTGCTCGAACCTACGACCAACGAGACGTATATCCAGTGCGCATCCGGCGACAAAGAAGACGTCGATCTCGCTGTCAAAGCCGCACGTCAAGCCTTCGACGAAGGCCCGTGGCCGCGTATGCTTCCGCGTGAGCGCGCCCGCATCCTGTACAAGATTGCCGAAGAGGTCGAAAAAGTTCATGCCGACCTGGCAGCTATCGAATCCTATGACTCCGGTCTGCCGATTCGTCAGGCTAAGGGGCAGGCAAACCGGGCGGCCGAAAACTTCCGTTTCTTCGCCGACCTCATTGTCGCGCAAATCGATGACGCTTTCCGCATGCCCGGACGCCAGGTGAACTACGTTAACCGCAAGCCCAAGGGCGTGGCGGGTCTAATCACACCGTGGAATACGCCGTTTATGCAGGAATCGTGGAAACTTGCACCGGCGCTTGCTTCTGGTTGCACGGTAATTCTCAAACCGGCCGAGTTCACTCCCACCTCCGCTTCGCTATGGCCATCCATCTTTGAAAAGGCCGGACTCCCCCAGGGCGCTTTTAACATGGTGCAAGGATATGGTGAGACCGCCGGTGACGCCCTCGTTAAGCATCCGGATGTCAACCTCATCTCCTTCACCGGTGAGACGACCACCGGCCAGATTATTTACGCCAACTGCGCCCCGTATATGAAGTCGATGTCGATGGAGCTGGGCGGCAAATCTCCCGCCGTTATTTTCGCAGACGCTGATTTTGAGGCCGCACTTGATTCGACGCTATTCGGCGTGTATTCACTCAACGGGGAGCGCTGCACCGCTTCTTCCAGAATTCTCGTCGAACGCTCCATCTACGATAAGTTCGTTGAAGCCTACGGCGAACGTGCCAAAAAGGTTAAAGTAGGCGACCCCTCCGACCCCGATACAGAAATCGGCGCACTGGTACACCCTGAACACTACGACCGGGTTATGGAATACGTGGAAATCGGCAAGCAGGAAGGCCGCCTTATTGCTGGTGGCTCTCGCCCGGAAGGCTTGGATAAGGGTAACTTCCTTCAGGCCACCGCATTTGCCGACGTACCGCGCGATGCCCGCATTTTTCAAGAGGAAATCTTCGGCCCAGTGGTTGCTATTACCCCATTCGACACTGAGGAAGAAGCCCTCGAACTGGCTAATGACGTGAAGTACGGTCTAGCCGCCTATGTCTGGACCAATGATGTTCAGCGAGCCCATAATTTCGCTCATAACATCGAGTCCGGAATGGTGTGGATTAACTCCCACAATGTCCGCGATCTGCGCACGCCCTTCGGCGGAGTTAAAGCCTCTGGCCTGGGCCAAGAAGGTGGCTACCGCTCTCTCGACTTCTACTCAGATCAGCAATCGATTCACATCACCCTCGGTGACGTGCACACCACTCGCTTCGGAGCAACCGGATACGCCGAGAACGATCTCGGACTCGGTGGCCCCAGCGCCTAATCCACTGGTGGGAGGCTATGTGAGCCTGTCAAACTGCCTCCCATCAGCTTAAGCCCCTACTGAAGATAAACGTCAAAGGAGACAAATATGAACGAAATCAAGCCGATTAAGACCCCCTCAGTTCCGGCACCTGACATTTTGCGTTGCGCCTACATGGAGCTCGTCGTCACGGATCTACAAAAATCCCGCGAGTTCTACGTTGATGCCCTCGGTTTGGTCGTCACCGAAGAAGATGAAAACACCATCTACCTGCGTTCATTCGAAGAATTCATTCACCATAATCTTGTTCTTCGCCAAGGCGATCAGGCTGCTGTGGCAGCATTTTCCTTCCGCGTACGCTCCCCCGAAGATCTCGATAAGGCAGTTGCCTACTATCAGGAACTCGGTTGCGACGTACGCCGCAACAAGGACGGTTTCGTCAATGGCATCGGTGACTCGGTGCGAGTACTCGACCCACTTGGCTTCCCCTATGAGTTCTTCTACGAGACCACGCACGTACGTCGGATGTGCTGGGATTATGACAAGCAGGGCGCCGGCGCCCTGGTACGTCTTGACCACTTCAACCAAGTATTCCCAGATGTCGTCAATGGAGCGAAATACCTCGAAGATCTCGGTTTCAAACGTACCGAAGATATCCAAGACGATCAGGGTGTTACCTACGCCGCATGGTTCGTACGCAAGCACACCGTACACGATACTGCCCTCACCGGCGGTGACGGACCGCGTATGCACCACGTGGCATTTTCTACACATGAAAAGCACAACATCCTCTATATCTGTGACAAGCTCGGTGCGCTCCGCATGTCGGACCAGATTGAGCGTGGTCCCGGCCGCCACGGTGTGTCCAATGCGTTCTACCTCTACCTGCGTGACCCCGATGGTCACCGCGTAGAGATTTACACGCAGGACTACTACACCGGTGACCCGGATAATCCAGTTGTTACCTGGGACGTTCACGACAATCAGCGTCGCGACTGGTGGGGTCATGCAGTAGTTCCGTCCTGGTATACCGACGCTTCGACGGTTCTCGACCTCGACGGCAACCCTGTGCCGATTATCGAACGTCAGGAGCCGAAGGAAATGGAAGTGACTATCGGCGCTGACGGCTTCTCCTACACTCGTAAAGATGACAAGCCCGAAGGCTTCAAGGTAGGCGAACAGCTCTAAAGCTACCGCTACCGGTCGCCGGTCGCGCCCGCTTGTCTTACCCGCCATACAATGAGCCCCTGCTACCCGACCCGGGTGGCTGGGGCTCATTGTGTAGAGCCGACCGGGCAGATGAGAGTCTCCCTCATATGGCTGAAACTGACCAATGCCGCATGCTGCTGGGGTGGTCACTCTTACCCGCTGTAGATATAACACACAGTGGTCGATTCCTACACCCGCGGTGCGATCGTCGTCATGTAAAGCTGCGGTGAATTTATTGAATTCACAATAAACGACGGCATAAATTCGACTTTAACCCGAAGAATGATCAAAAATCGCGGAAATGTCTTCTCTCTTAATATGCAATCTCATATATTATGTAAAGGTGTCGTTATTACCCGGCACGCAGTGGTCCTCCACCAATCCTGCGACGCTTGTGGGTCGCAGTAGGCGACGATGAAAGTAGGAATCCATGTCGGCAGCACGAGGCACGTCTGGGCTATCGAAATCTGAACGCGTGTATATGGATCTTCACGCTGGCATTGTCAGCGGTAAGTACTCTCCGGGGTTTCGTTTGGTACTCGATCGAATCGCCCGCGACATGGGCGTATCCCCCGTGCCTGTACGAGAGGCAGTGCGCCGGTTAGAGGCGGAAGGACTGGTTCAGTTCCAACGCAATGTGGGAGCCATTGTATCTGGCGTTGACACCGAAGATTATGCGGCCACGATGGAATCGGTGGCGGTGATAGAAGGCTACGTTACCGCGCTAACCATTCCCGAACTGAGTCAAGAAGATCTTGCAGAGGCCGAAGAAATCAATATCCGGATGCGCAAAATGCTGCAAGGCTCTTTCGATCCACGGGTATTTACCTCGCTGAATAATCAGTTCCACCGGATCTTGACGCAAAAATGCCCAAACCATCGTCTTTTTGATCTACTTGAGCGCGAATGGGAGCGCATCACCATTATTCGCCGCTCCGCATTCGCATTTGATCCCAGGTATTCAACTCGTTCTGTCGATGAACACGACGCTATCTTGGCAGCTATTCGCGGCGGAGAAGCATCTGTTGAGGTCGAAATGCTGGTGCGCGAACATAAAATGCGAACCATGCGCCAATACATTGCGGTCGAACACACGCCCGCTTACTAGTCCGAGATTAGACGCCGCCTCGGTAGCGAAATATCCATGACTATAACCCCCTCGGTTTTTCAACCGAGGGGGTTCGACCTCTGCCCAGGTCAGTCTGTGCTGGCTACGGCTAGACCTTGACCAGCGACGGTAGCCACGTAGAAATGGCGGGAACGAAGAACAGCAGGACCAGCACAGCCATATCAACGAGGACGAACGGGAGTACGCCCTTGAAGACGTCTGATGCTTTGATTCCCGCGGTTCCTGCCACCACGAAACAGTTGATGCCAACCGGCGGTGTGACCAGTCCGATTTCGATCAGTTTCACGATGAGCACAGCTAGCCAGATGCCGGAGAATCCGAGTTCCATGGCCACCGGGTAGATGAGTGGAACCGTAATAACCAGAATCGAAATGGATTCGAGAGCCATCCCCAGTGGAATCAGCGCAAGTAGCATAATTCCCAGCGTGAGATGCGCTGGCAGTCCCCAGTCAAGCACGGCATTGGTAAGCATGCGCGGCACTTTTGCTTGAATGAAAAACGCGGAGAGAATTGATGACCCCACAATAATGGAAAACACCATTGATGTGGTTCCCGCAGTTTCTTTAAATGCCTCGATAAAGGAACCCACGATAGCTCTGAAGCCTTCACGGAACATTTCAACAGCCAACATAACCCCCGCCGTAATAGCGCCGATAGCGGCTGATTCGGTTGGGGTAAATACACCTGAGTACATACCGCCCAGCACGATAAAGAATAGGATTCCAACCCGGACAACACCGCGCCACGGAAGTTCGCGCACGTGTGTAATCTTGGTGTAATCCGTACCTTCATAGCTGGGTTGCGGAATAGGTACCGAAGCGATCGATCGCGTGTCGTAATGCCAGCCGTCGGTGGGCTCTTGGCGAATGGGCGTAATGAGTCCCGAGGTTTCTTTACCGGCCGCTATGTCAATGGCTTCATCCAAAGACATAGTGTCCTCGATACGCGCAGTTTTCGCACTATGGCGGCTCATTGCGAATATCATCCAGGCCGCATAGGCAAATGCGGAAATAATTCCCGGAATAATACCGGCAGCCAGGACTTCCGCCACTGATTCTCCCACCATAATGGCGTAGAGCACGAGGAAGACGGAGGGCGGGATGAGAACTCCCAGGGTTCCGGCAACGGCAACGGCGGCGGCTGCTAAGGACAGCGGATAACCGTATTTGCGCATTTCACCGACGGACAGTTTTGACATGGTTGCGGCTGTTCCAATGGAGGACCCTGAAACGGCGGCGAAGCCGGCCGAAGCCATAATGGCTGCCACGCCCAGGCCGCCGGGCAGGCGACGGAAGACGAAGGCGGCTACAGCGAATACTTGCTCGGCGATTCGAGCCTTCACCGCCAGCATCCCCATCAACGTGAACATCGGAATAATGGTCAGTGAGAAGGAAGCTGTTTCAGAAAAAGGCGCCGATCCTAAAACGTTGGTGGTGTGTCCATAGCCGCGCAGAAGAACCAGGCCAACTGCTCCGGCAAAGCCGAGAGCGAATGCCACCGGCATTCGCAGGGCGAGCAAGATGATGAGGAAGACGATAATGAGCAGGACGAGAGTAGTTACGGTCACGGGGTCTCTCCTTGCTCTTTCGTCTTTTCGGCAGCTAGTTCTTCTGCCGCCTCATCAACATCGAGGCCAACGGCCTTGGCGTAGACAAGGTCTGGATCTTGTTTGTCGAAGGGGACGTCGCCAAAAACAGGGTTCCCTCGGGCGAGGCGATATACATTCGCGAGTGCGACAATGAACATAGCCGCTAGGCCAACTACGATGATCCAGCGAGTCGGGTACTGCGGCCAGGCAATGAGCCCCATACGAACTTCGCGTTCGTGTGTGGAGTGGATTGCGCGCACGGTAGTTGCATAGAGCATCCATCCCACAATGACTGAAGTAAGTACCCAGGAGATGAATACGAACAGTCGAGCCACTTGCGGTTTGACCCGCACTGTCAGCAGATCAACGGAAACGTGCGAATTCGTCAAAGCCGTGTATGCCATACCGAGAAATACTGCGGCGACGAGAGCTGTTTCCGAGATTTCGAGAAGGCCGGCGAGGGATTTTCGATAGAACACTCGATAGAAAACGTCAGCACTGATGGACAGCATCATGACGACCGTTGCTACGGTCGCCACGATGCCTAGTCCTGACGCAATCGACTTAATCATTCGTTGCATCATTGATCTGAGTTTCTATTATCGGGATTCGAACTGCTGGACACAGGCGATGACTGGATCTTTAGCCAGGTCTTCGTCAGTGACGTCTTTCACCAGGTCGGAGTAGATTTCGTAGAATGCGCGGGCATCCTTGAGGCCGTCGTTTTCAGCGGTTGCGATCCACTCTTCAATGAGGGTGTCGCCAATCAGATCGGACCATTCCTTGGTCGCGTCTTCAGTCCACTTATTGAAATCACTGACGTTCTCATGGTCCATCATGAACTGGCATTGATCTTTGGCACCTTCGGCAAACAGTTCCATGCCTTTGCCGCCGTTAAACTCGGCCACCAGTTCATCGAATACAGTTCGGTCTTCATCAGAGAAGTTGTCATAGACGTCGCGATTGAGCCACATACCGAAAGTGTTGTAGTGGCCTACCCCCGGGTCGGTCCACTCCGGTAGGAGCTCGACGAGCTTGTAATCAACTGCGCCATCGATAGCGAATGCAGCAGCTTCGGCAACGCCGCGCTGGAGGGCTTCATAGGTTTCATTTGAAGGCATCGACACGGGATTACCGTCGATTTCTTCAAACGCCTTGATGAGGAACGGACCGGATACGCGCCACTTCATACCGGAAATATCGGTGATGTCGCGAATCGGCTCGGTTGAACCGAGGGTGAGACGACCGGCGGGCCAGTGCGCAACCGGGTACAGTCCGATCTCTTCCCACTTAGCTTGCGAGCCTTCGTGTTGCTCATTTGCCTGGTAGAGGGCGTTCATCACAGCTTGCTGCGAAGAATCAGAGAGGAACGGCACGGACACAATGGTTTCGCCCGGAAATAGCTGCGCGGTGTAGTCGGCAACTGATACGCCGATGTCGGCACGTCCGTCACGGACACACTCGGCAATTTCGGGCGCTTTACAGATTTCGTTTGGTCCGGTGATGTCTACTGTCAGACGGCCGTCCGTACGGGTTTCAAGTTCTTCAAAGAACCAGCGTGCGGCAGCGGCCTGCGGGGTGCTGTCTACCGCCATCGTGGCGAGTGTTAATTCTTGGCTGTCGGTTGAGCCGGAACCACCATCTGAGCTGGAACCACCGTCATCTGAGACGACACCTCCACAAGCGGAGAGGATAAGTGCGGTAGCGGCTGCGACAGAAGCTAGGGCAAGAGGACGTTTTGTCATGGAAACTCCTGTTATCAGGGCCTAAAGGCAGTGATGTTGTGAGTCGGTCGGGGCTGCGCAACATTGCGCGGTGCGGTCACGCCCTCCAAGACGGCGGGTGACCGTTTGTTCGTCCGTGGTTACGGATAGCGTAGTTTTCGCAAGATCAGCGGCTGTGCCGATCCTTCATGTTTTACGATTGTTAGTCGAAAATCACGTGCGAACTCATCGTCGTATACGATGTTATGCGCTTAAACATACAAGGCACACGACCTTGCGTCAACCGTTTTTTGGCTCTAATCCGCCATTTCTTAGTTTTCGAAACCAAATCGTACCCGTTTTAATATACGATTTCCGCGAAACTGTCCGCTTTTGTTGTAGCGGTGAGAAATTGTCGACACTTTTACTTTCGACCACATATCGGATGGTTATATACTCTTTAGATACGATCCCCCGATGGTGGCGTCGTCCACAATCCACCCGCTGATACGAGAGGTGCCACATGACAACTCCCTCCCGTCGCCGTGATACCGCGCAGACTCTGTCACGTGGTCTGACCATCTTGGAAATGCTGGCCTCGGCCCCCACAGCGTTATCCACCTCGGATATCACTCGTCGGCTCGGCGTTCCGCGCACTAACGTTAATCGGCTACTCAATACTCTCCAAACCCACGATTTGGTGTCGGGATCGTCAAAAGCCTGGCGCATTGGAGCTGGCATACACGCCCTATCAAATACTAAAACGCAAGCGGCACCGCAGACTCCCGCCATACTTCAGCGCGTATCTGAACGTCTGGAAATGACCGCCTTTTTAGTCCACGAACGCAACGGGATGTGCGTAACCTTGGCCTGCGCGGAAACCCCGCGCCCCGGAGCAACACTCACCCAGCGCCCAGGCACCGTTCACTCATTACGCCGCGGTGCACCCGGTATCGCCCTCCTCGTCTCTATCGGCGACCAAGTCACGGGACCGGCGCTGGCCGAACTCGCCGGTGACCGCATAGAGGAAGTGAAAGAAGCGCGCGCCCGCGGCTGGGCCTTCTCTCAGGACGAAGTGATTCCCGGACTCAAAGCCATTGCCGTCCCCATTCGTAGCTCGCAGGTAGAGCCCACCGCGCTCGCCGTCGTGACGCTCCTGCCACCAGATATTGACGAGGTCGTGCGAGTTCTGAACGAAGAAGCTCACCAGCTGTAGTGGAATTGCCCACCTTGGCACCACCCACTATCGATAAGGTTAGGAAAGTCTGCCAATTACAGGTAATTTTGATGTCGTGGACCGCTTGTCAAAGCAATGACGAGCAGACTGAAACAATTTATACAGAGTACCCCTAGAGGAAAACGTGGACTTTATGTCTGAACACAGTGAATCGAATCCGACCCGCCTGCCCGCCCCGACGGTGCCCGATCGAGTGAGCGCAGACGGCCTGGAAGAAAAATGGATGCAGCGGTGGGATGACCGAGGCGTATACGCTTTCGACCGCGATGCGCAACGCTCCCAGGTGTTTTCTATAGACACTCCCCCACCCACCGTCTCCGGTTCACTTCACGTGGGACACGTTTTTTCCTATACGCATACTGACACGCTGGCACGCTACCAGCGGATGCGCGGCAAACACGTCTTTTACCCGATGGGATGGGACGACAACGGCCTACCGACCGAACGTCGAGTACAAAACTACTACGGCGTTCGATGCGATCCTTCACTGCCATACGATCCTGATTTCACTCCCCCGCATGAGGGCGGCGCGAAATCAGTGAAAAGCCGCGACCAGGTGCCGATTTCGCGTAAGAACTTTGTTGAGCTGTGCTTGCAGCTGACAGTAGAAGACGAAAAGGGCTTCGAACAACTGTGGCGCTACCTCGGCCTGTCGGTTGACTGGAAGCATCACTATCAGACCATCGGTCCGGTGGCGCAGAAAGTCGCCCAGGCAGCATTTCTACGCAACCTCGCTCGAGGCGAGGCCTACCAGGCAGAAGCCCCCGGCCTATGGGATATCACCTTCCAAACCGCGGTTGCACAAGCAGAACTCGAAGCCCGCGAATATCCCGGTTTCTACCACGAGCTGGCGTTCCATCGCCCCAATGGTGATGAAGTCGTTATTGACACCACTCGTCCCGAGCTTCTGCCCGCCTGTGTGGCGCTGATTGCCCACCCCGATGATGAACGCTACCAAGACCTATTCGGCACCTCCGTAACATCACCCGGATTTAACGTCGAGGTTCCGGTCCTAGCGCATCCGGCGGCCGAAATGGATAAGGGCGCCGGTATCGCCATGTGCTGTACATTCGGTGATCTCACCGACGTGCAATGGTGGCGCGAACTTGAACTACCGATGCGCTCAATCCTCGCTAAAGACGGCCGGATAGCACAGGGGATTCCCGAATGGATTAACGATGAGGCCGGCCGCGAACTGTATGAGCAGTGCATCGGCAAAACGACCTTTACCGCCCGCAAAATTATTGTGGAAGCGCTTGAACAAAGCGGAGACCTCAAGGGCGAACCGCGCGCCACCACCCGTATGACGAACTTCTTTGAAAAAGGCGATAAGCCGCTCGAAATCGTCACTTCCCGCCAGTGGTATATTCGCAACGGCGGTAAAGACTACACGCGTAACGTCTCGAAGAAGCCACTGAATGAGGAACTGCTCGCCCGCGGTGAAGAACTCGAGTTCCATCCCGGTTATATGCGCGTTCGCTACGAAAACTGGGTTAAGGGCCTGAATTCTGATTGGCTTATCTCCCGTCAACGATTCTTCGGCGTTCCCCTGCCGCTGTGGTATCGCGTTGACGACAATGGCGCGGTTGATTACGAAAGCGTTATCACGCCCTCCGAAGAGCAACTTCCAATTGACCCAACCACCGATGTCCCTCACGGCTACACCGAAGACCAGCGCGGCAAACCCGGTGGATTCGAAGCCGAAGTGGACATTATGGACACCTGGGCAACCTCCTCTCTCACCCCGCAGATTGCCGGCGGATGGCTGACGGATGACGACCTATTCGAACGCGTCTATCCCATGGACATTCGCCCCCAAGCCCACGACATTATCCGCACCTGGCTGTTTTCCACGCTGGTAAGAGCCCACCTGGAGTTTGATGCCTTGCCGTGGAAGCACGCGGTGCTATCCGGTTGGATTCTCGACCCGGACCGCAAAAAGATGTCCAAGTCCAAAGGCAATGTCGTCACCCCCATGGGTTTGCTCGAAAAGCACGGTTCCGACGCAGTACGTTACTGGGCGGCCTCGGCACGTCTAGGGGCGGATACTGCCTTTGACGAGGGGCAAATGAAAATTGGGCGCCGTTTGGCCATTAAGTTGCTGAACGCTTCCAAATTCGCCCTCACCATGGGCCAAGGAGCCGACCTCGACCTCAACCCGCTGCAGGTAACCGAAGATCTCGACCGCGCGGTTTTGGCCGAACTCAAACTCGTCGTGGAAAAGGCCACGGCCGCCTTTGACGAATTTGAATATACGCGTGCCCTGGAGGCCACCGAAGCATTCTTCTGGACCTTCTGCGACGACTACCTCGAACTGGTGAAAGAACGCGCCTATAACCGCGACGAGCAGTGGACTCCCGCACAATCGCAGTCGGCTCGTTCGGCGCTGGCTATCGTCGTCGACACCGTCGTGCGTCTTTTTGCTCCCTTCCTGCCCTTTGCCACCGAGGAAGTGTGGTCATGGTACCGCCATTCCTCGGTGCATAATGCGCCGTGGCCTTCCGCCGTAGATTTACAGAATGTCGACGGCAATCCCGAGATTCTTCACGCCGCCTCACAGGCCCTTATTCGCCTGCGGCGAGTGAAGTCTGAGGCCCGCGTATCTCCACGCATCCCCTATCTGCACGTCACGCTCGAAGTTCCGGCTGCTCTCGTTGACCTACTTGAGCTATGTCGTCAAGACCTCGCATTTGTCACCCATATCGAGGGCGACTTCACCATTCGCCCCAGTGCGGGTGAAGAAGTTGTGGTGGTCGACCACCAGCTCGGACAGGCTCCTCCGCGACGAAAAAAGTAGACTCTGCTGACCGGGGAGACAGTGAATTCGAGGAGCAAGTAGGAAATATGAGCGAACAACTGGCCGACAAAGGGACCCAAGGGGCCGACTCGGCAGAAACCCAGATTTTGGAGTGGCACGGCCCCATCCTCGAGCGCACGGAAGATTACATGACTATTCCGTGGCTGATTCGGCAAAGAATCCGGCGAGATCCGCGTGCCCCGATTGTGTCTCGGAAAGCCCAAATGGGATCGACCTGGCGCACTATGTCGGGGCAGGATTTCCTGACTGCGGTCAATAATCTCGCACGAGGGTTTATCGCCCATGGTCTCCAACCCGGAGACGCTATCGCGGTCATGTCTCGTACCCGCTATGAGTGGACGCTGATCGATGTTGCGGGATGGTCTGCAAATCTCACCGTGGTCCCTATTTACGAGACTTCCTCGGTGGAACAAATCGCCCATATTCTCGATGATTCCGACATTAAATTAGTCATCACCGAAACCATGGTGCTCGCCCAGCTCGTCCAAACTGCACGCGAGCGAGTCAGCGAACGCCCGCGGATACTGTCTCTTGATAACTCGGCAATCCTTCGCCTCGTGGAGGCCGGACAATCGGTACCGGTTGAGAAAGTCGATGAGCGAATCGCCAACCAAACACTCGATGATCTGGCATCGATTGTCTACACCTCCGGCACCACCGGAACGCCAAAGGGTGTAGAACTGACACACGGGAATTTTTCTATCCTCGCCCATAATGGTCATTCGTGGATGCCGGAGATTGCGATGGACCGCGACTCCCGCCTGCTCCTTTTCCTTCCCCTCGCCCACGTCTACGCGCGATTCCTGCAGGTTTTCCAGCTCACCGGAGCCGGCATATTGGCCCACGCTCCAGATACCAAGAACCTATTAGCTGATCTTGAATCTTTCCGCCCCTCCTATCTCCTGGCGGTTCCGCGGGTACTGGAGAAAATCTACAATTCCGCCGATCAATCTGCCGGCAGCGGATTTAAACTCAAAACTTTCCGCTGGGCGGCAAAAACTGCAATCCAGTATTCGCGCGCACTCGACACCGAGATGGGTCCCTCGCGCGCCCTCACCACTCAACATCGCACCGCAGATGCCCTGGTATATCGTAAGTTGCGAGACCTACTAGGCGGGAAATGTTCCTATGTAATCTCCGGTGGCGGGCCGCTGGGTGAGCGTCTGGGCCACTTTTATCGCGGCATCGGGGTAACGATTTTGGAAGGCTACGGCCTAACCGAAAGCACCGCACCTCTGGCAGTCAATACGCCGCGCCTGTCGAAAATCGGAACCGTGGGACCACCCATCTCAACCGTCGGGGTGCGTATTTCGGATGAGGGCGACGTGATGATTAAAGGCCCCTCAGTATTTAAGCGCTACCACAACCGGCCAGCGGAAACACGCCAGGCCTTTAGCGATGACGGCTGGTTCTACACCGGTGACCTGGGCTCACTGGATCGTGATGGATATCTGCGTATCACCGGTCGGCGCAAAGAAATTATTGTCACCGCCGGAGGCAAAAATGTTGTGCCGTCAATTCTGGAAGATCGTCTACGCGGACATCCCCTGGTATCCCAGGTGGTGGTGGTCGGCGATAAGCGCCCCTTCATTGGCGCCCTAGTCACCCTTGATGCGGAAATGCTCCCCGGCTGGCTTGCCAATAAGGGGCTGCCGTCCATGACGGTGTCGGAAGCCGTCAATGATCCAACTGTTAAAGCCGCCCTCAACCGCGCAGTCGAACGAGCAAATCAGGCGGTTTCGCGAGCAGAATCTATCCGCAAAATCGCGGTGCTCACCTCGGACTTTTCCGAAGCAAACGGTCAGCTCACACCTTCCTTAAAAGTGAAGCGAAACGTGGTACTCAAAGAATTCGAAAAAGAAATCGATGAACTCTACGGCGGTCCGGTGGTGGAAGACACCGAACAAGAGCAGGAATAACTCCCCCTAGGAGCCGGGGTCGGCATATCCTTGCTTAATATCTTCGTGGTGCCGAATTACTTCGGTCACAATAAACTGCAGAAACTTCTCGGCGAATACGGGGTCGAGCCCGGATTCTTCCGCCAATCCCTTCAGGCGGGCGATCTGCTCTCTTTCGCGTGCGGGATCAGCAGGTGGCAAATCATAGCGAGCTTTGATGTGGCCGACGTTCTGAGTGCACCGGAAACGCTCGGCGAGAATATGAACAATGGCGGCATCGATATTATCGATAGTCTGGCGCGCTTCGAGAAGCTCTTGGGGAATGTCGGTCATAAAACACCTACGCGGTTTGCGACTTTTCTACCATGCCGTGGGGCCGATATTCGGGCTGAGACTCACCGGTGACAACCCCGGATGTAACGGTCACCTTGCCGACTTCCGGTAAGGATGGAACATCAAACATGATATCGGACAGAGTCTTTTCCAGAATCGAGGACAGCGCTCGCGCACCGGTTTGACGTTCATTGGCCTGGCGCGCAATTTCTCGAAGCGCCTCGGTGGTGAACTCCAGTTCCACATCGTCGAGAGCAAAAAGCTGTTGATACTGGCGAACCAGCGAATTCTTTGGTTCAGTCAGCACCCGAACGAGATCGTCTTCCGTTAGATGAGCCACCGAGGTAACGACTGGTAAACGGCCGATGAACTCCGGAATCATACCGTACTTGTGGAGATCCTCAGGAGTTACCTGCTGGTAGAGATCACCGTATTCTGCGGCAGATTTCAAATCCGAACCGAATCCCGTGGTTCGCTTCCCCAATCGTGATTTGACGATGTCATCCAACCCGGCGAATGCTCCCGCCGCAATGAAAAGGATTCCTGAGGTGTCGATTTCAAGGAACTGTTGATGCGGATGTTTACGTCCGCCCTGCGGGGGCACCGATGCCTTGGTGCCTTCAATGATCTTAAGTAGCGCCTGCTGCACGCCTTCGCCGGACACATCGCGGGTAATCGACGCATTTTCTGCCTTACGGCCGATTTTGTCGATTTCATCAATATAGATAATGCCACGTTCCGCCTGCTTGACATCGCCATCGGCGGCCTGGATGAGTTTGAGGAGAATATTCTCAACATCTTCACCGACATATCCAGCTTCCGTCAAAGCAGTGGCATCAACGATGGCGAAAGGCACTTGCAGTAGGCGAGCCAGAGAGCGAGCCAAATGCGTCTTACCAGTCCCGGTGGGGCCCAGCAACAATATATTTGACTTGGTCATCTCGATATCAAGCGGTTCCCCAGTCATCTGCGAAGCATTAAGTCGCTTGTAGTGGTTATACACCGCCACAGACAGGGCCCGCTTGGCGTCATGCTGTGAAATCACGTATCCGTTGAGGAAGTCATAGATTTCGCGAGGGCGGGGAAGCTCGGTGAGAGTCTCTTGTTTCGACTGAGCCATCTCTTCTTCAATGAGATCGTTACACAGCTCAATGCATTCATTACAGATATAGACACCTGGGCCGCCGATGAGCTTAACAACCTGCTTTTGGCTTTTGCCGCAAAATGAGCACTTAAGCAACTCAGTTGAATCTGTAAAACGCGTCATGAGACTCCCTCCTCACGTATATATGCGACGTGCCCGCCGCCCTCTACTCTAAGGGACGACGGGCACGGCGGCGAATCAGGCACGCGGCCTAGACTGGGTTCACATCGCCTTTACGCGAGGATAGGACCTGATCAATCAAACCGTATTCGAGAGCCTGGTTAGCCGTCAGAATCTTATCCCGGTCAATATCGCGACGAATTTGCTCGGCGGTACGACCCGAATGCTCAGCCAGCGTGTCTTCAAGCCACGTGCGCATACGGTCAACCTCCTCAGCAATAATCTCAATATCCGAGGCTTGCCCGCGCATTCCCTCCATCGACGGCTGATGGATGAGGATACGAGCATTTGGCAGGGCAAGGCGACGTCCGGGGGAGCCTCCCGCCAGTAGCACCGCAGCCGCGGAAGCCGCCTGTCCCAGACACACGGTTTGAATCTGCGGCTTAATGTACTGCATCGTGTCATAAATCGCCGTCATGGCGGTAAATGAACCGCCCGGGCTGTTGATATACATCGTGATCATCGAATCGGGGTCTTGCGATTCGAGGACGAGAAGTTGCGCCATAATATCGTCGGCGGAGGCGTCATCAACCTGTACACCGAGAAATACGATGCGATCCTCAAAGAGTTTGGCGTACGGGTCCTGGCGTTTGAAACCGTAGGCGGTGCGCTCTTCAAACTGCGGGAGAATGTAGCGCGCGGTTGGCATTGCGTTGTGTATTCCCATATGCGGATTCATGTGGTCTCCCCTAGTTGTTTCCGTGCCCGCCACCGGATACGGAGCGCGCGCTTGTCACAATATGGTCGAAGAAACCGTATTCAAGGCCTTCTTGTGCGGTATACCAGTTATCGCGATCAGAATCCGCAATAATCTGCTCAACGGTTTTGCCCGTACGTTCTGCGGTAATCTGCGCAAGTTCCTGCTTCATCTGCAAAATCAGATTTGCATTAATCCGAATATCGGCGGCAGTACCACCGACCCCGCCGGACGGCTGATGCATGAGAATGCGAGCATGCGGCGTCGCATAGCGTTTGCCGGGCG
Source organism: Actinomycetaceae bacterium (assembly GCA_030537795.1). Classification (GTDB taxonomy): domain Bacteria; phylum Actinomycetota; class Actinomycetes; order Actinomycetales; family Actinomycetaceae; genus Gleimia. The sequence continues at coordinate 32,670 of JAUNVE010000004.1, forward strand.
TGCCAGCGGTCAGGAGAAACTGTCCCATCGAGGCAGCAATTCCCATCGCTACCGTCACCACGTCGGGTTGAATGAATTGCATGGTGTCGTAGATAGCCATGCCGGCAGTAACGGAGCCGCCCGGGCTATTAATGTACAGGTAAATATCCTGATCGGGGTCTTCGGCTGCCAGCAGAAGCATCTTAGCGCAAATCTCATTTGCGCTCTCGTCTCGTACCTCTCCGCCAAGCCAAATAATGCGTTCTTTGAGAAGGCGGCTAAAGACGGCGTCGCCGAGCCCCAGGTGCTTCTCGTCGCCTCCCTCGGCTGCGGTATGCGCAAGTGTCATGAGATGTAATCTCCTCCGTATCTATTCCTCAGCTACATCCAGCTTAGTGCGTGATCGCTTGGATTTCTTAACACAGTCCTCTTTTTCGCTGTGGGCGCATTGATTGCGTGTTCCACGCAATACAGGCCCACCGAAGTGGGCCTGTATTCATCGCCGCTTATTCAGCTGAGGTGGCAGAATCTTCTTCCGCTTCAGATTCCTCGGTTACTTCATCCGATTCGGCTTCGGCAGCCGGATCACGGGTGAACTCGCTGAGGTCGACCTCGTTGCCCTCGGTATCTTTCACCGTGACATCTGCCAGCAGTGAGACAACCGACTTGGTCCGCGCCAGTTCGCCCACCATCTGCTGGATTTGATTCTCATCCTGGAACATCTGCGCCGGCTCCATGCCGTAGGCCTGGGCCGTCTGCATGACGAAGTCGAAGAACTCTTGCTGTGACACATCGACCTTGCGTTCGGCCACCAGCTGATCCATGATGAGCTGCTCTGTGATTTGACGCGAGATTTCTTTACGAGCCTTCGTTTTCTCGTTCTTCGACGCGTCTTCGCCCAGGCGGTGTTTAAGTTCTTCCTCTATTGCCGACTTCGGAATTTCGACATTGGCTCCCTCGACAAGGGCCTCCAGTAGGCGTGTACGCGCCTGCAGGGCTTGATCAGCCTTCTTCCGCTGCTCGGCCTGCTTCTCAAGGTCCTCCCGCAATTCCTCAATGGTGTCGAATTCGGAAACCATTTGTGCGAAATCGTCATCTGCCTCGGGCAGCTCCCGCATCTTCATGGCCTTAACAGCAATAGTTACTTCCGCTTCTTCGCCCGCGTGTTCGCCGCCGGCCAAGGTAGTGGTGAAGGTAGTTTCTTCATCGGCCTTCATGCCGGTCAGCGCTTTATCCATACCGTCGAGCATAGATTTGGAGCCGATTTCGTAGGACACGTCAGAAACCGAGTCGACTTCCTCATCACCAATGCGGGCAACCATGTCGATAGTGGCGAAGTCGCCTTTTTTCGCCTTGCGCTTAATGGGCTTCAAGGTAGCAAACCGGGTTTGCAGTTCCTTGAGCTCTTCCTCCACGTCGTCTTCGGTGACTGTCAGTGGATCAACCTCGATTTCGAGGTCTTCAGCCGCTGGAATCTCAAATGGCGGCACCACGGGTACTTCGGCAGTAAATTCCAGCGTACCGCCGTATTCTCCGGTGGTATTCGGGATTCCGGTGACCTCCACCTCGGGCTGGCCGAGTGGTCGGAGCTCATTTTCTGTCACCGCCTGGGTGTACAGGCGCGGAAGCGCCTCGTTAATGACCTGCTGGATAACAGCTTCACGGGAAAAACGCTGGTCGATAATACGCGGGGGAACTTTACCGCGTCGGAACCCCGGGATATTGACCTGGTTCGCGATCTCCTTATAGGCCGCGTCCATATCTTTTTTCAGTTCTTCATAGGGCACCTCGACCGTCAACTTAACTTTGGTGGATTCGAGGTTTTCGACAGTGCTCTTCACGTGCACGCACTCCAAGACTTCTAGACTTCACACGCCGTCGGACAAAAGTCCGAAAGCATAGGACAACGGCTCAATACTACGTCACTTTCCTTGCTATAGAGGAATGGAGACCGCCAAAAGGTGACCCGGTTAATAGCCAGATGCATCCGTAGTGGAAGCCAGCGCCCTCCCGGGCATTCAGTGTTGGCGGCGACGTTTGCGAGCAATGACCATGAAAACAATAGCAACCGCCAGTGCCGCGAGCGAAAATACTGCGATAAGAGCTATGAACAGTGGAATCGGTGGATAAACCGTGACAGGTATCGATACTGCTACCGATTCGCCCTCCTCATCGGTACTCCAAATCTCCAGGTGGTGTTGCCCGACCGACACCGTTTCAGGAACGGTTACTGTCATGGTGAGATCACCATTTTCATCTGCTATAGCGCTTCCCAGCATAATCGGCTCTGAGCGCATGATCAGTGTTCCGGAAGCAAGCGGCGCCAATCTGGTGAGATGAATGGTTATTTTTTGCCCTAATGTCAAGGCCTTTTTCCGCTGCTTGTCAACGAAAGGAGTGGGCCCGTCCACGGGATAGAGATCGTAGGTTTCCTCCGCGTCCGTGTAAATAACCGGCGGGAGGTGGCGCCAACCGCGCCACAGCCGGTGGGAAAGACGCGACGGGTCTTCTATGGTGTCCGTTCCCGCCGTGAGATTATCTTTACCCGATGACCAAACGATGAGGTCTTGCGCCCACTTTTGGTGTCCTTTGGCGTTGGGGTGGACGAGTTCCTGCAGACTCATGGCTCCAGCGATCTTGTCGACAGCTGTTCGCCAAGCTCCCTCCTCAAAAGTGATAGGCACAAAGTAGGAGTATTCCGCAGGCCCGCACATGTGGTGACCCGGTTGCGCCATATCCTCTATATTTTCCGCAAAGTACACGGGGATGTGGTAGTTTTCTCGCGTAAATTTAACGGCCTCTGCGATGGTCATATTGAGCGATTGAATGAAATGCCACATGGACGCCACTTCATCCGAATCTAGATTCAAACACCCTCCATACCGGGCCGAATGGACGGGCATCGGGTATGCGGACACGATAATCGGAGCGAATGGTTCACCGGGCTGTTTCCCCGCGTTTACGGTCTGATGGATTTTCTGGTAGACACCGGGAAGTGTTCCATACGCTCCGGCTCCAAATTCTTCCTCTCGCTGTGCAGAGTACTTCGCCGGATGGTAGAGCTCCTTCATCGTCTCGTAGGCTCGCGTAATGCTTGACGGTTTAATCGAGCCATCGGGAAAATGCTCAATAGCGCAGGTTTTACCCGGCATGACGCAATCTCTGACGATGTCGCCAAATCCGACGTCGTTACCTCCGATAGTGAGGAAAACAGCTTCGGCATCACGATGACGCAGTAGCTGATCGAGCTGTGGATCAACTTTCACTCGATCTGTTTTGGCGTTTTTATCCGCGCGACCGCGGGCGACCTCTTGTGCAGAATTGAAATTCTCGGTAATAGCTCCCGAGCAGGCTATATTTGCGATTTCGCGATCGCCTTCGTATAGATACGCCGGGTAAATGGAATCAGACTTACGGTGACACGCATCCGCCCACCCTTCACCGGGTTCATCGTAGCCCCCGTTCGGAGGTTGGTTGCCTTCTCCGGAAGAGAATGAATCTCCCATGACGACGACCTTACCGCTGATGCTTTTGAGCAGTTCTCCACCGTCCTGGTAGGTATAACTATCAGCGTTGACATCGACAGCACCGGTCACGATTTGAGCTTCGACACCCGCAGCACCCGCAACCACCTTCCATTCGATGGTGTCAGGCAATTCGGTCAGCGAGATATCCCACGACACCTTCGCCGATGACTCGGGACGGATAACGGGAAGCGGTTTTTGAAGAGCCTGAAAACGGCTGACCGTCGCTTCGGAGGTGGACAGAGCCAGGTTCGCTTTAACGTCAGTGAGTTCTCTTTCTGGCATGTTGTTTTTCAGCGTGGCGGTAATGGTCAGCACACTCTCAGTTTGGGCAATTTTGGGAGCCTCAACAGTGAGTTCCAACGGATTTACGCGAGTGCTATCGATATAGTCCTTGAGCTGCTGGGCATCCTCCGCTTCGTGATATTGCCCTCCGGTAGCCTCGGCTATACATTCCAGTTCATTGCCGGGATTTTCTCCCAGGTCAAAACCGACGGGTTGAACGCGGATCCTATAGCCCTCATTGATGAGCTCCTTCGCAACGTCGCACGGGTTCTCTCCACAGTTCGACTCTCCGTCGGAAATCAGAATGATCTCCGCGTCAGTTCCTCGACCAATCGCGTCAGCAACTGCCCGCAGTGCGGGGCCAGTAGGCGTTCCGCCATCGGGTACCAGCGCACGAATATCGGCGGCTACGCGGGTGGCATCGGCATTATCTGCCCAGCCGGAGCCGCGCACCCACGCACCGGCAGGGCATCCGTCCACGTCATTTCCACCCGGATATGTCCACAGCGCCGTTTTCATACGTCCATCTGCCAGCACATCCGACATAACCTGCTTCGCGGCAGCCATTTTGACTTCGCCATCAGCGGTGGTATCCGACATTGAGCCGGAGGTATCGAACACAATGACAAGCGGTGTCGTTGCATCGATGCGTGCGGAACGCAAAGGCGCACTTTCCTGCTCTTCATCTTCATCGGCGACCGATAGCGGGGCCGCGCCCGCGAGCGTCGTTGCGATCATTGAAAACGCTACTGCCACAAGGCCAAGCGTACGACCGACTCGTCTACGAATTCGCCTACGCATGATGGGATCACCGCTCCATCTGGTCTATATTGTCGGTGGTGCCTATCACACGTGCGTCACCGAGAATTGCCGAATGACGGTAATAGGAGTCCTCGGACGGTTTAACGCTGGAAATAGTGAGCGATAGTCGCAGGGCGTCCTCGGTGGGAATAAACATCTTCGTCGGCTCGCCGAATTTGGCGGTAGCCTCACCGGCGGCCTCACCATCGACGTAGGCAGTGACGGTGACGGAGCCCCCGGTTTGGTCAGCCTCATCGGAGATTCCAAGAGTGAATTCCACGGCGTCGACTCTTCGTTGCAGATCCCACTCGTACTGCACGCCCTCTTCACGCGAATCACATTCGATTGACTGTGGAAATTCTTTTCCGTCAAGTCTGAAGCTTCCACTCGAACAGTATCCGGATATGGGATCGAGGGTATTGAGATAAAACGACGACCCCGCCGAAACCACGGTCAAGTTAACACTATCCCCCAGGGGTTCTCCGGCCACCGGTTCGGACTTGATCACTGTTCCCGGGACTTCGTCGGCGAGGAACTGTTCAGTAAATACCACTTCCGCCCCCAAACTTCTCATAGTCGTCAATGCATCTTTGCGGTCGGTGCCAAGAACATTGGGGACAAGAGCCTGTTCGGAGACGACGATTTTAAGATCCGTCAGATCGTCTATTCCTGGAGCAGGGAACTGTTCGATGACGATCCCCGGAGCACCAGCCCAGGGTTTCGATTCGACCTCCACGGTCGAGGTGGCAAATCCGAGATCGGACAGTACCGTGAGCGCATCATTTTCCAACATGCCTCGAATATCGGGCATCGTGGTACCCAATTCGACCTCTGAAACAGGAACTTCAACGAGTGTCGGGTCGGAGCTGGCTTGGGTATACGCGGCAACATACCAGTTGTGAGCAAACCATCCGGTGAGCACTCCCCCGCCAAATAGGAACAGCGCCAGAGCCACCCCGCCACCGATGGCAGCCTTCTTCCAGGACGGCGGTTTCTGCGTCCCATCGCTGTCTTGCGGAAACTGAATATCAGCTTTCTTCTTGCGCTTGAACCATCGTTTCTTCGCAGTCTTCTGCTGAGTCGCAGAAGCGGCGGGAGGGATTGATTGATTTGAGGCGGGTTGCTGAGGCAGTTGTGGCTGTGGGTGAGCGGTGGGCTGCGGTTGCGGCTGATGACCCGGCTGGGGCGTAGCGGATTGCGGAGGCGACATCGGCGCTCCCTGCTGTTGATTGGGGGCCCCGTTCGGCAAATACGACTGTCCGGGCTGCGGTGGGACTGGTTGTGAAGGGTCGTAGCTCACGATTAAACCTGCCTGTCGAGCGAGACAGAAGGTCTGTGCGTTGTTGTCTTCACGCACAACCTGCTGTGTGATGGATCACTCTAAGGATACTATCCGCGTGATATTGGTAAAAGGCTTCTGTTTCCTGTGGGCAGGCTCTGTCTCACGAGGCGAAGCCACCAACAGATCAAAATGATTATCAAAAACGGCTATCACCAATAGCGCGGAACCTAGTCAGAAAAAAGTGGAAATTGGTAGGGCCCGCACCATTTCAACGGAAAGTAAAAGGAAATAATTGGAGCGAGTGACGGGAATCGAACCCGCACCATCTGCTTGGAAGGCAGAGGCTCTACCATTGAGCTACACTCGCACGTCTCGAACATTGCTGCTCGGTGAGACAAAAGAATACTACCTAAAAGTTGGCGAGTTGTGAAATGGCGGGGTGATCTGTCTATGATTACTTTGCACACGGGGTGTGGCGCAGCTTGGTAGCGCATCTGCTTTGGGAGCAGAGGGTCGCAGGTTCAAATCCTGTCACCCCGACGGAAAAGGGTCGGACGTTGAGTCCGGCCTTTCGCTTTCTTAATCCCCTAACCTGCGCCTCTTCACAGCGATCACCTGTGAGACACTCGTCTTGTTGTCGATGATCGTCTGTACACGCTTCGCATATGCTGGCTCCACCTGTTTGAGCTTTCAGAACTGACCGCAATCGAGTACTGCATTGGAGAAACAAATCTATCGCCGCACCGAGTCTCCCTACGCATAGGTTGGAGCGATGCTGGCCAGCTAGAGGCGTCGCACGGATGGAAAATACCCAACATGCGACAATGCCCCATATTCGCGGTGGCTAATTCTGCGAAAGGCGCTCGTCAAAACACTGAGACTGCCAGCAACACTAAGCGCACCTTCCTTCAGGAATTCGATAGCCAGGCGGGTAAACTCAGTGAGCCTGCATTCGATACTTCCCGCTTAGCTTTCGGCATCGATGGATCCAACTGCTCCAATGGGGCACACGAGCGGCAAACCTCGATGGTTGAGCACTTCGACGTGAAGTTCGTAAGTGTCGCGAATGACTGCAGATGTAATGACCTCGTGCGGCAACCCCGCGTGAGTAATTTCTCCCCCGGCGACTACCACGATGCGATCACATAAACGGGCGGCTAGATTGAGATCGTGCAATACGATCAGCACGAGGGCGTGATCTTGGCGCGCGATGTGATGCATGAAGTTGAGGACCTGCACCTGTCGGTGAATATCGAGGGCGGAGGTCGGCTCATCGAGTAAAAGGATTTGCGGATGGGCTGCCACCACCTGGGCGATCGACACCAGCTGACGCTGGCCACCGGACAGATTCGCAAGATTGCGGTCGGCAATGGCAGCGATTCCCAGTTCTTCGCACGCATCTGAGGCTCTCTGAAGAGCAGAACCTCGCGGGGTTCCCAGGCCGGCATAGCGCTGAGCGGATATTGCCACCGATTCAAAGGCTGACAGCGCCACCCCGCCCGGCAAATCCTGCGGAACGTATCCGCTGATATTACGTAGGGCACGCCCTTGGAAAATTCTTCCGTCCTCGTGAACCCACTGCATCTTCCCCGTGGTTTTCACCAGGCCCATAAGGGCCTTTACCAGAGTTGATTTTCCAGCCGCATTAGGCCCGATAACTCCGACCATTGTGCCAGCTTCCAGGCTCCCCACGTGTGCGTCGTGCAGAACTTGGTGTCGCCCATACCAGGCATTGACGTTTTCGATGTAGAGCGTCATTACTGGCCTCCCCACTGAACTGTCTGCTTCGACAACACAATGGTGACAAACAACGGCACACCGATAATGGCAGTGACGATACCAACGGGAATCGCAACTCCGCTGATGATTGAAATCGAAATGACGTGGGAGGCGGTCATGACAAAGGCACCGACCACTATCGTCATTGGAAGAAGCAGGCGTTGGTTTTCACCGACGAGCACGCGCGATACGTGGGGCGCAATCATGCCGATGAAGCCAATAACTCCGGCGAATGCAACCGCGGTGGCAGCCAAGAGCGAAATAAATATCAGACTAATAATGCGGATCCGTCCGGTATTGACTCCGAGCGCTTTCGCTCGGTTCTCGCCCATGCGCATTACCGTCAGATCCCATTGGTGCAGTAGCCACCATGGCAGGGACACTATCACGACAATTCCAAGGATGAGGACGTGATTCCAGGTTGCACGTGTCAGCGAACCCATTGTCCAAAATACGATCTGGGACAGGGCTTCTGTGGTGGCGGCATACTGCAAAAGTGATACCGCGGCTGAGAAACCAAAAACAACCGCAATTCCCATCAGAACCATGGTTTGAGATCCGGCTCCTCGCGCACGCGCCATCACCACGATGACCACAGTTGCAATCATTGACCACGCCCACGCAAAAATCGTAATGGAGCTTTCTTCGTAACCGGGGATAGTCCAATCCAACACAATGGCAGCGGCGGCACCGAATGCCGCGGCACCGGATAACCCCAAAGTGAAGGGCTCTGCGAGAGGGTTGTCCAAGATGGTCTGCATTTGGAGGCCGGCAATACCGAGGGCCACCCCGATGAGAGTGGCAAGCAGAAGCGATGGAAGACGGATCTGCCATACCGCAGCACGTACCACGCCTGGTACCGTGTCGGGGTAAAAAATGGCCTGCCATAATTCCCGCAAACCGATATTGAGTGGACCTAGAGTAGCCGCCCACAGGATCAGCGCCGCGGTGGCAGCAACGATGACAAACAGAATGAGGACACGTCGAAAGATGGTTTGACGATAGGCGGCGATGACACCGTGAGCATCATCGCCGCCTCGTGTAACTGTGTGCGTCATAGCGGCCGAATACGACTACTGTGACAGTTGAACGAAGAACGTACCGCTGTAGTCGAACGGCATGAATTCGTCATGGAACTCCATAAACTCCTTCTCCAGATCAACATCACTAAACAAGTCAGGATGCTGCCACTGCGCGAATGCTCTGATGGCTATGAAGTTGTACGGAGAATCGTAGAACTGGTGATAGATGCCGTACATCTGGCTGTTTTTACCAGCCTCAAGTTCGCTAAAGCCCGGTTGCTTTAACTCGTCGCGAAGCGACTGCTCTGCACGGTCGTGATCGGTTGCATAGCCAAGCTCAACAAATGACGTTTTGGCGCCCTCATCAAGTTCTTTGTCGCCCCAAGCTCCACCGGTAACAACCACGTGATCGGGTTGGCTTGAAAGTATCTGCTCCGGCGTGAGGTCGCCATCTTGCACATCTGCGGGAAGTAACTCGTCACCCAGGTTAATGCCGCCCGCCATGTCGATCATGGTGCCGAAGTTAGAATCCTTAAACGTGGCGCAGCACGCGATGAGTCCGGCAGCGCGCCACAGGAATGTTTTGGGCTTGTCAGCCCCGACATCTGCAACTTTCGACTTTACCTCATCGGTCTTTCCTCTGTAGTACTCAATAAATTTCTGCGCATTTTCTTCATTGCCGGTCAGTTTTCCGAGAATTTCAACGGTCGCTTCCGTATTTTCTACCGGTTGACGCCGATAATCGGTCACCACCCATTTGATTTCAGAACTGTCGAGTTTATCGATCATTCCTTTCGACTGGGCTACGTCATACATATCTTGGGTGAGGACGACGACGTCAGGATCGAACTCAAGAAGGTTCTCTACTGTCACATCCCCCTTCTTGAGTGAACCGATGGTGGGGATATCGGCAGCTTCGGGGAACTTTTCGAGGAACTTATCGTAGAAGTCAGGAGCGTTCTTCTGCAGATCTTTCCCCCAGGCAACGACACCTTTGAGCGGGTCATCTTTATTGAGAAAAGCGAGTGTATACGCCGCACGGGATTCGCCGAGAATAATTCTCTCGGGTACTTTATCGAACTCAACCGTGTGGTCGACAATATCGGTGATCGAAATGACGCTGTCTGTCTCCTGGGGAGTTTCATCGGAGCCAGCATCATTGTGAGCGTCTGATGAGCATCCAGCCAATCCGACGGAAGCGACTAATGCGCCGCTTCCTAGTAGCGCCATGAGTCGCGAACGCGTGTTCACCATTCCATGTCCTTTCTTAGGCGGTGAAGCCTCCATCGCATAGCGTGCGACGCATGCGCATCAAGGTTTCAACGCAAGTCACGAGAGAGCTTAGGTTAGGCTCAACTAACCATTGGCAGGTTAGCAAACATAATCATAAAGGTGAACTTTCAACTTCATAAATCGGTTGACCATTAGCACCCGCAGAAAAAACAACGGGCCTTCACTTTCCCATTTTTACTGAAAATTCAGCACAATTCGCGGGTCATTGCCAATGGGCAAAAAGGGTTGCCATTAATGTGGCATCAACGTAAACATTTGGCAACAACCACATTTCGGACTCAGCCGTATACGCCGGCCCCTATCGCTCACCGGATTTACAGTCATACTGTTTTCCATTGCCACCGACCGCGAGCCGAGTCAGAGATTTGCTGGCGCTGGTGGGTTAGAATTTTTACTGAGCGAGAGGTGTTACGTATGTCCTATCCCAGTCCAGCAGTAGCTCCCGCGGTAAAGAAACCAACGAATGCGCTGTACATAACCGTAACGGTCGTTCTAGTTTTGGTGATAGCAGTGCTCTCCTACGTACTGTACGGTCTCACCATCGGTCATAAAGCAACTTTCTCCTACGGTGTAGTCAAAGTCGATGAGCGCCCACTGTCTGATCAATCACTCGTGCTGTCGAGTGCATTAAGCGCTGACGGTACCCGCGTTCACAACCTGATCGTGCGAGTGAAAGACACAAACGCATCATATAGCGTCGAAACTCTATCGCTCGATTCAGATAACACTGAAAAAGCCCCCGTTATAACACAGATCGACGTAGCAGATACCAGAAAACCGCTGTCGAACCCACGCCACACACTGGTTGAACACCTAGAGTCCTACGCCCACATATCAACCGTGGGAGCTTCAGAGCAACAGGTCACCTTTGCTGATCGAGATTTCACATGGGATGAATCTGCCCACCAGTGGTTCTGTGACACAGCAGGTTTCGAAGCCGATGTACTCTACGGAATCGTTGACAACCTCGTCATAGGAACGCAACACGCACCCGATTTCGCAGGTCGAGCAGATGGATATTCCATCCCAGCGGCAGAAGTCACCGCTTTTGATCTCCAAACAGGTAATCCGGTGTGGGCATACCCACTGGACAACCCCGGCTACGTGTCGATTGCGGCCAATACAATCGCCGTCAGCGAAGTCCCTGCCACCATCGATATTGCTGCCGCACAGGTCTTTGAAAACGAGGAGTACATCTCATATTTGGAGGCCGTAGCGGCAGAAGCCAACGGACAATCCCTCTACCGGCTGGCTCCTTCTCACACCGATCTGACATCAACCGAACAAGCTGTGTCAACCCTGGACGTACCGCAGTTTCTGCCAATTAATCGTCACGCTATTCGGGATTTCGACTTTCGTAACGCCACCTATGCGCTCCACGATCAGTTCGATGGGTTAACCGAACTGACATTAACCGACGGGGAAATGTTCCTCACGCAAGCACCGCCAGACGAGGACTGGGTAATTCTGTATCCAGAGTCGCCACGCGCAACTCTTAGGGATTTTGATAATCCAGATAGTTACTACGGTGACTTCAATCAGGATGGCTACGAGGATCTAATAGTGCCACTTATGCACTCAACCTCCGTCTATGGGGGCAACGGGTGGCTCGTCGAGTTCGTTGTGTTCGTGTGGGATCCGGCAAAGGGTGAGCCGCGACAATTAGAACATCCCGCGTTTGTTTCCGAGCGTTGCGGTGCCCGGCATAGCGATATCGATATTCAACCAAACGGTGAGATCTTTGCTGTCGCTACCACCGAAGGCCCCAACGATGTGTGTGCTATTGGGTGGACAGTTCCTCACGACGTTCGGTATGAATTCGACGCGGCAACCGAAACATTCGTTGAACACCCTCGCTAATACCATGGTATTCGCATGATGCCAGGCAACTGGTAAAACTTGCGCCCCGCCCGCAAAGGCTCAAGACTTGAAGCATGAAGAAAATGCGTATTTTAGCAACCATATCCACAGCAACACTGGCTCTCACCTTATCCGGGTGTGGCGACAGCCCACATGATTCCGAAAACTCTCCCGCACCGGAAACCACGCAGTCTCAGAGCACCGATACATCTGATTCTTCTCATAGCCAGGAAGATACGAATCGAGATGGGCCCTTTGCTGATACCGCGAATGCGATCAATGCTGTCAAGGCAGCGGAAGCTCAAAACGGTGGCAAACTGATTGAACTCGACCGCGAAGACAGCGACCAAGTCTGGGAAATCGAAGTCATTGAGGGCGAGGAAGAAGTTACCTACTACGTGAGTGCCGACGGTTCGGTTACCGAGCATAAGCGTAAAGACGCTGACCAAGACGACCTCGCCAAAGTAGCCGACGCGATCTCTGCCACCGAAGCCATTCAAAAAGCCTTTGATGAGCTCGGCGGCGGCTATCTCGACGAATGCGAACTGGATGAAAACAACGGCATCATCGTTTACGAAATGGACTTCGATGATGAAAATGGCAACGACTTTGCTGAAATCGAAATTGATTCACGTAGCGGGGACATCGCCAAGAAAGAAATGGACAACTAGCGTATAACTGCCGAACTGTATCACTGTCCATTGACCGGGGCTACCGAGCATTAAGCATGGGTAGCCCCGGTTTGCCTTATCACGGTGTCTGCGTTGTTCCCATGCGACGCGTCAACGTATTGGTACCCTGCTCAACCGGGCGGATAATCATCGAATCGATATTGACGTGATCGGGAAGGTTGAGACACCACGTCACAGCTTCTGCGATGTCCTCGGCGACAAGCGGCTGATCTACTCCCGCATAAACGGCATCCGCTTTTTCTTGCGTGCCCAGACGGTTGAGCGAAAACTCCTCGGTGTGCACCATACCGGGAGCAATTTCCATGATGCGTACAGGTTCGCCCACTAACTCCTGCCTCATCGTCAATGGAATCATTCGCTCAGCATGTTTAGCGGCCACGTAGCCTCCCCCACCCGGGTAAGTATCATGTGCCGCGGTTGAGGTGATGAATACGATGCTTCCACCGCGTTTCCTCATTGCCGGTAGTAAAGCTTTCGTCACACGAAGCGTTGCCATGACGTTGAGATTGAACATTTTCTGCCAGCGCTCATCGACGGCTTCCGCTATAGAATCCACCCCAAATGCGCCGCCGGCGTTATTGACAAGAGCATCCACTGGCCCGTATTCACTAACATAATCCGCAACAGCTGAGATTCCACTTTCCTCGGTCAGGTCCGCGACTAGGTATGCGCAGCCGGTTTCTGCAGACAGATCTTTTAAGCGGTTTTCGCGTCGTGCCACGGCAATGACATTCCAACCGGAGGCAGTCAGCTGGCATACCGTTGCCCGGCCGATACCGGAGGAAGCTCCGGTAACTACAGCAGTTCGTTTCGACATGGTGACTCCTAAATCTGGTCCTGAATTCTCATCATAGCTTCTTCGCCACCCGGTGATGATGGACGCATTTATTCGTCACGGCATATCGCTTAACAATGATGACTACCGCCTAGAGAAGTCTCCACGGATGCCAGATTCACCGCAGGAGGGCGAAATAATGGAACGGGCGAGGCGCCCTTAAGGCGCCTCGCCCGACTATCCCATCAACACAGTGAGAGCTGAGATTTCCTCTCAACCTCGTGTCTTCTACTGTAAAAACAGACTTTAGATAATCACCGAATTTCGCCTGAAAATTCGCTGAGAAATTACACCGTTATTCCCAGACATCTGTGCCTCCTTGGAACCGCTATCGCCGATCGGGCGGTGAGAGTAAAACCAAGTAGAGTAGACCCCATGACAAAAACAGATAAAACTTCTCCTGTTCTTGACCCTGCGATGATGGACGCAACGGTCAAACCAACCGATGATTTCTATCGCTATACCAATGGTACGTGGCTGAAAAATCACGCCATTCCCGCAGATCGACCATCAGATGGCCCGTTTTATGCCCTACGTGACCAGTCAGAAAAACAGGTGAGGGACATCCTCAATGAGGTCCTCACTGAAGCAACGAACGCTAATGAATCAAAATTTGCCGCACTCTACTCGCAGTTTCTGGATGAAGCTACCGTCAATGCGGCGGGGGTAGAGCCTCTCAGTGAAGACCTGGCACTCTTAGCTCAGACACCTTCGCTAACCGATTTGGCGCAGGCTATGGGAAAGCTACAACGTACCGGCGTTGGAGGCATGATGAGCGCCCTCGTCGATGCCGATATGAACGATCCTGAACGGTATGCACTATTTTTATTTCAAAGTGGCTTGGGGCTACCCGACGAATCATATTACCGAGAAGAGCGCTACAGCGGAATCCGTGCGTCATACGTCAAGTTCCTCAACACTTTAGCGACGCTCCTGAAAGCATCCGAAAATAGTCTGATTCCCCAATCACTGCGCAATCTCGACAGTGATTTCGGAACTCGAGTGCTGGATTTTGAAACACGAATCGCCTCCCACCACTGGGATAATGTCTCTACTCGAGACGCTGTGAAAGGAAATAATCCGCTCCTTTTGAAGGAACTCGTAGAAGGCTACCCTAACTTCCCGTGGAAAGAATGGTTAAGCGCCCTCCAATTCGAGCCCACACCGGATCTGCGTATGAATTTGCGGCAGCCTTCATTTGCAACCGGCTTGACTGAAATCTGGTGTGAGGATAACCGTGCTGACATCATGCTCTGGCTTATCGCACGGGTGTTGACCGCGCGCGCTCCATATCTCACCGATGACTTTGTCCAAGCCCAGTTTGAGTTCTCCCGCACGCTAACTGGGGCAACTCAAATCCGCCCCCGGTGGAAACGCGCCATCGCCTTTATCGAAGGAGCCATGGGAGAAGCGTTGGGCCGAGCCTATGTCGAACGGCATTTCCCCGCCGAATACAAAGAACAGATGCAACATCTAGTCGATAATCTGATTGAGGCTTACCGACACTCGATTAGCTCACTTGACTGGATGAGTGAGGAAACTAAAGTCAAGGCGCTCAACAAACTGAGTCAGTTCACCCCAAAAATCGGCTACCCCGATCAGTGGAGAGATTATTCATCACTGCAGGTTGGTGACGATCTGATAGCCTCCGTACGTCATGCCACGGCATTTGAACTCGACCGTTCAATTCAGAAACTGGATAAACCCGTCGACCGCACAGAATGGTTTATGTCACCACAGACGGTCAATGCCTACTACAACCCGCTGATGAATGAAATCGTCTTCCCAGCCGCTATTTTGCAGCCACCGTTCTTTGCTCCCAACGAATCCGACGCCGTCAACTACGGAGCTATCGGGGCGGTTATTGGCCATGAAATTGGACATGGGTTTGACGACCAGGGGGCGCAATACGACGGTGTGGGGTTGCTGCGCAACTGGTGGACTGACGCTGATCGAGCGGAATTTGAGAATCGTACGAAACGTCTTATCGACCAGTACAATGCGTACTCACCCGCCCAGCTTGACGACGATTACACCGTTAACGGAGCCTTGACCATTGGTGAAAATATCGGTGATCTTGGCGGCCTTAGCATTGCCTGGAAGGCCTACCAGATAGCACTGCAGGAAAGAGGAATCGACTCGCCACGGGATGATCAATGCGGAGATCTTACCGGAGCGGAGGCTTTTTTCTACTCGTGGGCTCGCATCTGGCGTTCAAAATCACGGGATGAATACGCTATCCAACTACTAGCCATCGCCCCCCATTCGCCCGCCGAATTCCGGTGTAATGGAGTACTACGCAATATGGATGTATTCCACGAAGTTTTCGGCACCACGGAGTCTGACGGAATGTGGCTTCCTCCCGAACAACGTGTAGAAATCTGGTGAAACTAGGCAGCGCCTAAACCTGTCAGGCGGAGGCTCTACCCGGTGTAGTCTCCGCCTGACAGCAATTTCGAAGCTTGTAGGCGCTACCTTATGAGCTTCGATGCGGCGGGAGAGAACCTACGCGCAGAAAGAATATACGACCGGGCATCGGCGACAAACCAACTGCAAAAACAGCCTGGCGCGCCCAAACGTGCAACACTGGTGGTATAACATTCACCATTTACAGGCCCGAGTACTCGCTTAGCATGGCCGCGAAACACAGATGGGAGACACTATGCCCGGTCAGAACCTCACGCGCAGTGAAGCTGAAAAGAGAGCCTCACTCGTCACCGTTTACCACTACGATGTTTCGCTGGATCTGACCACCGGCCCCGATACTTTTATTTCTCATACGGTAATCGACTTTGATTCCCATCCGGGGGCCTCAACTTTCGTGGATCTCATCGCCGATGAGGTGAGTTTCCTTGAACTCAACGGGGAGCCAATCGACACCGCCGCTTTTCAGGACTCGCGTATTCAGGTCGATAACCTAGCAGAACGCAACCAACTCACAGTTACTGCTACATGCCGCTATATGCATACGGGAGAAGGCCTACACCGCTTCACGGATCCTGCGGATGGTCTTGACTACTGTTACTCGCAGTTTGAAGTTCCCGATGCTCGACGCGTATTCGCAGTATTCGAGCAACCCGATATGAAAGCACAGTTCACTTTCCATGTCACCACACCCGACAACTGGATTGTGCTGTCGAATTCTCCTACTCCCCAGCCAGAAGCTGGTGACGGTGTCAAGCATTGGCATTTCACAGCCACCGAACAAATGTCGTCCTATATTACCGCTATAGTCGCGGGACCGTACGTCGGCCAGACAGGAACTCTTACCTCATCCGACGGACGCGAAATTCCTCTCGGTGTCTACTGCCGTCAGTCGTTGATCGATCATCTCGATGCCGACTGGGTGATGGACGTGACACGCAAAGGATTCGAGTTTTTTGAGCGCGAATACGGGCGCCCCTACCCATTTCGCAAATACGATCAAGTTTTCGTCCCCGAATACAATGCCGGAGCCATGGAAAATGCTGGTTGCGTCACTTTCCGCGACCAATATATTTTCCGCTCAAAGCCCACGGCAGCCGAACTTGAAGGGCTAGCCAACACGATTCTCCATGAGCTGGCCCATATGTGGTTTGGGGACCTGGTGACGATGCGATGGTGGAATGATCTGTGGCTCAACGAGTCTTTTGCCGAATTCATGTCCCATCTATGTCTTGCCGAGGGCACGGAAGAGTGGAGTGATGCCTGGACTGGTTTCATGGCGCGTAAAGACTGGGGACTGACACAGGATCAACTACCATCTACTCACCCGATCGTCGCTCCAATCCGCGATCTGGAGGACGTGGAAGTCAACTTCGACGGCATCACCTATGCGAAGGGAGCGGCCGTACTTCGACAGCTCGTATCCTACGTGGGTCGGGAGAACTTCTTCACCGCCGTGAACGAGTATTTCTCCAAACACGCATGGAAAAATACCACCCTTCCTGATCTCCTTAATGAATTGGAAGCCGCCTCCGGTCGCGACCTGGCCTCCTGGTCTCAAGTCTGGCTTGAAGAAGCCGGGGTGACGCTTTTGCGCCCCGAAATCGCGGTGAATGAAGCTGGCATCATCGAATCGCTAACTGTAGTGCAAGAGAGTTTTACCCCCGGTTCCTCTCTGCGGCCACACCGTCTCGCAGTAGCGGGATACTCCGATGTAGCAGGCCGAATCGAACGAGTTTTCCACCAAGAACTCGATGTCACCGGCAGCACCACCGAAGTGGAAAGTGCACGTGGAATAGGCCGACCCGATCTCATTCTCATTAATGACGGTGACTTAGCGTATGCAAAGATTCGTTTGGATGATGATTCCCTTGCCTTCGCCATCAAACGAATCGCTGATTTTCCCGAGGCTTTGACGCGAGCCGTGATACTCGCTTCGGCGTGGGATATGGTACGCGACGGGCAAATGCGCGCCCTGGACTATATTGAACTGGCGTTAAGTGCCCTCCCCACCGAAACCGATATCACCATGTTGTCACTGTGGTTGCGCCATATAGACACAGCGATGACGTTATATGTCGGAAATGATAACTACGCGGATATTGCAGAACATATTGGTGACAGACTTCTACTGCTCGCCAGAGCAGCTTCAGCACAGACTGATCACCAGCGTCTATTCGTTCTGGCTGCGGCTCGGCGCGCGTATACAACCGAGCAAGCACAGGCCATCAATAATCTCCGCATCGGGGAAGAAACTCTCATCGGTCTCGATGTTGATCACGATCTGAGCTGGGAGCTACTCATTAGCGCTGCTGCTGCCGGCGTTGCTACTACCACCGATATCGATGACCAACTAGCTGTCGATTCGACTCTCACCGGCCAACAAATGGCGGCGCAAGCTCGAGCCGCCCTCCCCGATCAAAAAGTGAAGGATACGGCGTTTGCGGCTCTCATTTCTGACGGCACACTGTCGAATGATATGCGAATTGCGACGGGCCAAGGATACTGGGCAGGCGTGAATCGTTCACCCGAGCTGTACCGCCAGCACGCGCAGATTTTCTTTGCCTCGCTTGAACGCATATGGCAGGACAATACCTCACACACAGCACAAGATATTGTGTCGCTAGGCTTCCCCAGTAGAATTGTGGGAAGGCTATCCGATGTTGACGTGGTCGCCATGGGTGAACAGTGGCTGGCAGATCATGAAGCCGCTCCGGCCGGCCTTCGTCGCCTCATTAGCGAAGAGGTTTCTGAGGCCCGTCGGGCTATTCACGCACAACTCACGACCTAGCCTCAGGCGATTTACTGGGTGATTTGCACCACAACGGGGTATCCTCGTTATGTAGGCTTTCCGGCGGGATGCTAGGAGACAGAAATGAGTGAAGCCGTTGAGCGCAAGGCGACAGCGATTGTCGCTGGCCTTGGTGGACGAGAGAACATCGAGTTTCTAGAAGCGTGTATTACACGTCTGCGCGCTCAGGTTAAGGATCCGAGTGTTGTTGACGATGATGCTCTGGAAGCAGCCGGCGCATTCGGCGTGGTCAAAGTTGGTTCAGCAATCCAAGTGGTTGTCGGACCGGAGGCTGATAACATTGCCGACGCTATTGGATCTATTGCGTAATGGTTGATGTGTATTCACCGCTGAGCGGCTCAATGTTACCGTTAGCGGACGTGCAAGACCCGGTGCTTTCGGCCGGTATTGTCGGTTGGGGATGTGCTGTGGCGCCGGTTGAACAACGGTGGCACGAAGTATGCGCCCCGGTGGCAGGCAAACTTCTCAAGGTACACCCGCATGCGTTTATCGTCTTTACCTCGGCCGGTATTGGCATTCTTGTTCACTTGGGCATTGACACTATCGGACTAAAGGGCGAAGGCTTCGATGTGCTTAAGAATGAAGGTGACCACGTGGAGGTAGGCGACACAGTTGTGCGCTGGGATTCCTCCGTTGCAATTGAACGAGGCTTGTCGACCTCCGTGTCGGTGATCGCCTGCGACCTGCCTAAAGACCTGATCGATTTGCAGGTTCACAACCGCGAGGAGATCGCCCGCGGCGACCACCTATACTCCGTGATCACCCCGGGCGACAGTAGCTAAACCAACCGCGTTATACCGCGCGCTGTTTCAATAGCGCACGACGCACCGGACGGGTAATTTCAGAGGCCGCCGCAACGGTAACCGTACCGATGGCGCATGCCCCGATCACCACTGCCAGTCCAAATAGTGACGGCTCCCCGACTTGAACGGGCAGTGCGAATATGGTTCCTGCGGCGAGTGCTCCTAGAAGTACAACCAGCAGCGGGGTCAGCACTTCTGTGCGTCGCACACTGTTGAGAAAGCCCTCGGAAGCGCCAGCCAGCAGGAGCGTTTCAGCGCGTCCAATACTGTCAATCGTGTACGTTACCTGATTGACAGCAGTAGAAATTGCCGCCAGCACAAAGGTGAAGCCGAGTGTAATGAGTAGCCCCTGCCCCAGATCGTGAACAAAAATCACCTGATCCTCATCTACACCGGAGCCGTCTGCGTAAAGCCGGTTGATGGTTGGGTACAGCACGCCGACGATAAAGGTCACAAGCCCCATGTTTCCGTATGAGCGCCACAGCGAGCGCGGATCCTCAATAATACGCCGTCCTGCGAGGAGAGCGGAGGGCGTGACGGCCAAACGCGTGACGATTCGTCCGATAATTCCGATAGTGAAGGCGCCGACAAAGTTGAGGCTAACGAAGAAAACCGCCAGGAACGATGCCCCAATACCAACTCCCCACGCCAGATCTGCCTGGAATAGTCCCGGGGCGATTAAGAACCAGGCGATCACAATAGCGAAAGCTATGACAATGACAATCACATTGACTCTGGCGGGCCGGGACTGGCGAACCACTCCTAAAGGCGTCACTGAAACGCGGTACATGGCTAACCACGTACTCATCATGCCGAGGATAATCATGAGCAATGAAGCCCCCGCAATCATCAGCGGTCCGGCCCACATTTCCGCAACGGTTAAGTACTTGCCTTGAAAGCTGACGAGTGTCCACATCGGCATGGTCGCAGCGTACAGTGCGATACCTATAGTCACACCAATAACTGACGCGCGGGTGACTTCTATAACCGAGGCGAGTTTAGTTCGCATAGGAGACAATCCCAGCAGACGCATCACAGCAAGATCTTGGGAGCGGCGCAGCAGGCCGAGTTTGGCCGCCGCTGCTCCCATCGACAGTGCGGGCATAATAAGCAGGACGGCCGCAATATAGGCAAGAGCGACATATACTCCGGCGGGAGCCCCCTCCAGCCCATCTTCGTGCTGACGCACCGTGAAAGCATGCACCCCTGCGATAACGGTGAGAAATAGCGTGTGGGGAAGAGCGAATGCGCAGATGGTAAGAATACATGTTGCGCGATCTCTTCCGCGGATGAGGGCGCGGGCAGCAGCCACTGTGGGATTCATTGTCGCGCTCCTTCTGTGGCTATGAGTCCATCACGCATGTGTACAGTATGCGGCAAGAATCTCGCGACGGATTGGTCGTGGGTGACCAGTACCAGGGTGGCTCCGTTTTCCGCGCAGACATGAGTTAGCAACCGCATAATTTGATGGCCGGTGGCTTGGTCGAGCGAACCGGTCGGCTCATCGGCAAAAACCACTGATGGGGCGGTGACGAGGGCGCGAGCGATGGCGACACGCTGTGCCTGACCGCCCGAAACTTGGCCGGGTCGCGTGCTGGCCAGTGCGGTGATATGCAGACGTTCGAGTATTTCTCCAGCTGCGCGTATGGCGTCTGAGCGAGTGTGTCCGGCAAGCATGAGAGGTAGCGCAATATTCTCTTCATTGGTCAGTTCCGGTAGGAGTTGTTCGTCTTGAAAAATAAAGCCGAAGTTACTTAAACGAAAGCGGGAGATTTCAGGTTGCGACATGCGTGTCAGATCCACTCCGTTAGTTTCTATGGCTCCAGAGGTGGGCCGAATAATGCCTGCCATGCAGTGCAACAAGGTAGTTTTTCCGCAGCCCGAGGGCCCCATTAATGCCACCTGGCATCCGGCGGGGAGCCGCAGGCTTATTCCTCGTAACGCCGGAACTTGTTCTCTCCCGCGCGAATAGGTTTTAGTGACGGAACGCAGGATCAATCCCTGCCTATCGTGGGCATGCAGATAGGTTGTTTTGCTCGGTTGTGCTTTCACACCCCTATGCTTGCAGATCAATGCATCGACGGGTATCGGGATATTCCCTGAACAAGCCCCCATCGCCCTCGACACAGATTCGGGGTGTAGCCGGGGATGCCTAACTGGTACTGTTCACGGTCCCGAGGCAACAGTCACCGCATGCGAAGCTACCCGGATCGGTTATTTGCCGACCGCGGTATTCATTACCTCCGCAAAGCGCGCGATATTGCAGTTGTGCAACTGCTCCACCGTCACTTCGCGACCTTCGTTGTCACACAGCGGGAGTTTCCAATTGGGGTATTCGGTGTGGGTACCGGGGAAGTTTTGCGGTTGTACGTCGCGCACAATATCAACCAGTGATACCGCTAGTAATTTCGATGGTGTGCGCGCAATATACCGGTAGAGGGCGTCAATAATCGCCTGTTCGTCCTCGCGCATTCCTTCTTCCAGCAAACCGTATTCGATGAGTCGGTCAAGCATGGTGTCTAATTCGCGCCGGTCATGAGCCTTCACATCTTCTATATCGTCAACAATGAGGCCCAGCTCATGACGAATGGTTGTCTGCACTCCACGCAGATATCCGGCGGTTGGAGGCAAATCATGGGTATTGACCGCCGCAAGTACGTTACGGCGGTACTGATCGGCGTGAATAGGCTGTCCTTGTGCATCGCGTTCAAACCACAGGATCGAGGTACCAAGTACACCGCGCTCATTGAGGTAATCGCGCACCCAGGGCTCTACTGTTCCGAGATCCTCACCGATAACTACGCTGCCAGCGCGTTGCGCTTCGAGAAGCAAAATCCCCACCATTGCTTCGTGGTCGTAGTTAACATATGTGCCTCGATTCGCGGCTTCGCCCTCCGGGATCCACCACAGGCGGAATAGGCCGAGGATATGGTCAATGCGAACCGCTCCGGCATGAGATACAGCGGCTCGGATCATGGTGCGTAACG
Source organism: Actinomycetaceae bacterium (assembly GCA_030537795.1). Lineage (GTDB taxonomy): Bacteria > Actinomycetota > Actinomycetes > Actinomycetales > Actinomycetaceae > Gleimia. Next base: position 55,048 of record JAUNVE010000004.1, read on the forward strand.
GGGCGTATCCCACGCCTGCTAGCTCACGTGGATTCCACGGTGGCTGTGACCAATCTTGACCCAGCTGAGAGTACATGTCGGGCGGCGCTCCCACCGTCATATCGGAGGCGAACATGTGAGGTTCTGCCCACACCTCCGAACCGTGCGGATGTACTCCTACGGCCAAGTCAGCCATCACGCCGATGCTCATGCCGGCGTTAATGGCACTGGCTTGTGCCTGCTCTAGCTGTTCACTTAATACCCACTGCATCCACATGTGGAAACGGACGTCATCGGCATGTTCTTGGGCGAAAGCTTCCACAGCGGCGCTGGTGGCATCGCGATATTGACGAGGTAATTCCATGCCGTATTTTTCAACCAGCGCGCACCAAAGAGCGAATTTGCGAAGGCCAGCGCCGCTATCGTCGATGAAAGTGGCGAACTGCTGCTCACGGTCGGGGCTCAAACCATGGCGATAAATATGACGCAGGGCTTCCCCTTTGGCGATCCACGCCTGGTCGCGGTCAATGAGACCGGGCATATCCGTCGTTTCTTCTTTAGATAGTCGGTGGCATTCGCGTACAAATAGTTGTGTCGCACCCGGTAGCGCGTCAAATTCGGGGATGTCCTGCGGGTAAATGTACAGCGGCTCGTTAAACTGTCGCGTCACTGGAAGATACGGGGACGGTTCAATAGGTAAAACCGGGGCAGCGCAGTGCACCGGGTTAATGAGATGAAAATCGGCTCCTAGCTTCCCAAAAGCCTCATTTAACTGCGTGAGAACACGTGTATCTCCAATGCCCCACGCCTCCCGCGAGCGCACAGAATACAGTTGCGAGGAGATTCCCCACTGTTGTGCTCGCTCATCAAGTACCGGCGTATCCAACCGTTGCGGAACCACAATGAGATGCCCTTGGCCGCGTTCCCCGTTACCCAAACGTGCGGTAATCGTGTGATAGCCCAGCGGCAGGGTCTCATCGAGAGCGAAAGCGGCGCGTCCGCGAGGTGCGCCATCTACTATGCGCGCCGGGTCCCAGTTCTCCACCTGAGTCAGCTCTCGCGTTTCACCGTCCTCGCAGGTGACCATCACCGTGACTGATTCACCGTCGGGGACGTGGATAAAAACTTCGCGCCACACGCCCTCGCGTTGAATCGTGCAAATAGGAACAATCGTCTTCCAGCGTTCGTCCTCGGCGGCGTCGATTAAAGCAGATAGCTCTTGTTCCGAAGGTGTTTGAGATACCGCAATTCCCAGTGCCTTCAGTACGCGGATTAGGGTGGTTGGGGCAACGACTTTTTGTCGTCCATGCCAGTCCCAGTAGGTGGTTGACACACCGTGAACTTTTGCGAGCTCATGCAATAACTGGACGGCTTGAGATGGGAGTTGTGAAGGCGTCATTGATTTCTCCGGCACGGATTTATGGGGTCTCACCTGATCTTAAGCTACAACGCTGCTAAACTCACCCGGCAGATTTCGATTTATCCTCTTCGGTGGGACGATTCACATCCTCGGCTTCGACGATTTCGAGCATATGCGACACAATTTCGTCTGACTGCGGTCCGACTATGATTTGCACATACTGTCCAGAGCACACAACTGCTAGCGGATTGGTTGCCCGGATCGCCTCTTCATTGACCGCCAGAGGGTCGCGCACAATTGCCCGAATACGCATCATGCACGGCTCCAACTCAATGATATTGTCTACACCGCCCAAGGCATCTACTAGATTTTGTGCCGCAGTCACGTACCTCTCCCCACTTGCACTGTAAGCCAACTCACATACTAATGCCTTCCTCGAGATTTGTTACCAATATGGGGATTCGACAATCCTACGTTGCACAAAAGTGCAGCCACCAGATGTGAAAACTCCAGTTTTCCTTCACAATAGAAACTATGACGACACCGATCGCTGTCCCCCAACTTACCGAAGAGCCACTGGCATCGGTACTGCGGGTCCTGCAACTTGAAGAAGCCGGCGACGATAGATTCACTGCTCAATCACTTCCCCAGCTTAACCGCGTCTACGGCGGGCAGGTGATCGCCCAAGCATTATTAGCGGCGGCTGCCACCTTGGACGGCGAAGCACAGCGGCGTCCTCCCCACTCTTTCCACGCCTATTTTTTGCGTGGCGGCGATCCCTTTACAAGTTTTGATCTAAGCGTTCATCGCTCCCACGACGGTCGTTCTTTTTCGTCTCGACAAGTGAACGCCGTTCAAGATGGTCGCGATATTTTGACGCTTCTGGCGAGTTTCCAACTCAAACAACCCGGATTAGAACATAGCAGCGTAATGCCTGATGTCCCCGCTCCGGAAACGTTAAAATCCGCCATCGAGTATTTTCGCACCATGAGCCACCCGGTTGGAAAGTTCCTCGGTCGCACCGCGGCATTCGACGTGCGGCACGTGCAAGAATCTCTGTATTCGCGAGCCTCGACACAGCGTGACCGTAATCAGCAACTGTGGATGAAACCGCGGGCATTCATCGAGGCGCCCTCCCCCACCGTCTGCCGGGCACTACTGGCATACGTAGTCGACCAAGTCATGATGGAACCGGCTTTACGTGCCCACGGATTAGCCTGGCTCACGCCGGGCCTGGCGCTTGCCAGCCTCGATCATGCCATGTGGTTTCACCGCAATTTCGACATTAATGAGTGGATGCTTTACGACCAGGAATCGCCCTGCGCGCAGGGTTCGCGGGCAATGGGACGCGTGCGCATCTATAGCCGCGATGGCACTCTCGTTGCCGAGGCCATGCAGGAAGCGATGATTCGCCTGCCGGAAAAAGACGGCTCGTCCTCATCGACGTGGACATTCGAAAACGCGTCAGTTGCCGACGAAGTCGATCAGTGATTGGCAGCCGGCGCGCACATCTTCTTTTGCGCCCGCAAATGATACGCGAACATAGCGACTGCCATCGAGTTGCGGGTCAAGATCATCAGTGCCGGTACTATCGGGGGCGAAGTCGATACCTGGCGTGACCGCCACTCCTGCTTCGAGGAGCAGTTTTTCCGCCCACTTAGCTGAGTCATCAGTCAAATGCGACACGTCCGCATAGCAGTAAAATGCTCCGTCGGCGGGCGCTATGACGCGACATCCGATGGTCTCTAGGGCTTCAATAATAACCGTGCGGTTTTCGCGATACCGTTCGACGTGAGCATCGAGTTCCACCGCGGCATCCGCATCAAATGCGCGTATAGCCGCCAACTGAGACAAAGTTGGGGCGGAAAGATTGAGATTACCCAAAAGCAGCTCCACCGGGCGCACAAGCTGCGGCGGTAAAACCGCCCATCCCAGCCGCCATCCGGTCATCGAGTAGTATTTCGAAAAACTTCCCACTGCAACGTGTTGTTGAGAAAACTGTGTGACCGACGCAGTTTCTTCACCGAATGAGATGCCGTGGTAGATTTCATCCGAAATCAGCAAAGTTCCGTGCTCATCACACCAGCGGGTGATGGCGTCGAGTTCTGCAGCGGAGAGAATCGTTCCCGTGGGATTAGAGGGGCTGGCGATAATGAGACCAGCCGGCGCTCCCTGCGCCTCAGTCAGTGCATCAAGCTGATCGACCGTCGGCTGCCATCTGGTATCGGGGCCGCAATCAATCGATTGCACAACACATCCAAGGGCTCCCAAGGTGTTGCGGTAGGCAGGGTAGCCCGGTCGAGTCATCGCCACGGTATCTCCGGCTTCAAATGCCGCCAGAAAAATGGCGGTAAAGGCAGCTGAGGATCCGGTGGTGAGCACAATCGAATCCGGGTCAACATCGGTTCCGTAAACGTCGCGGTAATGCTCGCTGATGCGCTGCCGTAACGGCGGAATACCATTGGCGTCGGTATAACCGATTTGGTGTTGATCAAGAGCGGCGTGAGCTGCCTCCCGCACTGGGCTGGGAGCCGGAGTTGACGGCTGACCCAGGCATAGCGAATACACCGTGCGCCCCTGAGCGGCCACCTCGTTACCACGTTTAAGAATCTCCATGGCACGGAACGGTTCCACGGCTCCGCGCTGCGAAATACGTTCCACCACAGTTAGTCCCTCTTAAGTCGACGGTGAGTCACGCGGTGAGGGCGCGCCGCCTCGGCGCCCAGGCGCTCAACTTTATTCTTTTCATAGGCGTCGAAGTTACCTTCAAACCAGTACCAGTTCGCGGGATTGTCCTCGGTGCCTTCCCACGCCAAAATATGGGTGGCGACGCGGTCGAGGAACCAACGGTCGTGCGTAGTGACAACCGCACATCCGGGGAACTCTAACAACGCATTCTCCAACGACCCGAGTGTTTCAACATCGAGGTCGTTCGTGGGCTCGTCGAGAAGCAGCAGGTTGCCTCCCTGTTTGAGGGTAAGCGCCAGATTCAAGCGGTTGCGTTCACCACCGGAGAGAACTCCGGCTGGTTTCTGCTGATCGGCACCCTTGAAGCCAAAGGCTGATACATAGGCGCGAGAAGGCATTTCGACATTGCCCACTTCAATGAAATCTAAACCATCCGAGACGACCTCCCACAGTGTCTTATCGGGATCAATACCGGCTCGGGTTTGATCAACGTAGGAGATTTTCACAGTCTCACCGATTTTTAAGTCACCCTCGTCGAGCGGCTCGAGGCCCACGATCGTCTTGAATAGGGTGGTTTTGCCTACTCCATTAGGGCCGATGACACCAACGATGCCGTTGCGCGGTAGCGAGAATGAAAGGCCGTCAATCAACGTGCGGTCGCCGAATCCCTTTTTGAGATTCGAAGCCTCAATAACGACCGATCCCAAGCGGGGCCCCGGCGGGATCTGAATTTCTTCAAAGTCAAGCTTACGGGTGCGTTCGGCCTCCGCCGCCATCTCTTCATAGCGCGCCAGGCGAGCCTTTGACTTCGCCTGCCGTCCCTTGGCGCTTTGGCGAACCCATTCAAGTTCGTCCTTTAAGCGTTTGGCGAGCTTGGCATCCTTCTTCCCCTGAATCTTCAAGCGTTCGCGCTTCTTTTCCAGGTAGGTCGTGTAGTTCCCCTCATAGGGATACAAACGGCCACGATCGACTTCCGCAATCCATTCGGCAACGTGATCGAGAAAATAACGATCGTGCGTAACTGCGATAACGGCGCCTGGATATTTCGCCAGGTGCTGCTCAAGCCAGAGAACAGATTCAGCATCAAGGTGGTTTGTTGGTTCGTCGAGTAGGAGCAGATCAGGCTGTTCCAGGAGTAGTCGACATAGTGCCACGCGACGACGCTCACCTCCCGACAGCACCTTGACGTCGGCATCCGCCGGTGGGCATCGCAGCGCATCCATGGCCTGCTCTAGTTGCGAGTCCAACTCCCAGCCATCGGCCGCATCAATCTCGGACTGTAGCTGACCCATTTCTTCCATCAGCGCATCGAAATCCGCATCAGGATCCGCCATCTGCGCAGATACCTCATTGAAGCGGTTGAGTTTATCTACCATGTCTTTAACGCCCAACTGGACGTTCTCGAGTACGGTTTTATCCTCATCTAACGGCGGCTCCTGCTGCAATATCCCCACCGAATAGCCGGGCGTCAGTCGCGCCTCACCATTCGACGGCTCGTCAAGGCCGGCCATAATCTTGAGAATCGACGACTTACCCGCTCCATTAGGACCGACCATGCCGATCTTCGCACCGGGCAAAAACGCCATTGTCACATCGTCGAGAATGAGCTTGTCGCCGTGCTTCTTGCGCGCACGGACCATTGAGTAAATATATTCAGCCACTGCTTACCTTTAACCTGGTTGAGCGATATCTTTCCAGTTTCCTAGCCAGTGTACGCAACAACTGCTCTCCAGCGCGAACGACGACCAATCATCGCATGCTATCGCTTCTCCGGTCTGGCGCATTGCGCCGGTAAATCGCTCATACCAGGCCCCCCACCCCGGCGGTACTCATCCGCTTAGAAAGGCGGCGCCTTTACATCCTCTGACTCCTCTCGTGCCGGCGCACTGGAGGATGTCCGATTGGTAGCTGCCGTGGCTTCTGCCGACATCTGAGAGGATTTTTGCTCAAGGTTTCGCGGCGTTGCTTCTCCTTGCACAGGTTGATCCGATGCATCCACTTGTCCGGTAGCCTGCTCATATCCATCATTCGTCAGCTTGTGATACCGAGCCGTACCGTAGGTCAAATCATGTCCCGCACTGGTGGCTATGATGGAAACCTCGGTGCCGCGTTGCCCCGTCTCTTTATTTTCCCACTGATTGACATCCAACCGTCCGGTCACCAAAACTGGCTGCCCTTTCAAAATTGAATGAGCAATATTTTCAGCTAGGTTGTTCCAGGCTTTCACGGTATACCAGGTTGTTGCCACGTCATGCCATACGCCGGCATCATCCCTGCCGCGCTGGGTCACTGCCATGCGGAAACGACACACTCGCGCTCCCGACGGTAAGAATGTCAGATCGGGAGCGGTACCGGCTCTACCACGCAGAGTCAGCGCCGGAGCTCCGCCGCCATAGGTACGAATTTTTCCCTGCACCGGCAATTTAACGGTGCTAGTTGCTTCTGCTTCGGCGGCGGTAGCCGCATCCCACGCTGTTGTCGTTGACATATGTGCTCCTCAGTTCATAAACGACTTGGACACACATCAGCTTTTCTCCTGTGCACACAGTAGTCGAGCCTCGTCAATCGCGTTGTGGATAAACTGAATTTCCAGACCCTGTGGAAATCAAGGCGCAACCGTCTTACCGGTCGCCAATTTCTACAGTTCGGTTATACCGAGCTTCTTGACTTCTTCGACCGCGGCGCGGCATTCTTCGCGCGTGGGCCCCTCTCCTTGCGGAAACAACACTCGACGGTAATACTCTAATTCTGCGATGGATTCCAAAATATCCGCCCGCGCTCGATGTCCACCGTGTTTTTCTGGAGCTTCCTCAAAAGTGCGGTGGTACCAGCGTTTGGCCAACTCCTTAATCGACGACACATCCACTACGCGATAGTGCAGGTGGTCAATGAGGTCGGGCATATCGCGCTCAAGGAAAGTCTTATCAGTGCCAATAGAGTTGCCCGCCAGCAAAGCATGTCGCGCTCGCGGCACATACTTCTTCACATAATCGAGCACAACTTGCTGGGCTTCGGCAAGCGGCATACCGCCGTCCAAATCCTCCAGTAAACCGGAGTCAGTATGCATCTGCCGCACAAACGGCACCATCTGTTCAACCGCCTGTGGATCCGGCTTAATCACCACGTCGATTCCCTGATCGACAATCCGCAGCTGCTCATCGGTAATGACAACCGCCACCTCGATCAAAGCGTCCTTCGTCAAATCCAAACCGGTCATTTCACAGTCAATCCACACCAGCGGGCGGCGTATCGTCTTCTTCTGCATAGTCCCAGCCTATGACGGACCGGCGATTTTGTCGCTATGTCTGCCCACTGAGTTTGGACAGGTTCGTAAAGCACGCAAGCCTAACTCTAGACTGTTAACCATGACTGCTTTGAAACCCGCTGTCGACCAGCTCCCGACCACCGCCGAAGATGTGCGAGCCGCCGCCGAGCGGCTCGATGGCGTCGCGCGCCGAACAGCATTGGAATATTCACCTCGACTCGAAGATGAGATTGGTGTCCCCGTCCTCCTTAAACGGGAGGATATTCAAGTGTGCCGGTCATTTAAGGTGCGCGGAGCATATAACATGATTGCCTCTCTGTCTCACGCCGGCAAGGCGCGCGGCGTAGTATGCGCCTCCGCCGGTAACCACGCGCAAGGGGTGGCATTTGCCTGTGCGACATTGGAAATCAGCGGCCGCATTTTTCTGCCCTCCAATACCCCGAGACAAAAACGTGAACGCATCGCCAAAATCGGCGGTGACTGGATCACCCAAGTCATTGTGGATGGATCTTTCGATGTCGCCAACTCGATGGCAACACAGTTCGCTGAAGCTCATGACATGGTGGTGATTCCGCCCTACGATGATCCGCGCACCATTGCCGGGCAGGGAACCATCGGCGTCGAGCTACTGGAGCAAATGCCCCCCGACACCGACTCCGTTGTCATCCCCATGGGCGGCGGTGGCTTGGCTGCCGGCATTGCGGTATGGATCAAAACCATGCGTCCCGAAATTCGCGTCATCGGTGTGGAGCCAGAGGGGGCGGCATCGATTCGGGCAGCCGTCCAGGCCGGCGAACCAGTGACTATCGACCACGTGGATTCCTTTGTAGACGGTACCGCGGTGGGACGCGTCGGCTCCGTGACGTTCCCAATTCTGCGCGAACTCCTCGACGACGTCGTTATCGTCCCGGAAGGAGCCGTGTGTTCTGAAATGCTTGATCTGTACCATTCGGAAGGCATTATCGCAGAGCCTGCCGGCGCACTCGCCTCAACTGCTATTCGCCGCTACCTGCCGCATATCCCTAACGGTCCGGTTATCGCAATTGTTTCCGGCGGCAATAACGACCTCTCCCGTTACGCCGAAGTGCAAGAACGGTCTCTCAGACACGAAGGCATGCGCCACTATTTCCTCGTTACCTTCCCGCAAGAACCCGGCGCTCTGCGCAAATTCCTCGAAGATGTGCTGGCCGACGATCAAGACATCGTGCACTTTGAGTACACGAAGAAAAACAACCGCGACACCGGCCCCGCCCTCGTCGGTATCGATATCCACGACCCCGGTGACATTGTTGGATTGCGTAAACGCATGGCAGCATCACCTTTACGGGTTGAGCAAATCCCCACCGACTCAGAGATCTTCCGCATCCTCGTCTAAGACGTGAAGTCAATCGCAGCATGGTGGTGCGCGGTTTCTATTCGCGGCCGTTTGCCATTAGAATGACCGATGTCCAAGCCTCCGTAGCTCAGTGGATAGAGCAGTTGCCTTCTAAGCAATTGGTCGCAGGTTCGAATCCTGTCGGGGGTGCTGATGCGCCGCGCATCGTCTCGACGACGATTTCCGCCCTGTGACCGGCGCCCTCCTCTACCCAGCGGTTGCTCCGCCTGTGTTCACTATGGGTCGGAGGCCGTACCAAGCTAGGTGCACCAAATAATCACAGCAAAAGCATAGGCTCTCCGTCGTGACCAGCTTTGCTGATTGAGCAGATATGCGGCTTTTCAACGCTAGCGCCCAACGGAGATACAACAACACCGCGTAACTACAGCAAAGCGGCGATTCCTATGGAGGAATCGCCGCTTTGCTAAACGCGTTTTAGGCGTCGATATCAATAAGTCCGGTCTTGTATGCCTTGACTAGTCGACGCGGCACACGAACCTCACGGCCCTGGACTCGAATCGTGACAAGGTCAGTCATCTTGGCTTTCCAGGTGGCCCGGCGGGTACGTGTGTTGGCGCGGGACATTTTACGCTTGGGAACTGCCATAGCCCTGCCGCTCCTTCAAAATCTTTCGTTAACTTACCACAGTACACTTTGCCACGTTTAACGCGGGTTTGACCAATCTGAACCGTCGAATCCAGTGTGATCTTGACCGCTGAAGCAACTTCCCTACCCTACCACCACTGCCCGCTCGAGCCAATAGGCATTAACAGCGGTCCTCCGTCAATAACCCAGCTCAGGTCACTCACCCACCACAGACGCTAGAAGTTATGGGAGTTTTCATCGGCTATTCTCCGGTTGCGTCGGTGATTTGCCAGTTGTTGGGCATAGGCCGCGCATCCGGGGCAGAGCCTATGGCGCTATCCTCGCGGTGATCGACTGCTTAAGAGCCAGGCAACCGAGGCGTAACCTAAACTGGAGAAGCCGACCGTGTACTTTAAAGTCACAATTCCAACCGCGTACCCTGGTAACAGGATCTTGCCGGGTGTGAGCCCGCTCAATGTGTCCAGAAAAGGAGCTTTCACGACAGATGCGTAGTGTGCGAACTGGGACGTGGATACGCCACGAGATAGAGATTCAGCGATCGCGGTTCATTACCACGCTGGCACATACGCCCACGGAAGAAGACGCCCGCGACCTCATTGCACTCGTCCGCGAAGAGTTCCCAGATGCGACGCATAACTGTTCGGCATTCGTAGTCAAACCTAATAAGCTGAATGAGATTGGGCATTCCAATGATGACGGAGAGCCTTCGGGGACCGCCGGTGCTCCTATGCTTGACGTATTGCGCCGCCAAAGGCTCGTCAATGTGACTGCCGTCGTCACCCGATATTTCGGTGGAACACTCCTGGGCGCCGGAGGCCTCATACGCGCATACTCCACGAGCGTGTCGCATACGCTAGAACGCGCGCAGATCGTTGAAATACGCCAACTTGATCAATGGCTCTTGCAGGTCCCCCACTCCTACGCTGGCCGCATCGAAGCTGAACTGCGAAACCGTGACATCCACATTGTGAACGTGGAATATCTTGAGACAGCGCATATTACCTGCGCGGTCACTCCCGCCGCCCACCATGAGTTTGCCAGCACCATTGCCCAAATCAGCGCCGGCGCAGTGACACCAACACCACTACCGCCCATATCGATCGAGGTCGACGTTAGCGACTGATGGGTTTATGATCGAAACGATGAAGGAAATGATGAGGAAATGAAGAGTTCGGGATTCTTTTCCGCGTTCCATCCACAGCTACGGACGTGGCAGCGCGAGTGTCTGTAGGGTGCATGGCTTTTGCACCCGTTCAACTTTTCCGTTAAGCGTGGCCGCCCATGCACCCGTGCAATCCCCCATATCTTTCCCCGAAGGAGTTCATCGTTATGTCCACTGTTTTTCCTGATATTACGCGCACCGTAGGCAATACTCCGCTCGTCGCCATTAACCGCATCGGAGGAAATGCTGCCACGGTATTAGCTAAAGTCGAGTCCTTCAACCCTGCTTCCTCTGTTAAAGATCGAGTCGCCGTCAGTATTTTGGACGCTGCCGAAGCCAGCGGAGCACTGACGCGCGGCGGAACCATTGTTGAAGCAACCTCCGGAAACACCGGCGTCGCCCTCGCCATGGCGGGCGCCGCCCGCGGTTATCGGGTGGTGATTGCAATGCCGTCATCTATGAGCATCGAACGCCGCACGCTCATGAAGGCATTTGGGGCTGAACTCGTCCTCACCGACCCCAAAGATGGCATGGCCGGGGCTGTAGAGGCGGCGGACCAGATTCTCCAATCGCGTCCCGGCTCCGTGCTGGCTTCCCAATTTACGAACCCGGCAAATCCGCAGGCACACTACCGCCACACGGGAGAAGAAATTTGGACTGACACGGGCGGAAATGTCGACATCTTTGTGGCCGGTGTCGGCACCGGCGGCACCATCAGCGGTGTTGGCAAAACACTCAAAGAGAAAAATCCGAAGATCGAGATTGTGGCGCTTGAGCCCGCTGATTCACCCGTGTTAACAGAAGGAAAAGCCGGCCCTCACGGTATTCAAGGTATCGGCGCCAACTTTGTCCCCGATAATTACGACGCCTCCGTTATTGACCGGGTTCTCACAGTGACGACAGAAGATTCTATTGAATACGCGCGACGAGCCGCCGCCGAGGAAGGCTTGCTGGTCGGGATTTCGTCCGGCGCTGCACTCTGGGGCGCAAATCACCTAGCGAACAATCCCGACAACCGGGGGAAAACTATTGTTACGCTTTTGCCAGATACCGGGGAGCGATACCTATCAACCCCCTTGTGGAAAAACATCGCTGAAGAGTGACGGGATTAACAGATGCACAATAGTCGCATATCGCTGTGGCAATTAGCGAAGGAAGACATGGCGACAGCGCGACGCCGCGACCCTGCCGCACGGTCAAATGTTGAAGTCGCCCTCGCCTATCCGGGTGTGCACGCCATCTGGTCGCATCGGCTGGCTCATAAGATGTGGCATTCGGGCGCTCGTACCGCCGCACGAGTGGTGTCATCTATGGCTCGCGTAGTGACCGGGATTGATATCCACCCCGGTGCTGTTATCGGTCGCCGCGTCTTTATTGATCACGGCACCGGTGTTGTCATCGGGCAAACTGCGGAGGTCGGCGAAGACGTCGTCATTTTTCATGGCGTCACCCTCGGCGGGGTGGCAATGGTGAAGGGTAAACGCCACCCCACGGTTGAGTCCAATGTCATGATCGGTGCCGGCGCTAAAGTACTCGGCCCCATCACCATTGGATCCGGTTCCAAAATCGGCGCTAACGCCGTTGTCGTGCGAGAAGTGCCCGATGAACATGTGGCAATTGGTATTCCCGCTCATAACCAACCGATCTGCCGCGAGTCCCGCGAAGCTGATCTCATTGTTGATCCGACGCTGTATATCTAACGCGCCGCTTTAAAAAAATCGCCCCCGGCTCGCCGGCGGGCGATTTAGCTTCGAACGCGAGCAAAAAGGCATACCCTAGAGGTATGTCACAGCTCACACTTAATGCCCAGTTAAAAGCCCTCTCCGGGCTCGATCGTCCCGCCGGGATTGAGCTAGCGACACTTACCCGCTACGACATTCCGGCCCTCGCATCCCTGTATTTGGTTGCGTATGATTCGGAAGAAATTGCCGAAAACCTATTTGATGCCGTCGAAGAGATGCGACTGGCCTTCAACGGTGAGTTCGGAAAGCATCTCGATAACTCCTTCGTCGGAGCCTGGGTGGACGGCGAACTTGTCGGCGCAGTTCTCGTGACCATCAACCCGCCGTGGGACGAAGTCGATGGCCCCTTTATTATCGACTTAATGGTGGCCCCAAAGTTCCGCGGACGCGGTATCGCTACGGCACTTATTGGAGAAGTAGCAGCCCGCATTGACCAGGCCGGCTATGACATGATTGGTCTGCGAATCGACCATCATCAAGCTCATGATGCCTTCCGTCTATACGAACATCTCGGCTTCGAAGAAATTCCCAATAGACGCTGAGGCTCTCAATGACACAGGCTACTGCGGCGCATCGCATCGGTGGCTGACCAAGAGATTAGCGAAAACACCACGATTCAGGTAGCCACCAACGTGCTACCAGGCACTCAAAAATAGAGTCGACTGCGCAAAAGGGCAGAGAGCTCCCGGTTACCGCACGCGGCGCATGTCGGGCGTCACTCGCTCCCGCCCACGATTTGCGGCCCTTTATTCGCGTGTTTCAAAGCTATCGTGGGCGATCTCATCGCTGGCAACGCGGACACCAAAATAAGCGGCGCCCCGCCATCAATTGCTCTGAAATTGGCGTTTCGCAGTGTAAACACGGCCGCCCGGTGCGGTGGTAGACGTAGAATCGCGATGCTTCGGGGTCCGTCTCAATGACCTGTTCGGGGGCGTCCTCGTCACGAACGGTGGTAATGACACCGGTGTCGAGTCCATCCTCCATCAATATGCATAAATCATCCCACAAAGCGCGCAAACGACGTTCGGAGGTGCGTGCACCGGTGCGGAACGGTGATATCCCAATGCGGAACAGTGCCTCCGCGCGGTAAATATTTCCCGGTCCGGCCACCACGGATTGATCCATAACAAGCTCCCCCATACTTCGACGGCGGCGACGCACATTGTCGACGAATACGGTCCGATCATGTTTTTGAGGATCCAGCGGGTCAGGTCCAAGCCTTTGAATTACCGCAGTCACTTCATCGAAGGTGAGCAGGGCGCACCGGTTAGGACCGCGAAGATCGGCACACTGCGAATCCCCGATCAGCCGAAGCCGCACCTGACCGACGGGCTCAGGAATGTCATGTGTATCTCGCAAGGAAGTGAACTGCCATTTGCCATACAACCCGAGGTGGATATGGACCCACGGCGATATTTCTTCGGATTCGAGTCCAAATTTGAGAAATAAGTGCTTGCCGTGGGCACGCGCATATTCCAGTTCTAGGCCGTCAAGCATTTCGGCCCCCTCGCGAAATCTTCCCTGCGGTGACTGAACGACAAGCGGTTCGGCACTCATTTCGGCATTAAATCTGCGCGCCAACCTGTGCAATACATGTCCCTCGGGCACAAACACTCCTAGCTTCATCCACAAATAGTCTTTGTTTGACATGATAGACCTATGAGTTCCTTCAGTGATCATGCAATCACCTGGCAAGTATTTCCATTGGGAGCCTTGGGTGCCCCCACCACGAATCCGCTTCTTGAAGGAGGCGACATCGCCCCCGAACGCACCCTCGCTGATCTCGTCCCCTGGCTGGATCACGCGTTAAAACTCGGCACCAATGCGGTGTTACTGGGACCCATTTTCCAATCCTTTTCCCACGGATACGATACCGTCGACTATTTCACCATCGACTCGCGTCTTGGCTCCCGCGCCGACTTCGACATCTTCGTAGCAGCCGCTCATCAGCGCGGTATTCGGGTCATTCTCGACGGGGTATTTAATCATCTGGGAAGTCGCCATCCATTCCTCCAGGAACTTGTCAACGGACCACAGGCCGAGCACGCGGACTTTTTCCAGGTGAACTGGGAAGGCTGGACTGCCGGAGAGCTCCCGTCCTATCACTGTTTTGAGGGCCATACCGGCCTCGCTACGCTCAACCACGATAATCCGCGCGTACAGCAATACATCACCGACGTGATGAATTACTGGCTTGCGGCGGGCGCCGACGGATGGCGTCTCGATGCGGCCTATGCTATGAATCCGCACACCTGGTCGACGATAGTGCCTCGCGTGCGCGAAAAATTTCCCGACGTGTGGATTGTGGGCGAAGTCATTCACGGCGACTATGCGCAAATGGTGCTCGATAGCGGATGGGACTCGCTGACCCAATACGAGCTATGGAAGTCGATTTGGTCTTCGCTCAACGATCAAAACTTCTATGAACTCGATTGGAATCTGCGTCGACACAGCCAATGGTGCGCAACATTTTTGCCGCTCACCTTCATTGGGAACCATGACGTCACACGTATCGCAACCCAGCTCGAAACCATTGACGACGTCGGACTTGCGGTAGCGGTACTCCTCACTGTTCCCGGCATTCCCTCGATCTACTACGGTGATGAACTTGGTTTTGAGGGGCTGAAAGAAGAGCGTCTCGGTGGCGATGATGCCATCCGACAGTCGCTTCCCACCGACACGCGCGGCGCAACAGATTCTCCTCAGGCGGCACGTTTTTGGCACTGGTATGCCTCACTCATCGCCTTACGGCGCCAACACCCGTGGCTGCAGCGCGGCCTAATCGATATCGAATATTTGGAAAATACAGTTATTCGATATCGAGTGAGCGATCCGAACTCCGAGGCCACGCTTACCGTCGTACTCAATTGTGCAGACGAGCCAATTGCCTCGGACCATGCGGCATTGGCGAACCTCGGTCCCGCTATCGCGGGACAACGAGACGATGGGAAGCTACGCGCCCACGCCTACCTGATTGCCTAGCCGCCCACGCCCAAACGCCCGTACTTACGGGGAGGGCGTGTGAATCAGCGACACTGTCATCGAGCGGGTGTCACCGGGACCAACCTCGAGCTGGTCACGACACTCCGCACGGTTAAAAGCGTCGGTCATGAACTGGCAGTATTCAAAGGCCAATGATTCCCCGGGGCGATTTTCCAGCACCTCGCCAGTAAAGAGATGCACAATACCGGAGGCCTTAGTGAAGGATGCAGGCGCAGTAGCTACCATGGTGGTTTTCGCCCCGGAACCGTGATGAAGAGTAGCTGTTACCAGGGCTTCTTCTCCCGGCGTTGCCGTCAGATCAGAAAACGCAGTGTCGAGATTCTCCAACGGCTTAATCGTTGCCAAACCCGTCACCGGGTCATAAGTCTCCAGCGACGCGAAGGCCAAATCACCTTCCAACGGGATGAGGGAATCATCTGTGCGAATGGTCGTTCGGGCTGGAAGCGTGACATACGCTTGGTCGCGAGGACCGTCATAGCAAATATAGGGATGCCAGCCCAAACCCATCGGAGTGGGGCCGGTACCGAGGTTATATCCCTTGATACGGGTGGTGAGAATCCACGAATCAGCACGTTGTCCCAGCTCGTATGTCACGACGATACGAACTCTGTGCGGATATGTATCCGCATCGATGACGGTAGCCAGCGAGATGGCACTGTGCGATTGATCGACAACTGTAAAATCGGCTTCCGTCACTAGACCATGAAGAGCTTCACGGCGACCATCCTCATCAGTGCCCAGATCGTATTCAATATCGGCGTGAGTATACCGCGCATCAGCAATGCGGTTGGACCAAGGGGCGAGGATAGCGCTGCGGCAACCGTCGCCTTCTTCGACTTCATCGCGCGAGCGGTACCCGTCGATGATGTTGAATGGTGGCGCGGTTGGAATAACCCACGATGTCACCACAGCTCCACGCGAACAGACGGTGGCTTTTGCCCCGCCGCGCTCAATCGTGTATTCCTCCATACCAATGGCCTTTCTTCCGATGGTCACCCCATTGTCGCATCGAGGTGCCACAACCTCATGTCAAAGGTTTATTTCGGTACCACAATCGACACCAGCTTAGGAGCTCGCACAATCACCTTCAACGGATCGCGGCCTCCGAGTGCGCGCTCAGCGGCGTCTGTCTCCAGCGCGAGTTGCACCAAATCCTCCTCCGCAATTGACGGTGACACCTCGAGTCGAGCGCGGACTTTACCTTGGATCTGAACAACGCAGGTAACTTTATCCTCTTCCAGGAGGCTCTCATCCTCCACCACCGGGAACGGGTGGCGCACAAGCGATTCGGTATGGCCAAGCTTGGCCCACAGCTCCTCGGCGATATGTGGCGCGAGTGGCGCCACCATGAGAACCAGCGGCTCAATCGCTTCGCGCGGCACCTGTTTGTAACCGGTTAAGTGGTTGTTGAGAACGATCATGCGAGCCGCCGCGGTATTCATCCGCATATGGTCGAGTTCTTCGGTAACTTCCGCAATAGTTTTGGCCACTAGTTTCTTCGTTTCTAGATCGGCCGGCTCATCGGTTACCGTAACGGCACCGGTATTTTCATCGACCACGTTACGCCACAGGCGCTGCAAGAAACGGAATGACCCAACCACCGCGCGAGTTTCCCACGGGCGCGATGCTTCTAACGGCCCCATCGACATCTCGTAGAGGCGGAAAGTATCGGCACCGTAGGCTTCACACATCTCATCGGGTGTCACCGAGTTCTTCAGTGACTTGCCCATCTTGCCGTACTCGCGGAAGACTTCTCGTCCCTGATAGGTCCAGCCTTCCTCTTCACTGCCTTCAACCTCGTCGGCGGGAACGTACTCACCACGCTTATCGGCAAATGCATACGCTTCGACGTAGCCTTGGTTAAATAGCTTATGGAACGGCTCCGAGGACGATACGTAACCGAGATCATACAGTACCTTGTGCCAAAAACGGGCGTACAACAGGTGTAGAACGGTGTGCTCAACGCCTCCGACATACAGGTCAGTGCCACCGGCTGCGCCCTCTTGACGCGGCCCCATCCAATACTTTTCGTTTTCGGGGGCGACCAGTTGTTCGTCGTTATTCGGATCGGCATAACGAATCTCATACCAGCACGATCCAGCCCAGTTCGGCATGGTATTGGTATCCCGGTAATAGGTCTGTGTGCCTTCTCCCAGATCGAGTTCAACTTCGATCCATTCTTTCGCCCGCCCCAATGCAGCTTCGGGTTGCGAATCGGCATCGTCGGCGTCAAATGTGCGCGGGCGGAAATCATCGACCTCTGGCAGGGTAATCGGCAGCATTGATTCAGGCAGGGCGTGCACCCGACCGTCTTCGCCGTACACCACCGGGAATGGTTCCCCCCAGTAGCGCTGTCGCGAGAACAGCCAATCGCGTAGGCGGTACGTAGTCGTCGCGTAACCGATACCGCGTTCACCGAGCCACGCGGTGATTTTTTCTATCGCCTCTTCTTTACCAAGGCCGTTAATCGAAAACTCATCATTCGCCGAGTTGACGATAACTCCATCCCCGGTCCAAGCTCCGCCCTCGAAGTCTTCGTCCGGTTGGATAGTCGTAATGATGTCAATATTGAAGCGGGTAGCAAATGCCCAGTCACGCTCATCGTGAGCGGGAACGGCCATAATTGCTCCGGTTCCGTAGCCCATCAGGACGTAGTCGGCAATAAATACTGGGATCTTGTCTCCGTTAACCGGATTCGTGCCGAAAATACCGGTGAATACACCCGTCTTATCGGTGCCCTCTTCGGTGCGCTCTTCTTCGGTGCGAGCTTTCGCCCAGGCGCGATATGCCGCCACAGCTTCGCGCGGAGTGGCATGACCTCCGGTCCATTCGTCACGCGTGCCTGCGGGCCACGCATCGGGAACGGTGAGCTCATCGACGGTGGCGTCTTCGCCGCCAACCAGTTCATGCTCGGGAGCGACCACCATGAATGTTGCGCCAAATAGCGTATCTGGGCGGGTGGTGAATACCGTCAGGCGCTTGGAATCGGTTACCTGACCATCGGCAACTTCGAAGTGCACGGTGGCGCCCTCCGAACGTCCAATCCAGTTGCGCTGCTGGAGGACGATTTTCTCCGGCCAATCTACGGTGTCAAGGTCATCCACCAGTCGTTCACCATAAGCGGTGATACGCATCATCCACTGGCGCAGACGCGATTTGAATACCGGGAAGTTACCGCGTTCTGAACGGCCTTCATTGGTGACCTCTTCGTCGGCAAGAACGGTACCGAGCCCCGGGCACCAGTTGACCGGCGCCTCGGATACGTATGCTAGGCGATACTCGTCGAGCAGATCAGCACGTTCCTTCGCGCTCATATCCGCCCACGGTTTGTCAGGGGTCTGCTTATCACCCGATTCGAATTGAGCAATCAGCTCAGCAATCGGACGCGCACTACCCTTCTGTCCGTCGGGTCGGAGGGCGTCCTCATCGTAGTAGGAATTGAAAATCTGCAGGAAGATCCACTGCGTCCACTTGACGTAGTTATCGTCGGTGGTTTGGAATGAACGACGTAAGTCATGTGATAGACCGATGCGGTGAAGTTGGCGACGCATATTTGCCACATTCGCATCGGTAGTGATGCGAGGATGTTGCCCCGTCGCGATAGCATACTGCTCCGCGGGGAGGCCAAAGGCATCGTAGCCGAGGGTGTAAAGCACGTTCTTGCCGCGCATACGCTGGTAGCGCGCAATAACGTCGGTGGCAATATAACCCAGTGGATGGCCCACGTGAATACCCGAACCTGACGGATAGGGGAACATATCGAGCAAATAGAACGGATCGCGCTCAGCAAGCGGGCCCGCCAGATCACCGACGGGGTTATCCGCGTTAAATGCGCCCGACTCTTCCCAGGAACGCTGCCAACGCAACTCGATATCACCCGCAAGTTCCGCCGTGTAACGGTAAGGGGTGACTGCGTCGGTGTTCTCACTCATTGTGGCCTCACTTCCATTGACAAATTCGGTGTTCACATTACCCCACATCGCGCTGTTTTTGCCCATCCGTCCATATGGCCTTGCCCACCGATGAGGTAACCATTAATAACCGTGGCCCCGCGTCAGTTGACGCGGGGCCACGGGTTGTCTCAATCAGCTCTACTCAGTAGCTGCGCGCAGGAACCATGCCTGCTGTTCGAGTCCGCCAACTACGCCGATCAGGAGGTCGCCGGTAACCGGATCGGCCTCATCTGCTGCGGGGATGTTTTCGCGGATCTTATCGCATACCTGCTGGATCTTCTCAGCCATCAGCTGATAGGTCTTATCAACGGCGAGAACTCCGCCATCGATTTCATCCAGAACGGTAGTTTTCGCTACTGTCTCTGCTCGACCATCTGGGGTGCCACCCAAGGTGGCTAGACGCTCCGCTACCTCGTCAAGATCGGTACGCGCCAAAGCGACGACCTCATCAAGCGCAAGGTGCAGTGCGCGGAAACGGTCTCCCTTAATATTCCAGTGAGCCTGCTTGCACTGCAGCTCCAATGCAATCAGATCAACCAAAGTCTGCTGTAAAGCCTTTGACACAACTTCATTTGCCTTAACCATACAGTCTCCTTTCACTTCTGTGGATGGGCCCCGTTCGCGGATTCGACCACGAGATCTCCGGTTCCCCCATACTCCACCCAGTTTACTCTTCCGCATCAAAATTGGCAGGTTGAATGGGTCTAAAGTCCTCGACTATTGCATCACGTCAACGAAAAGCAGGAAGTATGTGCACAATAGGGATATGACTATATTTGAAAAGATTATCGACGGAAAAATACCCGGTCGTTTTGTGTATGCCGACGACAAGTGCGTTGTCTTTGCCACCATTCAACCTGTACGCCCCGGCCACGTCCTCGTTGTGCCTCGCCATCCGTATCCGGCGTGGACCGATATGCCGCCGCAGGAGGCGGGCCACCTGATGGCTGTGGCACAAAAAATTGGTCAAGCTCAGCTGGAAGTTTTTGAATGCAAACGCATCGGGTTGAGCATTGCCGGTTTTGAGGTGCCGCATACCCACCTGCACGTCATCCCTCTGCGTCATGAGGGTGACCTGGCACTGTCCAACGCCAAAGAGGTCACCGACCACGTATTGGAATCGACAATGTCAGCGTTGCGTCATGAACTCGAAGGTCAGGGGTGGGAGGATCACGTGCCACTGTCAATCGATTCGCCGCAACTCGGATAACCGGCTGTGGCTAACTACTGATAATCGACCAATGGCGGTCCGGTGGTCGAGGAATCGACCGCCCACAGACTACTCGTGCGCGGGACGCACCCGTATCGTAGCCCCGAGCGCTTCGGGAAGGTCCACTCTTTCCCCGTTAATCTCCAGCGAAATGAGGCCCGTACCGGAGGAGCGATCAATCACTCGAATCCGGGAGCCCGGCAACAGGCCGCGGGATTCGAAAAGACGTAAAACTTCCGGTTTCCCGTCCCTGATCCGCAGCACCGTCAGATCAGTGTCAAGCTCGGCTGTTAAAACCGTCATCGTCGAGGTCGGCTCAATCACGCCGTCTTTATTGGGAATCGGATCGCCATGCGGGTCGAGGACCGGGTTGCCAAGCACTTCATCTATTTTGTCAATGAATCGCTCCGATACCGCGTGTTCGAGTTCTTCTGCTTCTTCATGCACCTCATCCCACGAAAATCCCAGGTGCTGTTGCAAAAATGTTTCCAGCAGTCGATGTCGACGCACCATCTGGACAGCCTCCAGACGGCCTTGCTTGGTCAGTCTCACGCGCCCGTACGGCTGGTGGTCTACAAGTCCGTTTTCACGCAACTTCCTCACATTTTCAGAGGCCGTGGACGGCACAACCCCCATGATATTAGCGAGATCTGTGACGCCGACGCCATCATCATCCCATTCTTCAACTGAATATATTGCCCGCAGGTAATCCTCGGTCATGGTAGTAAGTTCACGTTTTGGTTTCACAACAGGGCTCCGATTTGATCGCGCATCGCAATAATAATGATAAAGAAAATGAATAGGTGAAGCGCCACTGCGATCAGTGGCGTATAGCGCAACAGCGTTGCACCCAGCGACCTGATTGATGCATGGCCGGTTGCATGTAAAGCTTGGGGTATAAGCACGGATCCGATGATGAGTGTGGCTGACCAAACCACCAGGCAGTACGGACACAGTGCATGAAAAGTGGTGGCAGATAGGTAAAGAAACCACAAAACGGTGACGACACCTCCGCCGGCACCGAATGCGGCAATCCACCAGGCCATTCGTGGGATTGTCGCACGTATCAATGCCAGTGCGGCCACAGTAGCGATAGCGGTAAACAACACGGTACCAAGTACTGCGTTAGGTATTCCCAAGACGTGAGCTTGCGGGGACAGCAACGAGGACCCACAACCGACGAGCGGGTTAAAATCGCATTCAAATACGGCGCTAGGAGCTCTTAAATGGGTTAGTTCAGCCTCCAACAGTCCTATGGAGGCGATCACTCCCATAACGGAGCCCACGAGAAGGAACAGGGCGTTAGCCCAACCGAGTTTGGTCGCCGCGGTGAGGTGGCGTGTGCGCCGCTGTGCCCTAGGCCCCATACTGTCCCCTTGTTTCATTGAGTGCTTGAGAACAAGCCTAGTTCATTTTCCCCTACTGCAGTGTGGTGAAGTGCGCACGGCAGAGTTTTGCAAAGCTATATGCCCGCGCGGTAGAGTTTTCTTCGCACGCGCCGTTAGCTCAATCGGCAGAGCAGCTGGCTCTTAACCAGCGGGTTGGGGGTTCGATTCCCTCACGGCGCACAGCATTCCCATGTGCTGCATTTGACGTCAACACATTGTGCTGTGTCCCACACCGCGGTGGCTGACGTGCACCAACACATTGAGAGAGGCCCGGTAGTGAGACGCTTAACGCCGCGCGAACAGGCATTGCTCGACTCTGTGCGGATTAGCCTCGCAGCTCAGAAGAAAACCCACATTACCGATGAAGTAATTGACCAAGCGTGCCGCCTCATCTCTGCTATCACCTCACCGCGCGCATCGATGAAAGATACCATTGGACCGGTGTGCACCACCGCCGACCTCGTTGAATGGATGGGAATATCGCGACAAGCGATTAATAAGGCGATTAAGGAAGCCCGTATTCTGGCGGTCCGTCAAGGTCGTGGAGCCTGGAAGTATCCGGTTTGGCAACTCACTTCCGATTATCAAATCGTCGATGGGCTATCAGAAGTCCTCCCGCGGATGTATGGCATTATCGATTCTTTCGATATTGCCCATTGGTTTATGACTGTTCACCGTGATCTCAGTGATCTTACGCCCGCTCAATGGCTGTGCGACCAGCGAGATGTGTCGGCGCTAATTGCTTTGGCCGAACGCTTCGCCCGCCGCGGTCAGTAATCCTGCCAGCAGCTTCAGCAATCCAAGTCGCGGCGTAGACGCTCAACGTGACCTTTCGCTCTCACGTTATATTTTGCGAGCGCTACCGTCTTATCGGGATTAATCACGATAGTTGAGCGAATAATGCCGCGAAATACTCGACCGTAGTTCTTTTTTTCTCCGTAAGCTCCCCACTCGGTCAGCATATCTTTACCGGGGTCTGTTGCCAGAGGGAAATTCAAGGCGTTCTTATTTTTGAACTTTTCCAGCGCTTTCATTGAATCAGCGCTCACTCCTACGACCGTGTAGCCGCAGGATTTCAGTGAAGATAATGAGTCACGGAAGTCACACGCTTGTTGAGTGCATCCGGGAGTTGAGGCACGCGGATAAAAGTAAACCACTACTCCCCTATCGGCTTGCTCCAGCAAGTCGTATAGTCGGATGGTTCCATCGGTGGAATCTAACGAAAAATCCGGGGCGATATCGCCCTCCTGTAATTTAGCCATGCTCCCAGTGTGCCACGAGAGTTGACAGGCCTCAGGTGAAGGCGCGGGTAGCTCCCCATTCGTTACGTCCCAACTTTGACAGCGGATTCAGTTTGGAGAAGTCGGCCATACCGTCCTGCGCAATAATTTGCGGATCGGTATGAATAGTTTTCACCAACCCATAGGTAATCACCGACCCCCCGACGTGCGCGGTGTCGTAGGTTTCGCATTCAAATGCGGCGTGGCACCCGTCAACCATAGGTGCATTGACATGTGGAGCGCGATAGCTCGATAGCCCCACTTCATCGGCTTCCGAATGACCGTAGGGGAATTCCATCGATGTTTTTGCAACCAGTGGTTTTTGGTCGACACTGGCGAAATTTACGACGAATGCACCGCGTTTGACCGCATTGTGGTAGGAATCTTTGGGATGTCGGGAGGCGAACTGCACGATATGCGGGTCGGTTGACACCACCGCAAATAGCGCGTAGGGAGCAAGGTTGACGGATTCATCATCGTTATAGGTGGATATCCAAGCAATCGGTCGCGGGACAACCAAGCTCATTGCTAACTTATATGTTTCAAGCGAGGTGTGTTCCTCAGTGACGTGAATGATGCGATTCATCGTTGAACTCTCGATCCTTTACTGGCAATGGGTCCGTGGATACTTCCACCGTAGGCCAGTGAGTCATTGGCGGTCGCACTGTCTCACCTACTGCACGAAACTGTCCGGTTAACACAATGACAATAAGAAGTACGGCGGGAATGATCCATCCGCTCCAACCGAGGATGGAGGCATGAAGCGTGTCGACCTGCGTGTCAGCTGCCATAAAGAGGGCGAAAACACCGGCCGACGCATTGAAGGTGGAGTGCGCGAAGGCAGCCGGCCAAACAGAGCCACCGCGAAGTCTCAACCAACCAAATATGCCACCGACAACCGTGCACATAGCGGTCATAGCTAATACACTGAGCCATCCGGGAGTATCGGGGTAGTTGTAGCCCAAAAGAATCACCGGAGAGTGCCACAATCCCCACATAATTCCCGATATTGCGATACTCCACCACGGTCCGAACCGTTTCACTAACCGCGGTAGAAGCCAGCCTCGCCACCCGATTTCTTCGCCCAATGCAGGTATCACATTGATAACAAGTGAGGCAATCGCGATATTGAGGAATTGGAGGGCCAGAAGAACTCCGGGGGATAGAGGAATTGGTGGTAGATTGGCTGCTCGCATCTGCTCATCGAGCAGTTGCTTAAATCCGCTAAGTCCCGTGAAATCTGCGTGGTACACACCAAATAAAGCCCCCATTGGCAGAGCCAGCAAGCACAGAAGGAATACCAGAACCACTGCTAGGGCGCTAAACCCAATGAGGCGTCCTACCGGCTGCAAGGGGGTAATTCCCAAAGCTTGCAGTTTTCGCACGGGCCGCTCAACTAGAAGGACGCTCACCACGGCGGCAATAGTCGGTGTCGCCATCATGGCTAGGAGATACAGTGAAAATCCGCGAGTCTGCATTCCATCGCCCAACCACAGCGGCAAAGCGATAAGCCAGGATAATCCGAAAGCTAGCACCACGAAAACCACCAAAGCACGGGTCAAAGATTGCTTATCGGGATTCTCAGGGGAGGCCGAATTAATTCCTACGGAGTCTCCAAACACGTGCTTCTTCCCTACTCCAGGCGGCTTTGCTCTCAGTTTATCCCTAAATATCCACGCCCTCGATTTATCGAAAGGTGGACAGTGCGCCTCCCGTTAACCCATGATGCCGTGCCCGTAATCAACTGTGTCCGGTAATCGCCCTGCGAAATGGTTTCCAGTGATTGGGACAGTCCTGATTTCACCTTTGGCTACCGAAAAGCCCCACTTTTCATCTCGTTACAGGGAATCTCAGCTCACTGGGAGGTACCGACGTATACGGCAGTGATTCGATCTACAAGGTGAGTCGATGAGTGCGCGAGGGGGGACTCGAACCCCCACACCCGAAGGCACCAGAACCTAAATCTGGCGCGTCTGCCAATTCCGCCACTCGCGCGCGTGTTCGAGTGTACCTGTTCAAGTATGGGTGATGGCAATTCGAGGGCGTCGATTAATCTCAAATGTGCACTCCAGTCGCCGCTCAAGTGACTTCGGTCAATTCCGCCGAATCAATCACTGAGCCGTGTCTTAACGCACTATTTCGCGTATTCTGATGTCTTTTTTAGCCGTCCGCTGTCAGCGGGAGGAACACCTGTGCGTCGACTTGTTGCATTGATCACCGCATGTGCGAGAGCTCGCGTGCCGCGATAGAGAACGAGACTTTGCCCGGCGGCAATCCCCCGCACGGTTTCAACCAGTTCCAGCTCCAGGGTGTCGGTATCTTTCCGCATCACTTTCGCCACCGGGACCGGTGTCCCATGCGCCCGCATTTGAGCGTAGAGACATTCATCCTGGTCGGTGCCGATGGGGGCCGACGTCAAGGTTTTCACCTCACCCGTATCATCGGCAGCCAACCAGGTGAGGTCGGTGGCTAAGACAGTATCAATAGACAGTAATGCTGCCGGCCCCACAATGACCTGATTGGTTTGCGGGCGAGTTTCGAGCACGTAACGCGGCTTGCCATCCGGTGCCGGCCGATCAATACCGAGCCCTTTACGTTGGCCGATTGTATATTCATAGTGGCCGCGGTGGTGCCCTAACACATTGCCATCGATATCGACAATGTCACCCCGCTTTTCTCCCAGCCGAGCACGCAGAAAACCCTGTGTGTCGCCATCGGGGATAAAACAAATGTCGTATGAATCGGGTTTTTGCGATACTCCAAGTCCGCGAGCCTGCGCTTCGACGCGTACTTCCGCCTTAGATGAGACATCTCCCAGTGGCAACACAACGCGGCTCAGTTCTTCTTCGCCCATAACAGCAAGTACATAAGACTGGTCTTTGTCGATATCGCGAGCACGGCGCAGTTCTTTTCCTCCAGGCCCATCAACGATGCGAGCATAATGACCTGTACAAACCGCGTCAAAACCAAGTACTCGAGCGCGGGCGGCGAGTTCCTGAAACTTCACGAATTCATTACAACGCACACAAGGATTCGGGGTTCTCCCCATTTCATACTGGGTTATGAAATCCCGGATGACTGTTTCTTCAAACTCCTCCGCAAGATCCCACACGTAATACGGGATGCCGAGAATTTCAGCGGCGCGCGCAGCATCCACTGAATCTTCCAGCGAACAGCATCCGCGTGCTCCCACACGGCATGACTGCGGCGACGTAGATAACGCCATGTGGACAGCGGTAACGTCATGGCCGGCGTCGACTGCGCGGGCCGCAGCCACAGCGGAATCAACGCCTCCCGATAGTGCAGCGAGAACTCTCATGATGAGTACTCTACGACGAAATGCGCGAGCTTGGCGTATGGAGGGCATCAAGAGCTTTGGCGCCCTCTAAAGCATCCGGCAAGGCCGCAAGGAATGCGTCGATATCAGCTTCGGTGGTGGTTGGCCCCAGCGAAATTCGCAGTACGCCCAAAGCTTCGTCCCGCGTACGCCCCATTTCGAGCAGTACGCGCGATGGGCGGGTGACACCGGCATGGCAGGCCGAACCGGCGGATGCTAAAACCCCATGCCGGTCAAGACCAAGCAGGAGAGCTTCCGGATGAGCGGTTGGGATCGATAGGTGAATGATAGTCGGAGCAGTTGGCGCCGAGGTAGTTGGACGCACGTGCGCCGGTAGTCCCCCGAGAAGTCGGTTGCGCAACTGATGACATCGGCGGGTGAAGGCATCGCGCTGTTCAGTCACTTCGATGAGGGCGGCAGCCAGTGCACTAGCTCCCGCCACATCGACGGTACCTGAGCGGTGTCTGGATTCTTGGTCGCCGCCGGGTCGATCCGTCTGCAAGGCAGTTCCACGCTTGATAGCAAGCGCCCCAATGCCAACGGGAGCGCCAATTTTGTGGCCGGCAATCGTCAGCAGATCGATGCCGTCTTCATATAAGTCCACCGCCTGAGTGTGGAGGGCTTGCGCCGCGTCGACATGGAAAATGGTGGCTGTATCTCTGCGTGAGGCAAGTTCTCGGACCGGTTGGATAACTCCGATTTCCGAGCTGACAGCTGCCACGGACACTACTGCGGCTTGAGAAGATAGCTGCCCCAGATCAATCTGCCCCTGCGTGGTAATCCCCAAGGGCACCCATTCGCCTCCCTCAGCTTCCACGCGGTGGCGTTGATTCCACGAAGACGGATGGTCGCTAGCGCCTACCTGCACCACGGTGCGCCCGGTTTTTTGACGAACTGCGCGCAAAGCCCCCACAATCGCAAGGGCGTTGGATTCGGTGGCTCCGGAAGTAAAAATAACTTCCGCGCGGTCAGCTCCAACGCACTGCGCTACGCGTTCACGCGCATCTTCCAGCAGGCGTTTAGCTTTCCGCCCTCCGCTGTGAAGAGCGGCAGGATTACCGGGCACGGCGCGCAACTGTTCTATGGCCTCAAGCCAGGCATCCTGCGCAATCTGACGCAGCGGAATAGTAGCCGCGCAATCGAGGTACGCGATCTGCTCACTCACCGGTACACCTAGTCATTCGCGGAGCGTATCGATTGAAGTTCTTCCAAGGCCGCCGGGACAACCTCGTTGATATCTCCAATAACGACGAAATCAGCGAGCTCAACAATAGGTGCATCCGGGTCGTCAACCACAGCCGCAATGTGATCGGAGGCTTGAATGCCGCACGCGTGGTGAACAGCTCCCGATACCCCGAGTCCGATATACAGGTTGGGGGCGACAGTTACCCCGGTCTGGCCTATCTGTGCTGTGCGGTCGATCCATCCTTCGTCGCAGGCAACCCGGGTTGCTCCCACCGCTCCCCCAAGTTGATCGGCGAGTTCTTCCACCTGCGTGAAGTCACCGTCGGTTCCCCGTCCGCCACATACCACCACTGGCGCCTCCGCCAAAGACACCCGGCCAGTACCTTCTTGCGGAACTGATTCAAGCACTTCGATTGCTCGCGCGCTGTCGGAAAAATCAACGTCCAAGGCAATAACTTCAGGGTTCGTCGGCTCGGCTACCGGCACGGCTTCGACGGAGGAGGGGCGCAGTGCAACCACTGGCGTGCCGCGAGTGACCTGGAAAGATGTAATCCACGAGCCCGCCAGCACCGATTTCTTGGCTTCGATACCTCCATTAGCGATATGACAGTCCGTGACATCAACTGCGGCACCGGATCCCAATAGCATAGCCAGTGCTGCGGCTACGTCACGGCCGCGATAGTTCGACACATTGAGGACCGCGCAATAGGTGAGGTCCTGCCGGGCGGCTGCGAAGCCGCATTCGGCGACGATGGCTGGCACGCGCGGTGAGACCCCCGTTAAATCAGGCGTAAATACGCGATTTACTCCATAGGCGCCAAGCGCCTGCGTATCGGGCGCCGGATTCAACGCAACAGCGTCAATTCGGCCGTTGGTGAGCGTCCGAGCCAAAGTCAAAAGTTGTTTAGACGGATTGGTTAGAACAAAACCGTCGTCAAGGTTTCCACTGTGATCGGTTATTACCAGGATTGGGGTTGAAAGCTGTTCCATTTACTTCAGTACCTCCGCGATATAGGTCGCGAGTTTCACTCCGCCATCGCCGCTGTCTTGCACTACCTGCGCCGCTGCTCGTTCGGGAAGCACGTCGGCAGAAAGCACCTGCGTACCTGCCTCGCGCTCACCGATAGCGAGGGCGGCCAGATCGGTGACATCGCTCAGATCATCGAGACTCCAGTGATCCAGAGGTTTCGAGCGGGCTGCTCTCATGGCTTTAAAATTCGGGTAGCGGGGCTCATTCACCTGATCGGTGACCGAAATGACGGCGGGAAGATCAGCTGCTAAGCGGTCTTCAAATCCGTCTGCTGAACGCAAAATTTCCGCCCGCGTTTGCGTGAGGCTGATTTCCTGAGCCAGCCCCAGATAGGGCCACCGCAGCCCCGTGGCGAGCGCGGCAGGCACCATCGACGTCATTCCATCCAGGCTTGCCATGCCGGTAATCACCAAATCAATTGGTTCTTCTTCCGCCATTTTCTTCATGGCCGCCACCAGAACCTGTGCGGTACCGATTACATCCGATCCGGCGAGCCTGTCGTCACTCACTACAACGGCTCGATCAGCACCTTTTTGCAGAGCAAGCATAGCCGAATCTTCCGCATCTTCAGGTCCCATGGTGAGGGCAATGACCTCTCCGCCGTGGTCTTCGACGGCTTGCACCGCAGCCTCGATAGCATTTTCATCAAGTTCATTTAGCGTGTCATCTTCACCGCGTACGAGGCGCCCATTTTCTATTCGACGCTCGGACAGTACATCCGGCACATGTTTTACGCATACAACTACTCTCATATCTCTACAGTGCCACAATTTTCACTAAGGTGCTGTGAGGAAAATCGTTGCGTAGCCCACCGCGAGTAATGAATCACATCTTGTTTTGCCTGGGTTGGCGCGCGGTTCGGGTAGTATTTCGAGTCAGCGACCGCCAATTGTGTACCCTAGATGCCGATTGGTTCGCCCCGCATAGGAATGGTGATCGACTCAGATGACTCAGGCTAACGCTTCGGTTGTTGCGCTTCCGGCTTGGAAGCCAGCAGTTTCAAAGCTGTCCCCAGCTTCTGCACCGTATCCACGCCTGGGTGCGACCATTGTTCCCGGTGGAGTCGATTTCGCCGTGGTAGCTCCGTTAGCTACCAGTGTCGAACTCTGTGTCTTTGATTCACCCCACCCCGATGCGCATGAAACCCGGTACCGCATGAATCGTGGTGAGGCGGGAGTCTGGACCGCGCATTTACCACAGGCTGGCAGGGGCACAATATACGGGTATCGCGCCGATGGTCGGTGGGATCCGGAGGGCGCCCTCAGCTTTAACCCGTATAAGCTCCTTCTCGACCCCTACGGCCGCGGCATCGAAGGCTCGGTTGAACTTTCTCCGGAAATCCACGGACACGAAGTTAATAAACACCTGGATCCGGCCTCCACACCTTTGCGGATGTCCACCACGGATTCGGCTACCAAGATGGCTCGCAGCGTCGTTATTGACAACCATTTTCCGGTTGTCGATCAGCCGCGTACCCCGTGGAATGAGACCGTCATCTACGAACTCCACGTCAAGGGTTTTACACAGAATCTGCCGGGAGTTCCTCCCGAGTTACGAGGAACCTATGCGGGCTTGGCGCATCCCGCCACTATTTCGCATCTTAAAGCGCTGGGAGTCACCACCATCGAGTTGCTCCCTATTCACGCAAAATGGGATGAGCCTTTTCTCACCAAACGTGGTCTGACAAACTACTGGGGTTATTCCACACTGTCGTATTTTGCGCCCGAACCGTCATACGCCACCAAACAGGCTCGTCGTAGTGGTGCGCAGGCCGTCGTTGATGAAGTTCGCGGCATGGTGTCGATTTTGCATGAACACGGTATCGAGGTGCTACTGGACGTGGTCTATAACCACACCTGCGAGGGCGGCTTCGCGGGTCAAACCCTCTCCTGGCGCGGCCTCGGACAGTCCATGTACTACCGACACACGTCTCATCGTCCGGCGCATATGATCGACGACACCGGCTGCGGAAACACCGTGAATTTCGATGAAGCTCGCGTGGTGCAAATGACGCTGGACTCTTTGCGGTACTGGTCTGAAGAAATCGGTGTCGATGGTTTCCGCTTCGATCTAGCGGTCACCTTGGGGCGTTTCGCCACCGGATTTACCGCTCGGCATCCATTCCTGGTGGCGCTATCGTCCGATCCGGTCCTCAGCAAACAAAAAATTATTGCCGAGCCCTGGGACATTGGACCAGGTGGCTGGCAAACGGGGAATTTTCCGCTACCGTGGTCGGAATGGAATGACAGATATCGCGACACAATCCGATCCTTCTGGCTCGCTGATTTCGCCAACCTGGAGGCTGGACGCCCCACTCAGGGACCCAATGATATAGCCACCCGGCTGGCCGGTTCTGCTGACCTATTTAGCTCGTCCCTGGGCCATATGCGTCCGGCTCGTTCCTCCGTGAACTTCGTCACGGCTCACGACGGTTTTACGCTGCATGATCTGACCACCTACAACCACAAGGTCAATCACGCCAATCTGGAATCCAACGGAGACGGCACTCCCCGGAACCTATCGTGGAATCACGGCATTGAGGGCCATTCGCGCGCCAAGACGCTCAGCTCCACCGCTCATAACGGAAACGGCGACACGATATTACTCGATCCGATTTTCTATGCGCGCGAACGCTCCATGCGTAATCTTCTTGCCACCTTGCTACTGTCGACCGGCACACCGATGCTGGTTGCCGGAGATGAGTTTGGGCGTACCCAGCAGGGAAATAACAACGCGTACTGTCAAGATTCAGAAATCTCCTGGTTGCACTGGGACTTTGCCTCGTGGCAGCAAGATATGTTCGATACCACGCGATATCTAATCGCTCTTCGACGTATCCACCCGGTGATGCGACCGACCACCTTCGCAACCGGTCGCATTCAGCCCGGCGATGACATCACCGACCTGTCGTGGTACACCGCCAGCAATCGGGCATTTAAGCCGGAAAACTGGCATCAGGTTGAGCACCGCACGCTGCAGATGCTGCGATCGGGTACTCCTTTTGGGGACTGTGATCTTTTGGTGGTATTCAATGGAACTCTCAACGTTGCGCAAGTGACGTTGGCGGAGGGCCGCGGAGATAACTATCGCCTGGTGTTTGATTCGTCGTGGAGTAACCCGCAAGCCGGCGGCGCCGTTCACGATGCTTCCGACCATTCCTTCTGCGACCTCGTCGAACCGCTAACCGAGGTTCATATCGAGCCGCAATCCTTGCAGATTTATCTCACCGAACGTGAAAATCTCGAATTCGATTGATTTCATACGTGCGGTAATATGACCTGCGTGACTACATCAGCAGAAGAAACCCTGAGCCGCAGCGCTGACTCCGCATCACTGGCACGCGCTGTCGCCCGCTCAGCCGAAATCGAACAAGCTATTGACGATGATCCCACGCGGTTTCGCGTATTGACCGGAGACCGCCCCACCGGACACTTGCATTTGGGGCACTATTTCGGAACCATCAAAAACCGAATCGAGCTCCAGCGCCGCGGCGTCGAAACTTGGCAGCTGATTGCTGACTATCAGGTCATAACCGATCGAGACGGACTCGGCCCGATCCGTGAACGTGTCCTGTCGCTATTAGCCGACTATATTGCCGCCGGTATGGATCCGCAGACGGCAACGATTTTCACGCACTCCGCGGTTCCGGCGTTAAACCAACTTCTGCTACCTTTTCTGTCGTTGGTCACCGAGTCCGAGTTGCATCGAAATCCCACGGTGAAGGCGGAACTGGAGGCTACCGAGGGGCGTGCCATGAGCGGCCTTTTGCTGACCTATCCGGTTCACCAGGCCGCCGATATTCTATTTTGCCGAGCCAATCTGGTGCCGGTAGGCAAAGATCAGCTTCCGCACTTGGAACAGGCCCGCCTCATCGCGCATAGGTTCGACAAGCGTTTTGGGCGCGTCGATAAAAACCAACCTGTTTTCCGTCGTCCCGAAGCGCTACTTTCCCAGGCCACCAACGTACTCGGACTCGACGGCGAGAAAATGTCAAAATCGCGCGGTAATACCATCGAGTTGCGGATGAGTGCCGATGAAACTGCAAAACGACTCCGCAAAGCTAAAACTGACGCCGATCGCGTTATTACCTACGATCCAGTGAATCGTCCGGAAGTTTCGAACCTGCTTCTCATGGCTGCCCTGGCTAGCGATGAAACCCCGGAAGCCATTGCCGAAGAAATTGGCGATGGCGGTGGCGGTGCCCTCAAGGCCCGTGTCACAGAGAATCTCAACGATATGTTGGCGCCGATACGTTCGCGACGAGCGGAGCTGATGGCTCATGAGGATTACCTGTGGGAAGTGCTCCGTGCCGGCAACGAACGGGCAAATGAAGTAGCTAATGCGACTCTCGACGATGTGCGTGCCGCCATGAATATGAATTACTAAAGTCCCGTTTTGCCCCCTTCCACCAGAGGTTTATCGCCCTCCCGGCGGGAGTTTTATGAGACAACGGGACTTTGACTGCACAATTTCCTAGGCTGGGGGTAGTGCATATACCCCACGATTAGGAGCCTTCCACTATGGCGACCAAGCGGACATCTCGCGCAACCAGCGCGACTCGGACCACCCCTACTCGCAGCAAACACCCGATACCACCGCGGGCGCGCATTAACCGTATCCCCGCCACCGAGGTATTCCCAGTTGTGGAAGGAGGTCTGTGGCCCGCAAAAGCCACCGAAGGAGAATCCTTCCCGGTGCGAGCAACCGTTTTCCGTGAAGG
Source organism: Actinomycetaceae bacterium (assembly GCA_030537795.1). Lineage (GTDB taxonomy): Bacteria > Actinomycetota > Actinomycetes > Actinomycetales > Actinomycetaceae > Gleimia. The sequence continues at coordinate 88,331 of JAUNVE010000004.1, forward strand.
TCACGATGCTCTCAATGTGGAAGCGGTGCTTATAGATCCCGACGGTGTCGAGCATATGCGCGAAACCATGTACGACATTGCGCCCGGCCTCGATCGTTACGAAGCATGGCTGATGCCAGATCGTCCTGGCGACTGGACATTCCGCATCGACACATGGTCTGATCCATACGCCACATGGACGCATGACGCAGCTGTCAAAATTGCTGCCGGCACTGACGTTGAACTCATGTTAGAAGAAGGCGCCCGCCTGATGGAACGCGCCGCCACAGGACGCGTTCTTCCCTCGCGTGCGAAGAAAACTCCCCCTCCGCAGGCTAAGGGGCAAGATATTTTGCGCGAAGCCGCCGAGATTTTGCGTGATGATACTGCCTCTGTGCAGCACCGTTTATCGGCCGGTTTATCAACCAAGGTACGCTCAGTTTTCCGTGAAACGCCACTGCGTGACCTGTGGTCTTATACCCGGTCTTATCCACTTAAGGTGGACCGGAAGAAGGCTCTGTTTAGCTCCTGGTATGAGATCTTTCCCCGCTCCTATGGCGCTCACCGCGATGACGAGGGAAATTGGGTATCGGGAACGCTACGCGACGCCGCCGAACACTTGCCTCGCATTGCCGATATGGGATTCGATGTCATCTATCTCACGCCGATTCACCCCATTGGAACAACTTTCCGTAAAGGTCGCAATAATACCTTAGAGGCCGGTCCCCAAGATCCCGGCTCCCCCTACGGCATTGGTTCCAAAGAGGGCGGCCACGACACAATTCACCCGGATTTGGGGACGTTTGCAGACTTCGACTTTTTCATATCGCAAGCACGTGAACTTGATATGGAAGTGGCCCTCGATATCGCCCTCCAGTGTTCACCTGACCACCCGTGGGTGAAGGAACATCCCGAGTGGTTTACCACCCGCGCCGACGGGACTATTGCGTATGCGGAAAACCCGCCGAAAAAATACCAGGATATCTATCCTTTGAACTTCGACAATGACCCTGAAGGCATCTACCGGGCGATTAAGGACGTGCTGATCACCTGGATAGAGCACGGGGTAACGCTTTTTCGAGTCGATAATCCACACACCAAGCCGCTGGCATTTTGGCAGCGAATTATCGCGGAAATCAACGCATCGTATCCGGATGTGATATTCCTTGCCGAAGCGTTTACGCGCCCGGCCATGATGCGCACCCTAGGCGCCATTGGCTTCCAGCAGTCCTACACCTACTTTGCCTGGCGAACCGAAAAGGATGAAATCCTCGAATATTTCGAAGAGGTCGCCAAAGAAACCGCTCATCTGATGCGACCGAGTTTCTGGCCTACCACTCACGATATATTGACTGCGCAGATGACCACTGGTGGCCCGGCGATCTTTGCTATCCGAGCCGTGCTTGCTGCCACCGGATCGCCAACCTGGGGAATTTACTCGGGTTACGAATTTGTGGAAAATGTGCAACGCCCCGGCTTTGAAGAACAGATTGACAACGAAAAATACGAATTCCGCCCGCGCCGATGGGATCAGGTTGACCAGTACGGTATCGCGCATCTGCTTACCTTGTTGAACTCGGCGCGTAAACGCCACCCCGCCCTCCAGCAGCTCCACTGCATCACGGTGCATCCAACAACCGATGATCGTCTGCTGTGTTTCTCCAAGCATGTTCCCGCCCAGTTCTCCCCCACCGGCGAGGAGGACACCGTTATTGTGGTCGTCAATCTTGACCCCCACAACGAAGTTATCGGCAGTGTCGATATTGACTTGGCGAAACTTGGGGCATCTGTGAACTACGGCACCGGAGGTCCCGTGTTGGAAGTCGTCGATGAGCTTGATGGACAAGAGTATTCGTGGGGTGAACATAACTTTGTGCGACTTAATCCGATTGAGCGCACCGCTCACGTACTGGCCGTTAAGCCAAGCTCACGTCGCTAGGTTAGACTGGCGCGAGCCCTATGACCTGTTTGTCGAGACTGCGCACAGAAAGATCGTGAATGACCACCACTTCTCTCAGTGATCCCACTCCCACCGGCGCTATTCCCCTGATTCCGCGACCGGATCAGCCCAGTGCCACTCACGCTGTTCCAGAAGATACCGTGGTGGCAAAGCTGCCGACCCCGGCAGAGGATCCACACTGGTATCGCACCGCCGTATTTTACGAAGTGTTGACGCATTCCTTTATGGATTCCAATCACGATGGGATTGGGGATTTTGAAGGATTGCGTTCAAAACTGGACTATCTTCAGTGGCTCGGTGTCGATGCACTGTGGTTGCCGCCGTTCTATCCTTCCCCCATGGCTGATGGCGGTTACGATATTTCGGATTACACCGGTATTGACGAACGGTATGGAACGATGGAGGACTTCCGCACGCTGGTGGCCGATGCTCACGAGCGTGGAATCCGTATCGTAATCGATATGGTGATGAACCACACCTCCGATCAACACCCGTGGTTCCAGGCATCACGAACAGATCCAGCCGGCCCCTACGGAGATTTCTACGTGTGGCGAGATCGACCGTCGGAGTATCTCGATGCGCGTATCATTTTTATAGATACCGAAGACTCCAACTGGTCGTGGGATGAAGAACGTGAACAGTTCTACTGGCATCGGTTTTTCAGCCACCAACCCGACCTCAACTTTGAAAATCCCGCCGTGCGAGAAGCTGTGAAGAACGTTTTGCGATTCTGGGCGGATACGGGGGTCGATGGATTCCGACTTGATGCCATTCCCTACCTATACGAAGAAGATGGCACCAACTGCGAGAATCTGCTCCCCACTCACGATTTCATTGCCGAACTGCGGTCCATGGTCGATGACGAATATCCGGGTACGGTCCTCATCGCAGAAGCCAATCAGCCACCGCATGAGGTTGTCGCCTACTTCGGCACAGATGCGGCCCCCGAGTGTCACGTGTGCTTCCACTTCCCCATCATGCCGAAGATTTTCGCCGCGCTGCGAGAAGAGTCCTCGAAAGGCGTGCGTGAAGTCCTAGCGGAGACCCCTCCTTTGCCGAAGGGCGGGCAGTGGGGCACATTCCTGCGTAACCATGACGAGCTGACACTGGAAATGGTGACGGAGGAAGAGCGCCAGAGAATGTATGGCTGGTATGCTCCTGAACCGCGGATGCGAGCGAATGTAGGGATCAGACGCCGGCTTATGCCGCTTCTGCGTGGCTCACGCCGCGAAGTCGAACTGGCGCACGCCCTGTTGCTCTCATTCCCCGGCTCACCATTCTTGTATTACGGTGACGAAATCGGGATGGGTGATGATATTTGGCTCGACGATCGCAACGGTGTGCGCACGCCCATGCAGTGGGATGACAGCGCAGGGGCCGGATTTTCCACTGCCGAGCAGGAGAATTTTTACCTTCCTCTGATTTCCTCGGGTGCTTACGGGCCGGCCGCAGTTAATGTGGCGGAGCACCGCACGCGACCCACCTCTATGCTCAACTGGTTGCGAGCCATGCTGAATATACGACGCAAATATCCGGTATTCGGTATCGGTTCTTTGACGTTGGTATCAACCTCAGATGATGCCGTGCTCGCATTTTTACGTCGTGACGAACGACAAACCGTGCTGTGCGTGAATAATCTATCGACCACCTCCCGCTCTGCTCGACTTCAGCTACCGGGCATGGCGGGATGGCACCTATACGATGCCGCATCCGGTAATCGCTTTCCCGATGTACGCGAAGATGAAACAGTCGACATCACACTGGGGCGGCATGGCTTTTACTGGCTCGACGTGACGTTCCTCGATGAAGAAAAGGACGAAGAAGAACAATGAGCGCATCCTGGCCTCCTGATGTAGACATGCTTGATGTCATCGGCGACTGGCTCTACTCGCAACGCTGGTTTCCCGGCTCCGTCGGCGACAGCGTCCGCCTGGTGGCCAATATCGACCTCTCATCTCTGTCGGCTCCCCTTGATGACAACGGTGACTCAACGGATGTTTTAGAGCCGGTGTGGATTTCTATCATTGAAGTAGGCGAAACCTTCATTCAGGTACCTCTGGCTTTCACCGACGTAAAACCAGATTTCGGTGTTATCGCGCAGGTACGCGGGGCCTGGCTGGTCGATGGCTGCTACTCTCCGGCATTTTTGCGGGCGTGGGTGCGCCGCGCCCACGATAGTGGATCCCTCTATCCTGTCGACCCTCAGCGTGCCGACGAAGTCCGCGATGACCTGGTGCGTCATGCCGAACACACGCGGGTATTGACAGGTGAACAGTCGAATACCTCCGTTGTTTTCGATTCTCAGTTCGCCTGCGTGTTGAAAATCTTACGGGTCGTGCACTGCGGCATTCACCCAGAACTTGAAATCACTACCGCACTGGGAAAGGCAGGGTGGCCTCACGTAGCGGCCCCGGTCGCCTACCTGGAAGAGAAGATCTCCGTACCGGAACTATCGAAAACTCCGGTGGTTCTCGGCATTGCCGGCACACTGGTCCGAGAAGCTCGTGATGGATTCGAACTATTCGTTGAAATAGCGTCCCGGGCAGAGGATCCTTCACCGTTGGCGCGAGAACTTGGCCAGGTAACTGCCGGTCTCCACCAGCAACTAGCAGAGACATTGGGAGTTCATGAGCGGTTAAACCCGGCGGAGTTGCGTGACCGCCTGCAGGTCAACCTGGCGGCCAGTGCTGCCGAAGTACCTCAGCTACGTCAGACACACCTCATCGAGCGGCTCGAAACAACGATTGCAGGTATTGGTGATCTGGACGAGCTTCCCGCCACTATCCGTATTCACGGTGACTACCATTTGGGGCAAACACTCTATGGTCGCGACGGATGGTGCGTCCTCGATTTTGAAGGCGAACCTCTGCGCCCTCTGGCAGAGCGCCGTGCTCCTGATCTGGCATTACGCGATGTCGCAGGTATGCTTCGATCATTCGACTATGCGGGGGCAAAAGCCCAAGTTGACGCATGGTGGGTTGATCATGCTCGCAATGCATTCATCGCCGGCTATACAGCCGATGGCGGCTTTGGTGAAGTGGAGCAAAAACTGATTCAAGCCCTCGAGATTGAGAAAGCTGCCTATGAAGCTGTCTACGAATATCGACTGCGTCCAGATTGGATTTCGATCCCACTTTCAGCACTGGAACGTCTCGCGGAATAACCGCTTGCCCGTTTCGCCAATTTACTGTCACCTTCATGGAAGAATTACGGTATGACTGCCACACCTATGCCGGTTGATCCGGGTATTCTCGCCGCCGTTGCCGGCGCTCGATATCATTCACCGCACTCTGTGCTAGGCGCACACGTCCACGATGGCGCTGTGACCATTCGCACGGTGCGCCATCTTGCCGATGCCGTTGAAGTTGTCACCGCAGATGGAATCTACGATGCTGAACACGAACAGGATGGAGTGTGGGTAGCTGTTCTGCCCACAGCCACTATTCCTGACTATCGTCTGCGCGTCACATACGGTGACCAAACCGCCGATGTTGACGAACCGTACCGCTATTTGCCTACCCTCGGCGAAATGGATATCTATCTCATCCGCGAGGGCCGTCACGAAACATTGTGGACTGTTTTGGGTTCGCGTATCCGCGAATACAC
>JAUNVE010000072.1 GCA_030537795.1 Actinomycetaceae bacterium
CCTCAAAAACCATCGATTCAGACGGGTAGTGGGGTCGAAGTGTCGGAATCGATGCTCTGACGCGTGGTTTTGGTTGCTTACTGTCTGAATCGATGCCAATGGTGGGCGTGCTGGGAAGTGTCGGAATCGATGGAGGGCGGGGCAGGGAAGGGTCTTGCCCCTCCCTCAAAACTGTATTACTGTAGTAGTACAGTAAGAAAGGTGGTGCGATGCAGTTCGATTCCAGTAAACCCATCTGGCAACAGCTCATTGATGAATTCGCCCGCCGCATCGTTACCGGCGTATGGCCCGCGGGAGCAAAAATTCCGAGCGTGCGTGAACTGGCGGCAGAAGTTGGAGTCAACCCGAATACGGTTCAAAAATCGCTTGTCGAACTCGAGCGATTGGGGCTGGCTGAAAGCGAACGAACCGCCGGACGCTACGTGACGAATGATCAAAAGAAAATCGACGAGGCGCGAAATGAAGCAGCTCGCAGATTTGCCCTCGAATACACCACGAAAGCTCAAGGCTTAGGGCTGTCTCACGCTCAAGCGATGGAGCTGTTGCGGGCCCTATGGGCAGAAAGTGAGGACCAATGAATCTCGACGATTCTCAAAGTTCACGTGAAACGGTGGTGCACGTCCGCGGGCTTTATAAAAGCTATGGGAGTCGACCGGCACTCGATGGGGTCGATCTCGATTTGCAGGCAGGGCGCATCGTAGGTCTGATGGGACAAAACGGGTGCGGCAAAACCACGCTGATGAAAGTGATGGCCGGCCTGCTATCCGACTATCGCGGTACCGTCCAAATCTGCGGTTTGGCACCGGGCCTTGAAGCCAAGAAACTGCTCGCCTTTTTACCCGATAGTTCGATGATTTCTCCTGAACTGACAGCAAGCGGTGCCATCAATCTATTTGCCGATTTCTTTGACGGTTTCGACCGCGAAAAAGCGCTGGAAATGCTGAGATTCTTTGATCTGGAAGAGGATCTGAAAGTCAGACGTATGTCCAAAGGCATGGCAGAAAAACTACAAATCGCACTCGTTATGTCACGAAATGTGAGAGTGTATCTACTCGACGAACCGATTAGTGGCGTTGATCCAGCCGCGCGGTCAGTCATTCTTGACGGTGTAATCCGGAGTTTCAACGAAGACTCTCTCATGGTCATTTCCACGCATCTCATTCAAGACATTGAGTCCGTGGTTGATGAGGCCGTGTTTATGAACTCGGGGAAAATCGCCTTGCACCGCGATGCCGATGAAATCCGTGAAGTCGATGGAAAGAGCATCGACGGGCTATTTAGGGAGATGTTCGCATGTTCGCCAAGGTAATGAAACACGAGTTCAAAGCAACTTCGCGTCCTCTCGGATTAGCGTGGGGACTATCGACGCTGGCAGTCCTCGGCATTATCGTACTGATCTGGCTTCTACCTCAATCTCCTGGAACGGCACTCGGGTGGTCTACCGGGATTATTGTTGCGGTGACAGGATTTGTCGTGAGCCTGGTTATTACAGTGTGGGCGTATTACCAGTCGATGTACGGTAATACAGCGTTCTTCACCCACGCTATCCCTGTCAGAGGCCGGGTAGTCGTTTCTGGGAAAACCCTCTTTTACTTAGGTGTCTGGCTCATCGCTACCATCATTGCGCTCATCCAGGTGCTACTGGTTGCCGCCAACGTCATGCTTAGATCTGGAATGACCACCCGGGATTTATGGGAGGCGGTTCGCGCTATCTTTGCACAAGTCAACGGTGGCTTTCTGGCGGCAGTGATCGGTTTTATGATTCTGCTGGCACTGTCCTACATTCTCTGGTGGGAATTTGTCGTCACCGTCGGCAACCGACCCGAATTCACCCGCTATGGAAAAATCGGCGGGCCCGCCATCGCGGCTCTGCTGACGTGGCTAGCGCAACAGTTCATCACAGTCGCCTTCCTTCTCCTCGTTCCGGGACTAATCTACTTCCAAACCACGGCCAGCGGAATACCCGAACAGTGGTCTTTCGACGCCACCGCCAGAGTACCTTTTGCAATATCGACAGAACTCGGTGATCAACCTGTCCTTCCCATTGGCGTGCTCATCATTGTGCCGTTGATGATTGTCTTTTTCTGGTGGTTCACCGTTCGCAGCGTCGAACGTGCCACGGCACTGCAATAGTGGGCGTGGTTGAGGGCGTTTAACGAGAACGTTATTTCTCGAAATATAATGAGTCGCTATCCGTACAGAATAGGGGACTCATGGCCGACTGGTTTCTTCTCCCGATCCCTCTGGGGCTTGCGCTGTGGCTTGGGGTCCGCATGTGGCAAACAGTTGTGGACCGAGAGACCGCATTCCGCGGAGTGCGCCTGCTTCAAGAGCTGTCTGGCGTTGTCCTGGCGATCAGCCTTGCGGGGCTGATCGCTACTCCGCCCTCACTCGCCGGACCATCACTACAGATAGTCTTGATCACCGCAACGGGCTCATCCGTATTCCTCATTCTCCTATGCGCTGGCGTTCTGTCAGCGGGCAAGAAACGAGACGCTTGGGGAATGTGGGAGCTATTTTCAGCGTTTAAGGCCGCAAGTGACCGATCTCTGGCGGGGCGTTGGAAACGGGCACGCGGGCGCATCGCACCGCACGGGTGGTTGGAATTCGACCCCCGATTACCGAGCTTGGGTTTCTGGCAATATTCCAAGATCATCGGTGTTTTCATCGGCGCTGGATATGTGCTCGCAC
>JAUNVE010000038.1 GCA_030537795.1 Actinomycetaceae bacterium
ACCCTGGGAGCCCTCATTCGCGGGCACTCCCACACCGTGACGCTCGTCGCTGGCATCGCTGTTATCGTGCTCGGCATTTTGCAGTTCTTTGCCGTCACATTCCCCACCCCCTCGCTAACGCGCCCGCAACTTGTTACGCACAGTGAGCCGGTCAGTACTCAAGCGCCCTCCGTATCGGTAGCGAGTGCCGCCCGCGTAGCCCGCGAAGCATCCCCCGTGCGTGCAGGCGAGCCGTCCGTGCCCGCAGTTTTTGCGCTCGGCGTGGGGTATGGTCTGGCGGGGGTCGGCTGCTCCGGCCCGATTCTCGGCGCCGTCCTCTCCTTTGTCACGCTCGGCGGCTCGGTTCTCAGTGGAATCGTGCTGATGATCAGCTTTTCACTCGGGATGATCCTGCCGGTTGCTATTCTCGCAGCCGTCTGGGACGCCCTCCGAATCTCCGAACGATCATGGTTGAAACCGCATCCTGTCACCATCTTCGGTCGCCAAACTACACGAATGAATATGCTGTCAGGAGTACTTTTCATCGTACTTGGAGCTGCACTCGTCTTCTTCGGCGGTTACATCGGTCTTCCATCACTGCTCAGCGTGAATCAGCAGATTAGCCTCGAATCTCACATTATGAATGCCGTGTCGGGAGTTCCTTCGGGACTGTTCCTCGCATTCATTGCGATACTCTTCGTCCTTGCTATCGTAGTGGTACGAGAAAGGCGCTGACATGGTGAGCAAACGACAACGCGGTCTTATTCGCGTTGTACTTGAGTTTGCGGCTGTCATGTCCGTGACGCTCATCGTAGGGACGATTGGCTATCTTCTCACCATCCGTTTTCACGAGGGCGATGTTCCCGCACTGTTAAAGCTACGGCATCCACTTGCGTCCACGGTTCAGATTATTATTCCGATGCTCGCCACGATAGTAACTACCCGCATCATCGTGCGACGCCGCCGCCTTCATCATGTTGTATGGCGCGAGCCAGAGTTCATTTCACCCGAACACGGCGGAAAAGCGCCCACATACGCTCCTCCACTCGATACCAGTGATGACCTATTCCTCGGTACCGCCCTGTCCTCGGAACCAGAACCGTTCTACACACTCAACGTCCAGCCGCGAATCTCCCGACTCTGGTGGCTGATCGGTGCTCTTATCAGCCTGGGCGCATTCCTCACGATTGCCTACGGCATCACCCATATTCATACCAATCCGGTGGGTATTGCAGCGGGAATTACTGCAACTCTGACGTGGGCGTATGCTCAGGAATACCTGTTGCGTGGGCTCGTCATCGCTGAGATGCGCCGTATCGCTCGGCGTGACCGCTGGGCCATCGCCGCCTCCATGGTGCTGTCGATCCCGTGGATGATACCTCTGGCTCTGACGGCCTCCACGTCGACACGTGCCCTTGTGCTCGTCCTAGTTGGCCCTTTTATGTCCCCTCTCCTGTTCGCTTTGCGTCGAATGTTCACAACATTGTGGGCACCGATTATCGCGCAGTTCCTGTTTTCAGCAACGTTCTTTGTTCTCGTTTAGATACGGGCTGTTCACGAGAACTACGGTTTGGCGCTGTACTAGTGACCGGGTTTGACCGCTGATTCGGCACGCTCTAGTCGAAGGGGAAAGCTTTACCGTCCGGATTGGCTTTACGACGCTGCTCGGCCCGGCGCTCAGCTCGCACATGCGGGTTCATAACATCAGGAATCCTAAACGGCCACACCCAGCCGACAACCGTCAACAAAAAACCAATAACGATCACCAGGAAAATCACAAGAGCAATCGGAAACGGAAGCACCAGCAAAATCTCCGTCAGTTCCACGTCGGGGCGCACAGCAGCAAACAAGCTGAGACCGCCTCCCCCGGTCATGAGCATTCCCAAGCCAAGGAGTGATATGCCGATAAATGCCGAATAGTTCATTGGAAAAGCATACGGATATGCCCGCTCAGAGCGGTGATACTCCCCCTGACTCCCATCATTGAACATCGCCGCCCACCACGAATAAAAAGCAAACAACCCAAGCCCAATAATCACTAACGACAACAGGGCTCCACCCGTTTGAATCTCCATCACTCACCTCACCTAATCAAGGCGATCTAATCGAAGGGGAAAGCTTTACCGTCCGGATTGGCTTTACGACGCTGCTCCGCCCGGCGCTCAGCTCGCACATGCGGATTCATAACATCAGGAATCTTAAACGGCCACACCCAGCCGACAACCGTCAACAAAAAACCAATAATGGTACCCAGGAACACTACAAGAGCAATCGGAAATGGAAGAGCCTCCATCATGTCTTTATCGCCCGTGTCTGGGTGCAATGCTCCAAAAAGTATGAAAAATCCGAAGACTGTCATGAGCATTCCCAAGCCAAGAAGCGATATGCCGATAAATGCCGAATAGTTCATTGGAAAAGCAAACGGATACGCCCGCTCAGAGCGGTGATACTCCCCCTGACTCCCATCATTGAACATCGCCGCCCACCACGAATAAAAAGCAAACAACCCAAGCCCAATAATCACCAACGACAACAGGGCTCCACCGGTTTGAATCTCCATCACTCACCTCCCGCAATCCGACACTATGAGGTGATAGTACAACCCCTATGCGTTCTTGTCAGTTAAGTGAGCGGTACTACCGTACACGCCTACACCGATTGTGTCCCATGGTGGAATACCTCTATTATTCGAGACCAAATGCCGTTAAAATCAACTCAACCGTATCGATACAGCGTTGTTCGAGAGGAGCCCGGTGGTTGATAGAGCCTTTGAATTAAGCCAGGAGGTTCGCGGAGCCTACGTTCGTGGTTTGATCCCCGACAACTGGCGTATTGCCGATACGCAGAAACTGAAAGAGTCGCTAGAAAACTCCAGTACTGATACTACATTTGTCGATGCTATCGACCTCCTATGCGTCGGCCCGGTTACCGGAACCTTCGCCCCCAATATCGTCGTTACCGTAACCGACGTTCCCACAGGCACCGATCCGCAAAGATGGGCCCACGATTCCGCGCGTGAAACCGCGCGCATGATTCCCGGATACCGGACGATAGAAATGGTGCCACTTCCGTCCTCCGATTCCAGCCGCTCAGCGTGGTTGACGTGCGGAACGTACCTCAACGAAGATTCGTCGCTGACGACGTATACGTGGCTAGAACTTCACAATCCCCCCGGCGGCGCCGACTGGCGTGGACTCGCAATGACGATGACGTGTCGTACCCGCGAAGCCTCCGATTTTTTCATCTTGCTCACCGAATTTGTTGACACCGTGGAGGTGATTGTCGATGGCGGCGATCACGACTAATGACGTGCGCACCGTCCTCGTGTTCTCTGAAGACGAGTGGAGTACCCTCCAAAGCTACCTGACACAGAGCGAAACTACTCCACCGCCAGAATCAATGATTAACGCGGACATTATCGGTGAAAATGGCGAGTTATCCGCACAAGCACAAACACCGCTACAGGGTGTTCGTGACGCTACTCAAAAGATGTCCGTACTGAAGATACGTCCAACCGGGCGATTCTATGCTGAGGCATGGCTGTCGAATGACCAGGTGTCGATTGCAAAACATGCGGGGGACACCGTCCGCATCTATGCCATCGACCGTGAGGAAGCACCGATCGTTCTGCTTGATGCACTCGATCTGCGACCGCGTCCCGCAATTGATCAAGGACCTCACGAGCTTCCCCCAGCACTATTGGAGGCGCTCTTTACAGGTGATGCGGAGCTCATGCGAACTGTGCTTCACGGTTGGTTGGCGAGTCTCGAACCACGCGAGGGACAGGAGGATGCTGACCCGACACCGCTCATGGCATCCATCCACTTCGACCAATGGACATGCACGATGACATCTGTCGACATCTGCGAGGGTGGCGAGTGGTTCACCGAAGACATATTCGTCACCCTTTCTATTGCGCAGTGCCTGTACGTCATCCAGCCCGCGAGCGCAGATCAGGCAGGAAGCCCGATTGTCCAGCGATGGCAAGAAGCGGGCGAGCAGACGAGCATGCTCACACTCACTCCGGAATCATCAGCGGCTGTGTGGGCGCACCTATCCCAATGGATGTTCGCATCCAATCCCACGGCAACGTAAAGGGGACAAAATGTTCGGTTTTAGTGTGCGGATTGATCCCGCTGACCTGCGACACGCAGCCACCACCGTCGATAATGTCCGCGATGAACTATTGGGAGCAAAAGTGCCCTCTGTCAGCGGTTTTGGCCCCTCGCAGGGAAGCTGCCAACAAATCGTCGAGTCAATTGGTGATTCGCTGACCGATTTGTGTGCGGCTTTAGAAGAAATGAGCGGAGCCCTCGAAATCACTGCGAAAGAGTTTGACGATACAGATCTGTCATATTCCAAAATATTCGGGAACCTATATGACGACAGCGTAGAAGAATACGCGCAGCAGAATAGCGACGACGAGGGGTAGGTGAGTAAGCAATGGGTTCTATTGATCTTCGGTTGGAGAGCGTGCCCGCGGCCATGGAGGACGTGAGCAAAGACCTTACCTCCGTCAAAACTAAGGTATCGAATTCCAAGGAATTGTTGGCTGGCGAAAGGCATAGGCTCCACGATGCTGACAATTTCGACGGTAAGACTGCAAATTCGGTGAAAGCGACGCTCATTGACCACGAAAAAACTGTCGATAAAATGGACGACACGGTGGGAGCTCTCATCGCCGCCATCAATACCTTGGCACGCGGAATGCATGACGTGGAAGACAAGCTCGCCGATCTTGCACGCACCGCTAGCGCTCAAGGTCTTCAAGTGGTTGGAGATCAGATATTGGGGCCGGTGTTCTTCACGTCCGGCGACGATCCAGAAGTCGATCGACTCATTCGCGCTTACGACGACCTTGTCACCCAGGCGCAGCAAATTCGCGAAGACGAGGCTCAGAAGCATTACGCGTTTCAAACTTCCATCTCTGATCTTTCATTCGATTTAGAGAGCCTATTGCTGGGAACGGCTGCGGGAGTCAAGACGGGCCTGTCGAAAATAAAAAAGTTCATCGGAGACGAAAGAAAGCTATTCCAGGCTATGAAATGGGCCGGCGGAGGAACATTTCTTCCCCGTTGGAAAGCAGGGACAATAATTGACAGCGTGAAAGTCGGCGGCCGTTTCAGACCCTTCAAAGACGTTAACTTCCTTAAACGCCTGGGTATGAAAATGGATCTTGGCAACTGGGTGCCGCACAGTCCACTAGCTAAACAAGCCGATGACGTTATCGACTTCCTCGATAAAACAAAACCGGCAATGAAATGGGTGGGACGCGCCACCAAAGTTCTCGATTTTGGGCTCGAGTTTTACGAGCAGTACTCCGAAGACTCTCTCGATCCAGGGATGGAAGAGGGTACGAAAATTGCTCGCGCAACGGGAGCTGCCGCTTTCAGTGTCGGCACAACTACCCTCGCTGCGGCCGGCGGCGCCAAAATTGGAGCTGCCATCGGCACCTTTGCAGGACCTCCGGGAGTTTTCATTGGCGGTCTCGCGGGCGGACTAATTGGTGGAGCTATTGCCAGCCCCGTCGGCGAATGGGTCGAAGAGAAAGGTGCTCAGTTCGGCGAAAGCATTTACAACTGGGGCAAGTCCGTATGGTCAAGTATTACGGGTTGACGCGCGAGCTTTATCCGTAGAGGTCACGTTCGATGGCGGTAATCATGCGCTCGATCATGCGTTCATTCACCCACTGTGGATCGGCGCCACGATACGGGTTAGTAGTCTGGGAACTACCCTCATCGAGGCCCAGTACACTCTGCCACACGGGGATGAGCTCACGGTGATACATGTGCCCATGACCGTCAGGCGTTGTTCCCGCCAACGGAAGATCGGCCATCATCTGCACCATGGTGGCGCCCCGAATCCACCGCATTGCCGGGTTGACATCCCTACCCGCGCGTTCCCGAAGCCACGCGGGCTCCGTGGCAAATAGTTGCGGCGACCACCAGACCACAGGATCTGTCGGATGCTGAACATAGGTGATGCGCGGATAACGCCATTCGCCGAATTCCCGACCGTAGAGGTCGGTACGCAACTGATCTGCTCCGTTGACGAACCGAATATGGTGCCCGTTGGAAATGACAGGCGCAACTTCCGGACTCCCGCGATGACGGCTATCGGTTAACGTGCGCCACAGCGGTGTGCTATTGGGATTGCCCACCCACACCGCACCATCAACACCTTCGATGACATCTGACTCGGAGTCGAAAGGTGACTGTGACCCCAGCGCACCGAGCGATACTCCCGTGAGATAAACAGCCGGGCGTTCATCTGCGGGGAGTTCTCGAACGGCCTCCATCACGGTGTCGTACAAAACCTGCCCGGCGATCATTGGGCTGTCAAACTCGCGGATAAACGCAATGGCACTCGGTACGTAGGAATACTGCATTGTCGCAATAGCGCAATCTCCGCCCGTCAAATATTCGACGGGTTGAATACTCCATTCTTCCAACCACCCAGTGCCGGTCGCCGTTGCAAGGACGAGAACAGAACGCTCAAATGCACGGGTGCGATGCAACTCGTCAACAACGAGTTCGGCTGCCTCATGCAAATCGCGATCTTTACGCAAACCCGCATATACGCGTATCGGTTCCATCGCGTCACGACCCGTGACCTGCTCAATCATGTGAGCGTCAGGCCCTGAGACAAGAAATTCCTTGCCGTAGATGCCAATGTCATCCCACGAAGAATAAGAAGAAGCTGACCCCGAACGCATCGGCGTCACTGGTTGAGAAATCCCCGGTGGCGTGCTCGTATTGAGCTCCGCCGCTTTACGGTAGGCAAATTCCATGCCTGCCTTAAAAATGACATCGGATGAAACGAATACCAGAATCGCCACGATAAGGAGAGTTGCCAGTACGGGCGCTATGCGCGTGGGAAGGATCTTTTGACCGTAACGGTTAAGCGTATTCCACAGGTGAAGTAAACCGAGAACAAGTAAACGGACAACGAGCACGAGCCCTGCGGTGAATGCAAACGCGAGGATATAGTCACGCGGGGTCATGGCAGTCATACCGACGAGCTGCGCGGTCACTCTGTTCGCGTAATACGAGCGCGTGAGAGACCAAAAGGTCACGAGCACCGCCACCCCCACACTGATGCGGGTTCCCCATTTTCTCCATTGCGGGTGGACGGTCATGGATATTTCGGCCCTGTCAACAATGAGGCGCCACACGATTCCCGCCGCCGCTCCGACCGCGTAACCTCCGACTACGAGAATGGCCGACACAACTCCCTGCCACCACCAGGTGCGCGGCAGGAGAGACGGGGACATGGAGATGACGAAAAAGAGGATAGCGCCCAAATGCCCCGGAAAAGAGGACGGGACCAACCAGCGAATCAAACGAATCCCGCGATTGCGCCACACATTTCGCGCTACCTCTTTCACGCTCTCTTCCACACCCTCATTGTAGCCGCGTCGCCAATACACACGACGAACGCTCCCCCACCGACAGTGAAGGAGCGTTCTAGCATTGGCATACCTACGAGCAGTTATGCCGCCTGCGCGATCACCCAGGTTCGGAAGGAATCAGCGTTCGATCCATTCCTTCAAGGACACTCGACGTCCGGTGTAGAAAGGCGTATCGATACGCGTGTAAACGCGAGCTTCAACCTCGCGCTGCTTGCGTAAAACTCCCATAATGCGATCAAGCGTGTCGGCTTCCAACGCGAGTGTCCACTCATAATCACTCAACGCAAACGCCGCCAATGTTGACACTTTAACGTCGAGGTAGTCGCGACCGTTCATGCCGTGTTCGCGGAGCATGGCCTGGCGGCGCGCCGGGTTGAGGTAATACCAATCGAGGGTGCGCACAAACGGATAGACCGCCACCCAATCGCGGGGCGCAACGCCATCTATACACGCCGGTAAATGCCGGGCATCGAATTCGGCGGGAATATGGGCGCTCATTGCGTTCCATTCTGGTACCAGGAATTCGCCGAGACGAGATCGACGCACGGCCCGGTAAGCATCTTGCACTTTCGCGGCAGAATCAGCGTAGAACCAGATGAGGAGGTCGGCGTTCGGTTTGAATCCTTCAATATCGTAAAAGCCGCGAACGGTCGAACCCGTTTCAGCGATGGCTTCTTCGATTTCCTGAGCGAGTGCTTGCGCATCTGCTACCTCGTAGCCGCGCTTGTCACCGAATACCGCGTAGAGGAAAAAGTGATCCTGCGCATTGACTTCATCGGGGTCAACAGCATGGTCGCGCGGATCAGCGGGTCCTGGCTGATGACCAGTGGGATGCGCATGGAGGTTGCCTCCTGGGTGACCTCCCGGGTGCCCATCGGGATGTCCGCCGGCTTGTTTTCCGGGGTGTCCGTGTTTATTCGTCATCGTTGCCTCTTTCGGTTGCTGTTGTGAAATTGCTGCGGGGAGAGCCGCTCCCGGATAGATGGCGCAACAGTTATCGTGGTCATCATGCCATTCGAGTCCGGTCTTTTCCGGGGCTAAGCCTTCTCGCGCCGCTTGAGCGCGTCCAGCGAGGAGGTCGACAAGCATCGACACAAATACGGGGTCGATACCTGCAGTATCCGCACGTGCAAATCCCAACCCTGCTTCCTGCGCTGTCTCCGCAGCTTCATGGTCGAGATCATGCACGACCTCCATATGATCTTGTATAAATCCGATGGGGACTGTCAGCACCGCTTTAACACCGCGTTCGGCAGCCTCTTCAATCGCATCATTGACATCTGGTTCGAGCCACGGTGCCTGCGGCGGGCCGGATCGCGAGCAGTAGACGAGCTCATAGTCCATCGGATTGCCGGCTGAATGAATCGTTCCTGGAAGCGACTCAATCAGTTTCGCAATATGTTCTTCGTGTTGGGCGACGTAGTCGTGCCCCTCTGTACCCGACGCCTGCTGCATTCCTA
Source organism: Actinomycetaceae bacterium (assembly GCA_030537795.1). Lineage (GTDB taxonomy): Bacteria > Actinomycetota > Actinomycetes > Actinomycetales > Actinomycetaceae > Gleimia. The sequence goes on from JAUNVE010000038.1 coordinate 8,851, forward strand.
TCGGAATCGAGTGTGTGACGAATAAGACGAGCGGGCGGTCATAACCGCGCTTAACAAGCGATTCCCAGGCGCGTTGCACCGCTTTCGCGTTTGCCTGCACAAATCCCGGCTGATTGTAATAAATCGGGGATCGTTCAATCACGAGTTCAGATGCGCCAATGACGCCCTCGTCAATAAGTTCTTGACGAGCATTCCACACGTCTTCGCGGTATTGACGGCATCCGGAGTAGGAGGCGTATGCGGAAGTCGTCATCATGAGGATGCGTCGGTGACCGGCATGTATCATCCGCCGCAGCGTATCGACAAAATATGGGTGCCAGTTGCGGTTACCAATATAAACAGGAATTGAGCAGCCGCGTTCAGCCAGTTCCTTCTCCAGGGCATTTTTCAAATCCTGGTTACGAGCAATAATGGGACTGAGGCCACCGTAGCGATCATAGTGCGTCGACACTTCCATGAGACGCTCGTCCGGAACTCCCTTTCCCTTCGTCGCATTTCGCATAAACGGCAGAACTGCGGATGGCCCGTCCGGTCCTCCGTACGCACACATAAGTACGGCGTCATAGGGTGCGAGAAGGTCAGTCGTTATTCGAGTCACGCAGTTTCTTCTTTCTCATTGTTAATAGCCTGCCCTGTCAGGAGGGCAAGAGCGTCGATATATTCGTCATATTCACCCCGTGCCCCAGCCGCGTGGGCGGCTGCGGTGGGGCGGTGCAAAATTCGGTTGGCTAGGCGATTGAGTGCTTTTTCCACATCCGCATGGTTGAGGGCGCGCTGGGGGACGCGAGCCAATTCTTCGGCGACTAGCTCGTTCATATGGTTACGCATACGGATGATGACAGGGTCGAGTGCGCGACTTGCCTGCCGATGGCGGTATGCGTCAACAGCTTCTTCCACGATTTGGTGGGCGCGTGAAGTCCGGGCTGGTTCGAGGTCGGGAACCAGTGTGCGCACGGTTTCGAGGTCGATAAGTGTGACTCCGGGAATATCCGCGACGCGTGGGTCAACGTCGCGCACAATAGCCAAATCCAGCACCACGAGCTGACCGGAGTTTTTTCGATGCGCCATCTTTTGACGAACGTGGTTGGCCGTGACTGTTTGCGCTCCGAAACCGCGGCACGAAATGATGAGATTTGTCTCTGACAGCGCTCTGGGAAGGTCCTCGTTCGAAATAGCTGTTAGACCTCGTCCCTCCGCAAATGTTTGTGCCCGTCCGGACGCAGAATGCACATATATTCGTCGACATCCGCGCTCTTTTAAATGCGTAACTGCAGCACCGGCATATGATCCGGTACCGAATAACGTAACAGTAATGTTTCGGTAATCGCCTAAAATCTGTCCAGCATGGTCTAAACCTATTGCGGCAATAGATCTCCCTATTCCAGAAAGACCGGTTTCTCGTTCAACTATTCTGGCGGTCTGCAAGGCCGCATCAATCGCGGTACAGATCGGCCCGGAGGCCGTGTTGCGATTGTGCGCCCGACGGAGTGCGTGACGCAATTGGCCGGTAATTTCACGCTCACCAACAACCATGGATTTGAGTCCGCAGGCAAGTGCACACAGGTGTTCAACTACGTCATTTTCGCTGTATTCAGTGGGTTTTATCGGGGTTGACGGCCCCACAGCGGTGCATGATTCAATGAGTTGACGAACCGTTCGATTGGTCTGGTCGACATCGTTTGTATCGACCAGGATTTCAACGCGATTGCAGGTGGCAAGAACGAGTACTCCATACACATTCGGCTCGCTATGCAAGCGTGTTTCGAGTTCGTCATCGATTAAAGGGTTCAGTCTTTCGACCGCCCCCAAATCATGGTCGCGATGATTGATGCTAAAAAGTTTGAGTCCCACAGTTCATTAATCAAACCAAAGATTTCAACAAATATCCTCTTTTAGATGACACTTTTAAAGACATTTAGTCATATCCTTTTTATGACACTGTGTCGCCATATTTGATTTAGAGCAAATTTCGACCAAGCAGGCATTACTATCCCATTTCAGGCATAATCAACGGTGAACCATTCCCCGCTATTTCGGAGTAATTATCCGTGACTATACGCATTCTTGAAGCACTTCGCGGTCAACGCACACCCACACTGCCCGTATGGTTTATGCGTCAAGCAGGCCGCTCTCTTCCTGAATATCAGCAGGCCCGCAAAGACATCAAAATGCTTGACTCCTGTTTGATGCCTGAACTCGCCGCCGAAATCACGCTACAGCCCGTCCGCCGTCACAACGTAGACGCCGCCATATTTTTCTCTGACATTATGGTTCCCTTGCGCCTCGCCGGTGTCGACGTGGATATCGCGCCCGGAGTGGGCCCCGTACTCGGCTCCCCTATTCGAAGCCGGCAGGACGTAAAGAATCTTCCTACTCCGACCTTTGATGACGCAGGTATGATTGCCGAAGCAATTCGCCTCATCCGCGCAGAGCTTCCCACTGATAAGACTCTTCTCGGTTTCGCCGGAGCACCATTTACCCTGGCGGCTTACATGGTTGAAGGTCGCCCATCGAAAGACCATCTACGAGCCCGCGCCCTGATGTATTCCGACCCAACAACCTGGAACACACTTTTATCGTGGTGCGCAACAGTTTCCAATCTCTTTTTACGCGTTCAGATCGAAGCCGGCGCGCAGGGTGTACAACTCTTCGATTCCTGGGCGGGTTCGCTCTCGCGCACCGCGTATGAAACGTACGTGCTCCCCTATTCACGACGCACACTCGAAGAGATCACTGTACCGCGCATTCACTTTGGCACATACACCAACCAATTTCTTGATCTCATGGCGCACGGGTTTGAGGCCGTTGGCGTTGATCACCGTACACCTCTCGACGAAGCTGCTCGTCTAGTCCCCGACACCGTGCTTCAGGGCAACATTGACCCAGCATTACTATTTGCCGGTCAAGACGCTCTGCACGCTCATGCACTCGACGTTGTTCGGCGCGGTCTTGCCGCCCCCGCCCACATCGTTAATCTCGGACACGGGGTACCGCCCACAACAGACCCGGGGGTACTCACCGAACTCGTCGCATTCCTCCACGACATCGAGATCGATAAGCTAACCGAAGAGGAATAAGGGGCACAGATGAAAGCGGATATCGTCATCATTGGCGGAGGTCTTGCCGGTATGAGTGCGGCATATGAAGCTGTCGCTCAAGGACTCAAACCTATCGTTGTTGAAACCCGCGGACGTCCCGGAGGCCTCATTGCTTCGGCCAAACTAGCGGGTGTCCCATTCGACATCGGTGCCGAATCATGGGCGACGCGCAGTCCCGTGGTCGGTGATCTCGTTGATGAACTCGACCTCGAGCGTACGGATCCAACCGGCCGCTCCTGGGTATGGAATCAGCAGTTACAGCGCGCCTATCCGATTCCAGAAGGAACACTCGGCCTTCCAGCCGATATCGATGCACCGGAAGTTCTCACCGCGATTGGGGCAGACGGCGTTGCTCGCGCAAAGCAGGATCTCACAATGGGGCCTGATGTGGCCGCAGATGCGGAAGACCTGGCTTCGCTTATCTCTCGACGTGTCGGAGACGCTGTTCTTAACCATCTGGTACGGCCTGTGGCGGGTGGAATTCACACCGCCGATCCGTCGAAACTCGCGGCGGATGCGGTCACTCCCGGTTTGCGCGCAGGCATGCGACGCACTGGCTCACTATTGCTAGCAGCTAAGGAACTTGCCGAACGTAATCCCGGCCCCAAGGTGGCCCAAACACGCGGCGGCATGTTCCGTCTCATTGAGGCTCTTGAACGAGAGGTCGTCACCGCAGACGGCACCATGCTGCTACGACACGCGGCAACCCAGCTAGCGCGCGACGGTGATGCGTGGAGAGTGACTGTACAGGCCACTCAACGGGGAGCCGATCCGGCTGCTGAACCGGTACCTACCGGGCCGCAGATCAGTCTAGAAACTGAACGCGTTATCGTGGCGTTGCCGGGGCCGCTAGCAATGAAACTACTGGCCGGAGTTGTCACCGCTCCCCTGTGGGAACTTCCGCTAGGCGCACCGATCGCGCATCAAGTCCTGATGATTGACCATCACGGTCTTGATGACGGACCGCGAGGGTCCGGGCTTCTCATCACCGAACCCGGTAACGTCGATCAGCCCATTCGCGCCAAGGCACTATCCCACCTGTCCTATAAATGGGGGTGGATGAGCGAAGTTCTTGCTCCCGGACGGCATATCCTGCGCATGTCATATGGCCGTTTGGGAGAGGAGTACCCGAACCCCACTGTCGATTCTGCACTAGCGGAAGCAAATCGTTTGCTCGACCTCGATATGACGGCGGAGGACGTGGTTGCTTCCATGCTCATCCGGTGGGACGGACAGTTGGCTCCGCAAACACCCGAGCACCGGGAAAAGGTAACTCAGTTCCACGAGGCTATCAAGCACTATCCGGGTCTTGAAGTGACCGGTGCGTGGGTTGCTGGCTCCGGATTCGCGGCTGTTGTGCCACACGGTCGGACAGCTACGAAAGCACTGGTCTCATGACGACCTCAGATCTGACTCCGACCGCGCCACGATTAACTACTGCTAGCCAGCGCACTTCACCGACACCTCCCGAGCGTGCAGAGGCAATTGTCTCGCAGCCAGGGCAGCCGGCCGATCCCGACCTGGACCCGGACGCATCCGCGCAGTCATCGGGCGAACGCATTATTCGACTCGGCACCCGGTCTTCCCAACTCGCGTTGACACAGAGTGAAACAGTAGCTGAAGCGCTTCGCCACATTGGACTCACCGTCGAAATCGTGCCGATCCACACCCAGGGCGATGTCAATCCGGCCTCCCTCAAATCACTCGGCGGAATCGGCGTTTTTGCCGCGGCACTGCGACTCGCGTTACTTGCGGGAGACTGTGACGTAGCCGTTCACTCATTCAAAGATCTACCGACAGCACCGGTTCCCGGCTTGACTATTGGAGCTGTGCCACCACGGGCCGACTACGCAGATGTTCTGGTGTGTCGCGATGAGTTAGACCTCGCATCCCTCCCCGAGGGCGCGCGCGTCGGCACCGGATCGCCGCGCCGCGCGGCGGCGCTTCTCGCCCTGCGCCCCGACCTCAAGATCGTCGACATTCGCGGTAACGTCGGCACTCGTCTCGGTCGGGTGCGAGGAATCGACCCGGAGGGCGCAGGAGACCTCGACGCCGTTGTGCTTGCCCGAGCCGGTTTGGCTCGCTTGGGCTCACCGTGGGCAAATGCTCCCGCTCTCCCAGCTCTCCCAGCACCCGCGCAGGGAGCCCTTGCGGTGGAAATCCGAAGCGACGACGAACAATTAGCTGACGCCCTCGCTCGTCTCGACGACGCTGATACCCGCGCCTGTGTCATGGCTGAACGAGCCGTACTCGAAGGACTCCAAGCCGGGTGCGCCGCACCCGTCGGCGCTCATGCAACGGTCGTTGACAGTGCCCTCGCGCTCACCGCTCGCGTGCTTTCACTTGACGGTGCGCGCGAAGTGGAATTGACGAGTGCTCTTTCGCTCGACGCGTTTGTCGACAGGGCTAACAAGGAGTCGGAAGTAGACTCCATGCACGATTCAAGTGAACGAACTGCGGACCATGTCGCACGCCAGCTAGGACTTGATCTTGCTCACGCCCTCATCGATGCAGGCGCTCGCGAGATTGCCGATCTGTCTGCGACGAAACCACTGCGTTCCTCTCACGAGCCACCTGCGCGAAAAGACCGATCCGATTCCGACACTAGCGGCGTTACTCCCCCGCCTTCGGAAGTGAATATCGACTCGAACCGCATGCGGTGGGGCTCGGACGGACCACAGTTGAATGTCGATCGCGAAGCCAAACCGCTCGTCGGCCGTACGGTATTTTTACCCCGTGAAATCAACGATCACTTGACCGCGGCACTCACTGATGCGGGAGCCCATGTCCACGCACATCCCTTGACTCGAACGGTACTTAGGGACATGTTTCACGTGAAACATGCCCTAGCGCAGATTGAACGCGGTAGCTATAGCTGGATTATCATCACCTCCGTCCGCACCATCAAAGCACTGGCGGCCGCCGCGGCGGGTGAGCCCTATTCGGATTACCCCAATTACGAGCCGTTACGTACAGTCATCCAACACGCGATAGCCTCCGGAACACAGTTTGCGGCGCTGGGACGCAAAACTACTGAAGCGTGTGAACGAGTTGGCGCCTCTCCTACGGTGTCTGTTGAAAAACATGCCACCGCTGAAGATCTACTGGCAGCTTTCACTTCTGGTCCTGCCTGCCAATACAACGCACGCGCTCTCATTCCCGCATCCGCGCTGGCTCGCCCCGTCCTCGCCGACGGACTGGCGAATCAAGGCTGGATTATCGACCGAGTGGATGCCTACACCACCGAGCCACTCGATTCTCTTCCCGCTCATATCGGCGCCGGCTGGAAAGCAGGCCTATTTGACGCCGTCGTTTTCACCGCCGGGTCGAATGCTCGCGCCGCGGTCGAGCTACTGGGGGTTCCGGCAGCGTCAACGCGGGTGGTCACATTCGGAGAACCATCAGCACAGGCAGCCACAGATGCCGGCTTACACGTTAATGCCATCGCTCCCACACAAGATGCCGAGGGGATTATCACCGCTCTCCAGATAGCCCTGAACGACAAGGAGTAATTATGCATACCACACCATTTATCCGTCCTCGGCGTCTGCGGACAACCGCCGCACTACGCGATATGGTCACCGAAACTCGCATTCACCCTAAACAGCTCATTCTGCCGGCATTCATTCGCGATGGAATTCGGGAAAAGAACCCGATTTCGTCGATGCCCGGACAGTATCAACACACCGAAGAGTCGTTGCGTCTCCTCGCCCGAGAATGTGTGGCAGCGGGGATCGGCGGCATCGACCTATTCGGTGTTCCTCTCGATGAAGATAAGGACGCCGACGGCTCAGTGGGGTGGGATCCGGACGGAATTCTCAACCGCGGACTGGCTGCTATACGCGATGAGGTTGGTGACGATCTCGTCGTCATTGCCGACACGTGCCTCGACGAATTCACCGACCACGGACACTGCGGAACGCTTGCCGACGACGGCCGAGTCGATAACGATGCCACTCTCGAACTCTACGCAAAAATGGCAGTAGCCCAGGCTCGCGCTGGCGCACACGTTGTCTCGCCCTCCGGCATGATGGATGGCCAGGTCCGCGTTATTCGCGAAGCCCTCGATGCCACCGGGTTCGACGACGTATCCATCCTCGCCTACTCCGCCAAATACGCTTCCGCGTTCTTTGGGCCTTTCCGCGAAGCGGTCGGCTCCGGCTTGCAGGGGGATCGCAAAACCTACCAGCAAGATCCCGCCAATCGTCGCGAGGGAATGCGCGAAACTCTTCTCGATATTGATGAGGGCGCGGATATGGTTATGGTGAAACCCGCCGGCTATTATCTCGACGTATTAGCTGACGTCGCCGCAATGTCGCCGGTACCGGTTGCCGCATACCAGGTCTCCGGTGAATACGCCATGATCGAGGCCGCCGCGGCTAACGGCTGGCTTGACCGCGACCGCGTCATCCGTGAATCAGTGACCGGCATTATCCGAGCCGGCGCCGACCTCGTCCTCACCTACTGGGCGCTTGATCCGGCTCTTTACGCATAAGACGATGCGGCACGCCATTCGCTTTGTTTGACCTGCGCTTACCAGCAGTGCTCAGAGCAATACCACCGCGGATCACGGTTTTCAAAAATGAAATAGTTTGATCTGATTTGCGCGATCATCGCGCCGGTGCGGAACATCTACTTCCGCTTCTACCAGTACGCTCGCGATACATTAAACGATGAAGGTAGCTATCAGGAGGACGATATGAAAACACTGTATGTGGGTGGGGACATTGTCCCTATGACGGGAAAAGACGACCGCGTCGAGGCGCTACTGGTGGGGGATGATGGCACTATTGTCCATGCGGGTTCGGAGCACGATGCTCGCGCTCTAGCTTCAGATGCACCCGTCGTTGACCTCCGTGGTAAAACGCTACTACCAGGTTTCATTGACCCACATAGTCATATTCTCTCAGCGACAACATACGTTCTCACCGCCGACCTATCCGATGCACGAAGCTTTGCAGACATTCAGAAAACACTTCGCGACTTTATTTCCGAACGCGGTCTGGGAGCCAATGATGTTGTCCAGGCCAATAGTTACGATCACAACTTGCTGGCAGAACAACGCCATCCCGATCGTCATGTACTCGATGAAGTGACAACCGAAATTCCGATCATCATTACGCATATGAGCGGTCACGTGGGGTCGGCGAATACGTTGACGTATTCGCTCGCCGGAATTGACGCATCGACGCCAAATCCGGACGGCGGAAAGTGGTTACGTGAAGAGGACGGAACACCGCTTGGCCCCTGGGAGGAGCCGGCAGCCCTGGGCCCTCTCAACGAAAAGGTGGTGGGCCCGCGTTCGCACGTTGATTTCCCGAGCCTCGCCGACGAAGTGCAACGATATTACACGCGTTACGGAGTTACGACCTGTCAAGATGGGGCTACCTTGACTAGCCTCGCTGACGACGCGGTGGCGTGCGCGGAACAAGGCCGCTGGACGATGGATGTCGTGTCTTATCCCATCACCCTATTTGACTCCGATCGGAATGCCACGATTGCGGCGCATAGCAATTATGTATCGCGGGACTATCGCGGTCATTTCCGCTTCGGGGGTATCAAGATCATTCTCGACGGCTCTCCGCAGGGACGCACTGCTTGGATGAGCGAACCCTACGAGGTTGTTACCGAGGATGATGATCCTTCGTATCGTGGATATCCGCAGTGGGAAAACGACGATCTTGTTGCCGACCTCAAAGATGCCATTGACAGAGGCTACCAAGTACTTGCTCACTGCAACGGAGATGCGGCAGCCGAGCAGTACCTCAATTGTTACGAGCAGGCTCTCGCTCAGTCCTCCCGCGCCGACAAAATGGAGTTGCGTCCGGTCATGATTCACTGTCAAACAGCCCGATCTGACCAACTGAAGCGGATGGTTAATCTACGGATGATTCCCTCAATCTTTGCCGGTCATACCTATTATTGGGGCGATGTTCATTTGAAGAACTTTGGCCAGCAACGCGGTATGCGAGTCGCTCCAGTTGGAGAGGCACATCAGCTTGGATTGCCTTTCAACCTCCATACCGACACTCCAATCATTCCCTGCGACATGCTATTTACCGTGTGGTGTGCGGTTAATCGTGTAACCCGCGACGGGGTGCAACTCGCCGTCGATCAGAAAGTCTCTGTTTTTGACGCTCTGCGCGGTATTACCATTAACGCCGCTTACCAGTATTTTGAGGAAGATCGTAAAGGTACTTTGGAAAAGGGCAAACTGGCGGACCTGGTGATTCTTGATCGCAACCCGCTCACCGTGGATCCCATGGAAATCAAGGACATCCGCGTGCTTGCCACTATCAAAGAAGGCGAAACAATCTGGGAAGCGAGTAGCTAAGCGGTGCCATCAGAGCCCTTTCAGGACTGCTACACAGAGCCTAGGAACCGACAGCCGCGACGGCCGCATGTACACAAGGAACGTCAGCGGATGCAGTGACGGTGGGCATGCGGTCTCGCGGCCACCACGTCGAATCTACGGCTAAGCCGTGGCCGAGGTCATGCCTCGTGAGAGTACGTTGCGGGTAGCTGCATCAATAATGAATCCAATGGCGAACCCGGCGAGAGCAGGAGCCACCCACGGCATGTGGATAGCACCGAGGGGGAACATATCGAGTGTGTCCCGCAATCCGGCAAATATTGGAAGCTGCGTGGACCACAGTGCTTCAAAAGCGCCGACTGCCACGCCACACCAGGTGGCGAGTCGGTACGTCCACTTCAAGTCTCCCGGCATGAAAATATCGAGGATTGAAATGAATACGATGCAGATGACAATGGGGTAAATGAGCTGGTTGACGGGGGCTACCACCTGCAAGATGGCTTCCAGTCCCAGGTTAGCGAGGGCGAAGGCCACCGTCACGTGGAATATCACCATCGGCACTCGGGGAACGGCAGGAAAAAGACCGCGAAAATACTGAGTCGATGCTCCCGTCAAGCCAACTGCCGTGGTCAAGCATGCGAGTAGAACAATGACGCCGAAAATGAGCTGGCCACTACGGCCGAATAGGAGAGTCGAGGCATGAGCGAGTGCTTCAGCACCGTTGGTCATACCGGCTGTTCCCAAGCGAGAACCTACCGCTGCCAGTCCCACATACACGACTGCCAGAGCAATGCCCGCAATAACTCCCGCGAGCGCTGTTCCCGTGAACAGTTGCTGTTTTGTCTCGAATCCTCGTCGCCGTAATGCCTCGATAATGACGATTCCAAATACGAGAGATGCGATGGCGTCCATCGTGAAGTACCCGTTGATGAGGCCGGTGGCGAGGGGTGTATCCGCATATTCTCCGGTCGCTTTTCCTAGATCGAGGGGAAGCTTAATGACGGCAGTAATAATGAGGATAAAGAGAAATAGGAGTAGGAGAGGCGTCAAGTATCCACCAATACGGTCGAGCATTCCTTTCGGATTTACGGCAAGTAGGTAGGTGACGGCAAAAAAGATGAGGAGGAATACCGGCTCGGCAATCCACCGATACGTCAGGTCAGGGGGTAGAAGCGGGTCCAACACCATTTCATAGCTCACCGTCGCAACACGCGGGATGGCGTATAACATTCCTGTCGATAGGAAAATAATGATCGTGAAAACGACCCCCGGGTGATGGCCGATGCGGTCGGCAATCTGTTCAACTCCGTCGGGTGCTGTGGCAGCAGCCACCATCCCAAGCACGGGAAGAAGTACTCCGGTCATGAGGAAACCGATAATTGCCGCGGTGACTGCGGGTCCGGCTTCAATACCAATCATTACCGGGAATATAAGGTTTCCCGCACCGAAATACATCGCGAAGAGGGCGAGACCGGTAACGAGGAGTGTGAGCAAACGTGATTGTGTCATGAGGAACTTTTCAACGACTGTGGAAGCGCTAATAACCTAGCAAATTCGTCGATCGAAACACACAGTTATCCAACGATAGGCGGTGTGATCTTGATCGAGCTCACCTCGCGCCTGCACGGTGTAGGACTTCGGTCCACAGCCGAAAAATACGGCGGCATTCGAGGCGGCGCGCCCGACGATCACGATGAATACGACGCGTTCTCATCCTGATCCGCGGCATTTAGGCTAAGAAGCTATGACATAACCTGATCGCGCCGATGCGCGACCGTGAGACCGCCGAGGCTTCCACCTATGCCTATTGCGATGAGTATCATCCAAGCAACAACGTGAGTTTCAGACATTTCTCCCCAGTAGAGGATAGATGTTTTTTCTATCCACTCCGGCACTTGCAGTAGCGGCCCATAGTACGAAATCACCCAGGTGTAGATCGGAATAATCCACACCACGTGCCGCAATCGCGGTGCAACACCAACTACCAGAGCCGTCAAACCGATAACTGCGATCACGCCTGGAAAGTGACGGATGACGGCCCATAAGGCGTTGGTCGCATAGTCTGTGGACTTCGTTGTTCCATAGACACTCGCAGCGTAGAGCAAGGCAGATACAACTGTGACGAGGAGCCCCTGAATGCTCGCGCTCATAATACGTTGCACTAGGTCGGCATTTCGGGGCTTACCAGTGGCAATAATCAGTTCGTTTAATCCCTTGATTTCCGATGTGGCTGCTTTAAGAACGGTCTGCGCGACATACGCAAAAATCAGCACCACAATAAGTAGTGCGAAGAATTCGGTGAACGTTTCCTCAAGTGCGATATCGTCTTCGAGAAATGCCTCCATCATCTCGCGAACACCGTCTTGCTCGTCAATCATGGTGACAACCAGTGTCACTGCAGAACCAACAAAAAGGGCCATCGCCAAGATCCCAGCCCACCAACCTTGCCGAATTCCGCGGTCGGTGAGTGCTGTCAGTTTACGCAGAGTCCCCACGGAACGTAGCCGCCGTGAACGATCCGATTCCTTGATGAGGCCGGTGGCGAAGTCGCGGCGCCCGCTGGTGTAGACGGCTCCAGCACCAATGAGGA
>JAUNVE010000073.1 GCA_030537795.1 Actinomycetaceae bacterium
GTCGGAATCGAGGTGGGGCAGAGCTAGCGGGCAGGGCGAGCGGGGAGGTCGAGGTGGAGGGCGTGCGAAGATACGCGCATGGGGTAGCGCACGAGCGCGCATGGCTAAAGTGTCTTAATCAATGGTGTGAAGTGTCTGAATCGAAGTGGGAACCGCACGACCCTCCTCATCGCGTACGCACGCATCCTTATAACCATCGGTGACCTGCGCTCTTAAGAGCGGAGAGTTGGAATGGCGCGCTGATAATGCTCCTTGGTGCGTTAGAAACAAGGTCCCTCGTGAATGTGCGCTAGCACACATATTATGGAAGTACGGTCTAGTGCGTAGGAGGATACATGACCCACACCCGATCTGAAATTGCCGCAATGATTGACCACACGCTACTCAAAGCTGACGCAACCGAAGAAGGTTTCGAGAAGCTCTGCCAGGAAGCACGCGATAACGGTTTCGCGATGGTCGCCATCAACCCGGGTCCGGTGGCTTTGTGCAAAAAGTTACTGGAGGGATCCGACGTTCACGTTGGTGCCGCAATTGCTTTCCCGCTCGGGCAAACCACGATTGAAGACAAGGTTCGCGAAACGGAACTTGCCATCGAAAACGGGGCCGATGAGATCGACTATGTCATCAACATTACCCAGCTGAAAGCAGGAAACACGGATTACATTGAAGACGAAATGCGCCGCATTGTTGACGTGTGCCGCGCCAATGACGTCCTCATCAAGGTGATATTCGAAAACTGCTATCTCACTGATGATGAAAAACGCACCGTCGCTCAGATCGCAAAGAAAGTGCGTCCAGATTTCATTAAAACGTCAACAGGTTTCGGCACCGGTGGTGCGACCTTCGATGATGTCAAACTCATGAAGGAGGTCGTCGGTGACGACGTGCAGATCAAAGCAGCAGGTGGTATTCGCACACCAGAAGATGCGCTGAAGTTTGTCGAACTTGGCGTGACGCGGATCGGCACATCCGCTGGCATCGCGATTGTTAGTGCACTGGAGGACTAATGTTAATTGCACATGATCTAGGTACATCAGGAAATAAAGCTACCCTCGTCGATGATGACGGGGCCATGCTCGCATCAGTCACCGTGTCATACGGTGCGGACTGGGGGAGCGACGGTAAAGCAGAGCAGAATCCAAATGACTGGTGGGACGCCCTATGTCAAGCCACCCGTGATTTGATTGCAAAAGCGAATGTCGATGCAGACGATATCGATGCCGTCGGATTCTCTGGTCAGATGATGGGGGTTGTTCCGCTCGATGGAGAGGGCGATCCTGTGCGCCCCGCCATTATTTGGGCAGACACGAGGTCGACCAAGCAGTGTGATCGCCTGTTATCACAGGTTTCGATGGAAGATGCGTATCGCATTACTGGTCACCGACTCAACCCGACGTATTCTCTGACCAAAGTTATGTGGATGCGTGATAACGAGCCGGATAACTTCAACCGGATGGAGAAATTCTGCCTCGCGAAGGACTACGTTGCTTATAAGTTGACGGGTGTCATTGCGACGGATCCCTCCGATGCGTCGAGCACCAATGCTTACGATCAGGCGGCGAAGGGATGGTCCGAGGAGATCATCGGCGCCGCTGACCTCGACCTTTCCCTATTCCCCGATATTGTTGAATCCACCGAAGTTATCGGAGAGGTGACGAGGGAGGCCGCCGAAGCCACGGGTCTGCGCCCTGGTACGAAGGTTGTCATTGGTGGTGGCGATGGACCGATGGCTGCGCTGGGTGCCGGTGTTATAGACGCCGCATCAGGTGCGTATGCATGTTTGGGTTCGTCATCGTGGGTGTCGGTTGCTTCCGACGAACCGCTCCTCGATCCCAAGATGCGTTCGATGACTTTCAATCACGTGATCCCTGGCAAATTCGTGCCGACAGCGACGATGCAGGCAGGTGGGGCTTCCGTTTCATGGGCAATGGAAGTTCTCGGTGAGGATCGCGGTTACGATGCGGTACTCGGGGACGCTGCGGAAGTTGAGGCCGCGTTGAAAGGCTTGTTCTTCCTGCCGTACCTTATCGGTGAGCGTTCACCATACTGGAACCCGTTGGCTCGCGGCGTGTTTGCCGGCCTCCACATGGAGCACAAGCAGCCGCATATGGTGCGAGCGGTTTTGGAGGGCGTCACCTTCAACCTTCTCACCGGTTTGGAGGCCTTCACCGACGCAGGCATGAAGATTGATCACATCGATGCGATTGGTGGCCTAGCAAAATCATCTCTCATGATGCGTCTGATGGCAGACATTTGGGGCCTTCCGGTAGCTGCTCGCAACATTGTTGATGAGGCGAATGCGATCGGTGCTGCCGTAGTTGCCGGTGTAGGTGCCGGTATTTTCGACGATTTTGCGATTTCAAAGACACTTTCGAAACGTTCAGAGGACACGGTACCCAACAGCGAACGCACAGAGGCGTACAAGCGGCCGTATGAACTTTTCCTCAACGCGTATGAACGCATCGAACCGTGGTTCGATGACATCGCGAAACTATAGTGATTGTTCCGTAACAAACACTGTTGAGTGCGGGGTGCCCCAGGTGGGAGCCCCGCACTCAGTGCGTGAGGGGGGGGGAGAACTACCTTTCGTCGATTCCGACAGTTTGTGGGTGTGAGGTGTCTGAATCGACGTGGGTGTG
>JAUNVE010000039.1 GCA_030537795.1 Actinomycetaceae bacterium
AAAATAAGGACAAAACAAAAAAACACACTATCGAGTTCACAAACAACACCCACACGACAACATGCGCAGTCCGATACTGAGATCGTGAATGACCGCGTTTATCGTCGGAGTTGAAAATGGCCCCGTTTCGAAATCATTGCTTCGTTGCGGAACCGGAATACTACTTTAGCCACCGATTCGCACCCTGTCAACTCCCCGTTAAAAACGGTACTTTTTCACGCAATGGCAAGCTTTACAGGACCTCACGCCCCCAGCGGCACAAAGTTGCATACGTTACATTTTCTCCTCTCGATATGGCCATTTCCGCCCTCCCGCCAGTCGACGTGACGAACAGATCATTTTCCCCCCTTGCATATTTTTATGACAGGGTGTCAGATAGTTACATAGGCACTTATTTCACGCTCGTTTTCCTTTAGGAGGTTGCCATGCCGCAGACAACTAGCGGAACTGATTCAGCGGTCCGCGCCACTACGCCGCCACGGCGATGGTTTGTACTTGCATCCCTAGCCGCATCGGTATCTCTTATCGTCATAGACGGCACCATCGTCAACGTTGCTCTACCGACAATCATCGCCGATCTGCATCTTATCGGAAGTCAAGCTGAGTGGGTAACCAGCATTTATTCTCTCATCTTTGCCGCATTGCTCATACCTATCGGAAAACTGGCTGACACCTACGGACGTCGCCGTTTTCTGCTGGGCGGCCTCAGTATTTTCGTGATTGCTTCTCTCCTCGCTGGATTCGCCACCAGCCCAGCTCTTCTCATTACGGCAAGGGCCTTTCAAGGAATCGGAGGTGCCGCTGTACTTCCCACCACGCTATCTACTGTAAATGCGACCTTCCGTGGACCAGATCGCGCTATTGCTTTTGCGGTGTGGGGTTCAGTCATGTCTGGAATGGCCGCAATTGGGCCACTATTAGGGGGGTGGATCGCAACCTACGCCACCTGGCATTGGATCTTCTTTATCAATATTCCACTTGGTGTCATCATCGGCATTGCCACTATCTTCACCGTCCCCGAAACCTTAGACCCACCCGAGGATCCCCGCCTCGATCCAGTCGGAATCATACTGGCGGCGATTGCCTGTGGTGGACTCGTTTTCGGCTTAATCGAAGGACAGTCGCACGGGTGGTTTCAACCAACCGCACACCATTTCGACAGCACCTGGCCGCTATCGGTGGCAGCCATCGCTCTATTGGCAGGCATGATCGCACTGGGCGCTTTTATTTTCACCCAGTCGATGCGCGGTAAACGCTCCTTACCAACCACATTGGACCTCCAGCTCTTTACGCACCGTTCATTCAGCTGGGGCAACCTGGCTGCCTTTTCCATTGCCACCGGAGAGTTCGGGCTTATCTTTACGCTTCCACTATTTATGCAAATAAGTCTCGGCATGACACCCATCGCATCCGGGTGGATTCTCGCAACAATGGCGGCCGGCGCATTTCTGGCCGGCGGCTTAGCTGCTCCGTTTGCTCGGCGCACCCACCCAGCCACTGTCGCTACTACAGGTTTAGCGTTAGAGGTAGTGGGCGTGGGGTTACTCGCCTGCTTCATCTCCCCTTCAATGCATGTGGTGGCACTTATGATTCCACTGGTCATCTACGGAATTGGCTTGGGGTTGGCTTCAGCTCAACTCACTTCAACCGTGCTCGTTGATGTTCCTTCAGCACAGTCGGGACAAGCCTCAGCCACACAATCAACAACTCGGCAACTCGGTTCAGCACTCGGGATCGCAATTGTGGGATCCGCCTTATTTGCTCTCACCCACTATTTTGCCAGTACCAACCCTCTGCAACCTGAGATGAATCCGCAATCTCTGGCACAGGCCGCTCCCTACGCTTTATGGATAGCTAATGGCTTTCTTGTGAGCGGTCTTCTCGCCACCCTTAAACTCCCTCGTCGTTAGTCCGCCATCCTATAAGCCTGCAAGAGCTCTAGCCGACAGTTAATTGAGAGACATAAGAATACGTCGAGGGCCCGCCTAGCTAGACGGGCCCTCGATTCGTCGGTCAAATAGAAACTAGATCCGTTCCATAATGAGTTCGCGAACCCGGCCGGCATCGGCCTGACCCCGCGTTGCTTTCATAACAGGACCAATGAGCGCGCCAACGGCCGCCATTTTTCCACCCCGGATCTTCTCTACTACATCGGGATTATCCGCCATAGCTGCTTCAACAGCCTCTATCAGCGGACCGTCATCCGATACGATCTCGAGCTGCCGACTTACGACCACCTCTCGCGGTGAGCCTTCTCCCTTCAAGACCCCATCGAGGGCCTGACGAGCCAGTTTGTCATTAATCTTGCCTTCATCAATGAGCGATTGAAGTTGAGCCACGTCCTCGGGTGTAACACTCAGTTCCTCCAGTGTCTTTTCATCTTCATTCGCCAGACGCGATAATTCCCCCATCCACCATTTGCGCGCGGTAGCGGGGCTAGCACCAGCAGCCACCGTTGCCTCAATCAAGTCAACGGCATCCGCGTTAATAACATCACGCATCTCCATATCGGAGAACTGCCACTCTTGGCGCAAGCGTCGACGACGCGCAGTCGGTAACTCGGGCAAGCTAGCACGAAGTTCCTCCACCCATTCGCGGGCGGGCGCAACAGGTACGAGATCCGGCTCTGGGAAGTACCGATAATCTTCAGCATCGGATTTCTCACGCCCCGATGAGGTAGTTCCGTCTTCGGAATGGAAATGCCGCGTTTCCTGAACAATCGCGATTCCCTCCGAAAGTAACTGAGCTTGCCGAGATATCTCGTACCGCACCGCTTTATCGATAGCGCGGAATGAATTGACATTCTTCGTCTCGGTGCGAGTGCCCAAAGGAGCGTCTGAATTGGCACGCAGAGAAATATTCACATCCGCTCGCACGTTGCCGCGTTCCATTCGCGCCTCGGATACATCGAGAGCACGGAAAATATCCCGCAGTGTCTGGACATATTTGGCCGCCACTTCAGGTGCGCGCGCACCCGCCCCTTCAATAGGGCGAGTGACGATTTCCACAAGAGGCACGCCCGCCCGGTTGTAATCAACCAGGGAGTAAGCTGCCCCGTGGATACGTCCATCAGCGCCACCAATATGCGTATTCTTTCCGGCGTCCTCTTCCATATGTGCGCGTTCGATCTCGACGCGGAAAATCTCTCCGTCTTCGAGTTCGACGTCAACCCAACCGTCATAGGCTATAGGTTCATCGTATTGAGAGGTTTGAAAAGCCTTGGTTAAGTCTGGGTAAAAGTAGTTCTTCCGCGCAAAACGGCAATACTCAGCAATGGAACAGTTCAGCGCGAGACCTATTTTAATCGCGTATTCCACTGCTTTTTTATTCACCACTGGAAGTGAGCCCGGCAGGCCAAGAGACACCGGAGTAACAAATGTATTGGGTTCTCCGCCGAATTCATTGGGGGCGGCGTCAAACATCTTGGTCTTCGTTCCCAGTTCGACGTGCACTTCCAAGCCCAGCACAGGATCGAAGTTTTTGACGGCCTCGGAATACTTCATCAATTTCGCCATCTTAGGCCTCCTCTTTCCAGTCTCTCGCCGGGCACTGGTCAGCGACGTCGGTAGTCAGTTCAACAGCTCGCCCAACCCGATACATCACGGCGTCACCGCGAGCGGGAGCGATGACTTGGAATCCAACGGGTAAACCTTCGGATAGTCCCGCCGGAACCGACATGGCAGGTACTCCCGCCAGATTTGCTGGAATAGTCGCAATATCGTTGAGATACATCGCCATAACGTCATCTACCTTTTCGCCAAACTTAAAGGCCGTAGTCGGCGAAGTCGGCGAAATAAGTACATCTGCCTGTTGGAAAGCCTCATCAAAATCACGTTGTACGAGTGTTCGCACCTTTTGTGCTGATCCGTAATACGCATCAAAGTAACCGGCCGAAAGTACGTGCGTTCCTAGAATGATGCGGCGTTTAACTTCGTCGCCAAAGCCGGCGCCGCGCGAAGCAGCCATCACCCGTTCAGAGGTTACCGGGCCTTCTTCTGGTTCGACGCGTAAGCCATAGCGCATGCCATCAAAGCGGGCCAGATTCGAAGATACTTCGGCAGGCATAATGAGGTAGTAAGCGGCAAGCGCATATTCGAAGTTCGGACACGATACTTCCACCACTTCAGCACCGCGAGATTGAATATTGTCCACTGTCTTTTGGAAGGCGCTAAGGACACCAGCCTCGTATCCCTCCCCCGTCAGTTCCTTGACAATACCCACCCGAATACCGGTGAGATCTTCACCTTCACGCACCGAGTTCGCTAGTGCGGGAACAGGCTCATTCAAAGAAGTCGAGTCCAACGGGTCATGTCCCCCGATGAGTTCTTGAAGTAGAGCAGCATCCTCCACTGTTCGAGTAACCGGACCGATTTGATCAAGTGATGATGCCATGGCGATCAAGCCATAGCGTGATACCGCACCATACGTCGGTTTCACACCGACGGTACCGGTGACAGCACCGGGTTGACGGATCGACCCTCCGGTGTCTGAACCGAGAGCAAGTGGAACCATGAAGCCTGCCACGGCCGCAGCAGATCCTCCGCCGGAACCTCCCGGAATCCTCTCCAGATCCCACGGGTTACGGGAGACACCAAACGCGGAATGCTCCGTCGACGACCCCATGGCGAATTCATCCATATTAGTTTTACCAATAATCGGTAATTTCGCTTGAATAATGCGCCGAACAACGGTTGCGTCATACGGCGGAATCCATCCGGCCAGAATTTTAGAAGCACAGGTGGTTGGCATTCCCCGCGTTACCATATTGTCTTTGATCGCAATGGGAACACCTGCCAGCGGATGTAAATCATCTCCGCGCTGGCGGGCTTCATCTACCTCTTGTGCGGTGGCGAGGGCGCCCTCTCGATCAATATGGAGAAAGGCATGGACCTTCTCATCGAATGCCTGAATTCGATCAAGACACGCGGTGGTCAACTCGACAGATGTGATTTCTCCCGCCTGCAGTAATTGAGACAGTTCAGCGGCGGTTTTAAATACAAGGTCGCTCATGTCAGTCCTCCTCGAGAATCTGCGGCACCTGGAACTGACCATCTTCTGACGCCGGCGCGCAGGCCATCACTTCGTCGCGATCAAGTGTCTCGCCTACTACGTCTTCACGCCATACATTGGTTAGAGGAATGGGATGAGAAGTAGCGGGGACCTCAGGGGTAGCAACTTGCGAAACCAGAGCTACCGACTCAGCAACTACTCCGAGCTCATCGGCAAAACGCTCGATCTCCTCATCCGTTAAAGCTATTCGGGCCAATCCCGCAACGCGGGCGACCTCTTGAGAAGAAATTGTTGACATGCTTGCCAGTATAGGAGCCTGATCTACTTCTCGTCGCCTTCATTCCACATGTCGTAAAGATCACCTAAAGTAGAGATATGAGAGCCTTGAGTCGATTCCTACGAAATTCGGAACGCACACTGCGAGTCGCCAAAGTAGTTGCTAAGGCCACCGTAGCGGCACAATTCAGCACTATCGTCGCTTTGGTCGCCATTGATGAAATCCGAAAA
The DNA here is from genome assembly GCA_030537795.1 of Actinomycetaceae bacterium. Classification (GTDB taxonomy): domain Bacteria; phylum Actinomycetota; class Actinomycetes; order Actinomycetales; family Actinomycetaceae; genus Gleimia. The sequence continues at coordinate 5,518 of JAUNVE010000039.1, forward strand.
CGACGAGCACCGGGGGGCGGTGGTTTCCCTGCTCTCGAGCCCACGCACACACAAATAGCTCAAAATGACCTCATCACCTACACCGAAGGTGAGTCCCTCTACTCAGATATGCTTGAAGCTATTGAATCTGCTCAAGATTACATATTCTTCGAAACCTATATTTGGAAGGCAGACCGCATCGGTCGACGGTTTAAAGAGGCTCTCATAAGAGCCGCTCACCGGGGAGTGCAGGTGTACTGCATTTACGATGGTTTCGGAAACCTCATCGTCGACCCGCGGTTTAAGATATTTCCTCGCCACCCGAATCTCAATGTGATTCGCGTACCCGAGATTCGACTGGGAATCTTCTTTCTCAATTTGCGACACACCGGTCGAGATCACCGGAAGATTCTCGTGGTGGACGGAGAAGTTGGCTTTGTAGGCGGCTACAATATCGGAGATCTTTACGCAACGGAGTGGCGCGATACCCATGTCCGTCTAATCGGAGACGCGGTGTGGGAGTTAGAAAATGGCTTCGTCGACTTCTGGAATTACTTCAAATCGCGACGCCAACCGGCTCTTCCCGACAGAGGCGCTCGTCGCTGGGAGGCAAATATATCCGCGGCTCTCAATTCCCCAGCACAGATGCTCTTTCCCGTTCGGGGACTCTATATCGATGCCCTGGAACGGGCATCTAGCCACGCCTACATCACGTCGGCCTATTTCATTCCTGACCGCGAAATCTGCAATGCCATTACAGCAGCGGCACACCGCGGCGTCGACGTGAAAATCCTCGTGCCCAAAAACTCAAACCACGTGGTTGCCGACTGGATTTCCTCTGCTTTCTTCGAAGAACTACTTCATGCAGGTGTCGAAATTTGGCTCTATAAGCACGCGATGATTCACGCGAAAACCGCTACCGTAGACGGCCGTTGGTCAACGGTAGGGACAGCCAATATCGACCGGCTCTCCATGTTTGGCAACTACGAAATCAATATGCAGTTCCACTCCACAGCATTTGCCAATCAAATGGAAGACATTTTCAATAACGACCTGACGACTTCGGAGCTACTGACTGAAGAAGAATGGCGCAAGCGTCCCATTATTCAGCGAGGTATCGAACGATTGCTGCGCCCTCTGGCTCCTTTGATCTAGTCCTCGTGGGCACCATCGCATTCGCTACTGCCCGTATGCGTTTACACGCTCGCCGGAAATGAATTGATAAGAAACTAGATATTCAGACACGTATAAACACATAAAAGGTGGAGATCCGATGACGGTATCTCCACCTTTTAAAGCTTGTATTTAGCTAGCGCGGCGCACTCGAGCGGTGCGGCGACGCATGGCGCGACGCTCGTCTTCGCTCTTACCGCCCCACACTCCGGCATCTTGGTTATTGTCCAGTGCCCATTGCAAACAGGTTGCCTGAACCTCGCATGTAGCACATACGGCTTTCGCTTCAGCTGCCTGTGCTATTGCCGGACCTGTATTTCCGATAGGGAAAAACAGTTCAGGATCAACACTCAGACATGCTGCACGACTACGCCAATCCATTTTGTGCTCCTCAAGTTTAAACGCGCGAGGGATGCTCGCGCGTGCGGGTTATGTAGATATTCTCAGTCTCACCCACCTTCACCGAATCCACAAGGGTTTTCACGCTGTTTCCTAGCTTGGAGGGTGTGCAAATCATCACGTTGCCCTGTTATTTGTCAAATTTGTGCCACCAACCACGCCATTTCACCCAAATATGTGCCCCAGGCCTCACGCCGATTGGACACCCAATACGCCGATACAAATGAGTATTCAAAACGCCCAGTACCGTGATAGCACAATCATCTTCCGGGTCGTATTCCATGACTTCATGGTCCTGCAAAATACACGTGGGAAGAATGGAACGACAGTTTTCCTCAATCGTCTGCGAAACTCGACCAAGAATGACGATTGACTGCGGATCAGGCTTAGCAGGCGCTCCGGAACGAAAACCGGATATATGAGAATCGGCATTCTTCAATCGTTGGATCAAGTGTTCGTCAAAGGGTTGAGCGCACAGAAGCTCCTCCCACGGCGGCGATTCGGTTCCATTTGCTCCTTCCACTAGGGCCGCAACACAAGGCGAAGCTAGATTCCATCCGCTGGCAACAAGAGGTAACTCGGAGCCCAACTGGGGAAGCGTTTCCAACAGGTTGGTGACCGCTCGATCGAGGCCGCGGGCTTTGGCTCGTGCAGTAGAGATACGCAACAACCGGCGTTCACAGTCGTAACGAGACATATCTTCGAGGGCAGTTGCCGCTATTATCGGCGCCTGATGTGTTGTAGCCAGGGTTCTCCAGATTTCGTTCCCAGCACCGGGACCGCCAACCGCATCAATGGCTCGAATAAAGCGCGAAATATCGTCAATCAGTATAGGTGTGCGCGTAAGAGTAGCTACTCGAATACCGTGAAGTAGGGCTTCTCCATCATCGAGAGACACATCTGTATTGACCTGCGTGTGAGGAGTCATTCGAATAGCGTGAGTATACTGCGTTCGCAGCGTACGAAGAATGCTCATTTTTGTTTCACTATCGGCAACCAACTGCACTACCCCGCGATCGGCGACCAACGGAATATAGCGCCGCAATACGATATCGTCTGCTACTGCCACAACATGCGTCAACTGCGGCGGAATCACGGTAGCGTCAGATGAGGAGATAACCCTCGGTAAAGGGGGATTCCACAGTGTTGGGCGCGTGGGTGATGTATTCGTTATCTGTTCTATGTGACGTCTATCGGTATAAGCCCACTGCACGGGTGAAGGGTAATCGGATAGCCAGACGCGGCCTGGAATCCGCGGAAGTTCAGCGGCACCTGTTGTTCCCAAAACATCAATGGAATCAGAGCTTTGGGCAGTACGAAAACAAACTCGCAACGTTAGATTCGCACGCATGTGGGCCGACACTACTCCACCGGGAGATTGAGTCGCTGCAATGAGATGGATTCCCAATGATCGGCCGCGAGCCGCGACGTCAATAAAGCGTTCAATTAGCCCCGGATGCGTGCGAATCATTGCCCGAAATTCATCGATGACGCAGATAATGCGAGGCGGTGAGCTTTCGGGATCTGCATTTTCCCACTGTTCCAGATTGCTATATCGGTATTGTGCTAAAAGTGCCTCGCGTTCAGTCAATTCTGCGCTCAGACCACAAATAGCTCGTTCGGTTACATGCGCATCGAGGTCGGTGACGACACCCTCGCAGTGTGCAAGGTAGGCGAGATCGCTGAAGGTGGCACCTCCCTTATAATCAACAAATACGAATCGCAAGGCACCGGGAGAGTGTGTGCGCGCCAGTTGATAAATCCAGGTGCGAAGAGCTTCCGATTTGCCTGAGCCAGTAGTTCCTACCACCAATGCATGCGGCCCTTCTTTGGCTAGATCGACGGTGACCGGCCCCTGAGAATGGCAACCGATTACCACAGCTAAACCGTGGTTAAGGCTCCCGACGGGTTCTGGTAGTTCCATCACGTCAACATGCTCGGGGAGGTTTTCCTGACCGTCGGGATCATCGGTGCGGCGAATACGACGTGCAGGTGGCCTGCCGCGCACAGTCACGATAATGTCCCACTCCCCCGCGTGGGTGAGCCTTTCGACTCGGTAGACTTCATCGCCACTCGCGCGCACAGACACACCATCGAATCCGCAACCAATACCGCGAGCGCGCGCGGCAACAACGAGTTGAGCGGCGATCCAGGAGATCCAGGAGCTATCTTCGCATCGGATACCAATTCTCCTCCGCTCCCCTACCGTTATCAACTGTTTTGACTGTGGCGCGTAACGACGAAATCGAAGAATTGTCCAGTTGCCGATATGGATGGAAGCGGGTATTTGAGCGGGTGTGAGGTCGAGTGTTATCGGTTGGTTCTTTCGTCCAGACTCCGGGGTAGCAGGTAGCTCAAGTCCGTATAGAATTCGCAAAGGATCTATCCGAGGACGACGACTACGGCGGGCAGCGTAGACGTACAGGGCCGTGGCGAGCACTACGGTGAGGATGATTCCAGCCATCATCCAACTGAGAAGGCGGGCGAGTAGCCACGTGAACGATAGGAGTGGAATGACGAGCATCCAGGTTCGCCACCCGGTAGTTTGACGGGTACTCGGTTGCCTGCTCAGTCGATCTAGTGACAGTGGTGCGGGAAGCAGTCGCACTTCAAAAAGATTGCCGCCAATCAAAACCACCTGCCCGACGGTGACGACCGTGCGAGCCCGTGCCCTGAGCAAGGCCCAAGTGGGTGCGAACCCGGGTAGCGGATGCCACCGGCGACCCGTACGGATACCGTTCATTGACTCCTCATCCGCTATCTCTACCCCGAGGTGTCGTTTAGGACTGACGGTGCGCACCCGACAGTGGTTGCGTGAGGTGAGCGGATCGACAATGGTCTCATCGCGCCCAATGTGTGACCACTGCGGGAAAACGGGGATAAGAGCTCCGCTATCGGGGCCAGAAATACATGCCAAATGCACTAAAGAGTCCAGTACGCTATCCATACTCGTATTGCATCGCCTGCACCACGTCTGCGCCAGGCTAGGCTGAACGGCTGTGGATAAGCCACAATAGGGGCATGAGTGAACGGAATAAGCCGGTAGTGGATCCGCATGAGGTCGACCTCAATCAGGCGGCTAAACGGTGGCAGAAATTGGCAGACATCATTGAGCAGGCACGTGTCGCCTATTACGAGGAAGATGCCCCCGTCCTTTCGGATGCGCAGTACGACGAGTACTATCAAGAAATCGAAGCCCTGGAACAACGGTTTCCCGCCCTGGCAACATCCGATTCTCCAACGGCAACTGTGGGAGGATTTGCGTCGGAGGCCTTCGGCCCGGTAGCTCACGAGATTCCCATGCTGAGCCTCGACGACGTGTTTTCAATTGACCAAACGCATCTGTGGATAGACCGTTGCCGTAGCAGCCTCGGAGTTGAGCATCTGCCTTTAACTGCAGAGGTAAAGGTCGATGGCCTGGCAGTATCAGTGCTCTATGTTGACGGGGTTTTGGTACGAGCGGCCACACGCGGTGATGGCCGAGTAGGTGAAGACGTAACGGCTAACGTCCGCACTATTCACAATGTTCCCGAACGGCTCACGGGGGGAGATATTCCAGACCGGGTCGAGGTACGCGGTGAAGTGTATTTTCCGATCGAAAAATTCGAAGCATTCAACGCAGACCGACACAAGCGCGGACTTAAGCAGTTCGTTAACCCGCGCAATGCGGCTGCCGGATCGTTACGGCAGAAGAATCCGCGCGAGACCGCGACCCGCCCTCTGGCCATGGTGGCCCATGGAATTGGTGTATACGAGGGCGCGACTGTTGAACCGGATTCGCAACACGAATGGTACGAGTTAATGAAGCAGTGGGGGCTTCCCGTATCCCCGTATACGCGAGTCATTGATGGGCATGACGGCGTGGACGACATGATCGGATATTTCGGCGAGCATCGCGACGACCTCATTCACGAAATTGACGGCATCGTATTTAAAGTTGATTCACGTCGCTATCAAGCCGCGCTGGGTACAACCTCACGGGCTCCCCGGTGGGCGGTGGCCTACAAGTATCCGCCTCAGGAGGTGTATACGCGCCTTCTCGACATTCGCACGCAGGTGGGACGTACTGGACGCGTTACTCCTTATGGCGTGATGGAGAAAGTCCTCGTGTCAGGTTCCTATGTATCACGGGCAACGCTTCATAATGCGCAAGAGGTCGAACGCAAGGGGGTTCTCATTGGCGACACGGTGGTTCTTCGTAAAGCCGGAGATGTGATTCCAGAGATTGTGGCACCGGTCGAATCTGCTCGAGATGGTAGCGAACGCCCATTTGTGATGCCTAGCGATTGTCCGTCGTGCGGTACCGCGCTGGCACCTGCGAAAGAGGGCGATGTCGACTTACGTTGCCCGAATCAGGCCAAGTGCCCGGCGCAGATCACCGAAAGGATTGCTTTTATCGGCGGGCGCGGCGCCCTCGATATTGAGGGACTGGGAGAAGAGACTGCGATTGCTCTGACTCAACCTGAAGCGGATCGAGACGAAGTGGCATCCGCTCTGGTTACGGGTGACCCGGTGGTGCTCGCAGATTTAAGCGTCATCCAACTTGAGCGTCGAAATATTGTCGATCTACCTCATTCTGATCAAATGGATGCGGCAGAAAAAGCGCTTCCTCCCGCCCAATCCCCCACGCTCTCATCGAGTGCAAATCTGTTTGCTCTTTCACCGCAAGAGCTCAAAGACGTCTATGTATGGAAATATGGAGCCATCCCAAAAGCTGCTCGAGATAATGGCGCGAATGCGGAATACGGGTGGCGTCAGATTCGATATTTCTGGAAAAGCGGGCGCCGCAATAAGGACGGATCGTGGGCTAAAGGACAGAAACCGGGGCCAAATAAGGGCCTCGAAACGATGCTTGAACAGTTAGAGTCTGCGAAAGATCGCCCCCTGTGGCGCATTCTGGTGGCACTTTCTATTCGCCATGTCGGCCCCACCGCCGCACAAGCCTTGGCGACGCAATTCCGTTCCATCGATGCAATTGAATCGGCCCCACTCGAAGCTCTCGCACAGGTTGAAGGCGTTGGCTTGGTGATTGCACAGTCTGTCGTCGATTGGTTTGCTGTTGAATGGCATCGGGAAATCCTCAGCGCCTGGCGGGCAGCCGGCGTGCGCATGGAGGATGAAGTTGCTGAGGCGCTCCCCGCTACTCTCGAAGGTCTTACCGTTGTCGTTACGGGGTCGATTCCCGGCTATGATCGCGAATCGGCCAAAGCAGCCATCATCGCGCGGGGAGCTAAAGCGGCCAGTAGCGTCTCGAAGCGCACCTCGCTAGTGGTGGCTGGCCCAGGGGCCGGTTCGAAGGCGACGAAGGCTGAGCAACTCGATATTCCGATAATTGATGAAACTCAGTTTGACGCTCTACTGGAGGGCGGTCTCGACGCTGTCCAGTGACTTCTATCGCCGTCGGCTACGGTGTGTCATCAACTGCGATATGCCTAGGTATCCACCTATTGATCGAGTAATGCGGCAATGCGCACGCGTGTGCCCGGCGTGCTTTGCCGCCGTTCCCAGGTGATAGACCCATGAAGTTCGCCGACCACAACGGTTGACACAATTTGGGTACCGAGGCCGGACTGGGCACGCCCTTCGTCGATGCCACATCCGTCATCGGTGACTGTCACGTGGAGTCGTTTTCCAGACCTTTCGGCTTCGACGACCACTGAACCGCCGTAGTCACGGTATCCGTGCTCAACAGAATTTGTGACTAATTCAGTGAGCACGGTGGCAAGAGCCTGTGCCGCATCAGCATCCACCGACCCAAACTTGCCGCGGATATCGACCGACACCTGCTGATTTGTTTTAGCAAGTACCGCTGCCAGTCGGAGTACTTGTTTAGCTACCTCGTCAAAATCGACGCGTTCATCGACGTTTTGCGACAGGGCGGCATGTACCGTGGCGATGGTTGTGACACGACGCTCCGCTTCGGTCAGAGCCACCCGCACTTCCTCACTGTCGGATCGGCGGGCTTGGAGGCGTATGAGCGCTGATACTGTTTGGAGATTGTTCTTTACCCGATGATGAATTTCTCGAATCGTGGCGTCTTTCGTCATCAATTCGAGTTCCCTGCGACGCATTTCGGATACGTCGCGGGTAAGGAGAATAGCTCCTAATCGGCGTCCGTTTTCAATGAGCGGGACAGCTCGCATCGTAATCGTGGCCTGCGGAGATTCGACTTCCACCCGCCACGAGGCTTTTCCCATCACTACTACCGCAAGAGTTTCTTCGATCCGCTGGTCTTTACGCACGACGCTGGTGACGTCCTCGATAAGGGAACGCCCCACCGGATTTTCACGAATCCCCAGACGTCGAAGACAGGAGACGGCGTTGGGAGTTGATTCGCACACAACTCCTTCTCGATCGAGTAGTAAGGCGCCATCCATAACACGCGGCTGCCCATGCGTTACAGAGGCCGGAGTGGCGTCATACGGGTATTCGCCGCGGCTAATCATGTCTGCCAGGATATCGGCAGCATCTAACGTCCAGTTTTCAGCACCCGATAGGAACCGCGGAGCAGATAGATTCGATTCACGGGTAATTACCGCAATTGAGCGACCATTTCGCACCACGGGAATGACGACTTCGGTCATGGAATAGGTGCCCGCCCAACGCGCAGCTGAGGGGCGGATCACCTGCTGGCATTCCATCGCCTCTCGAAGCGGTTCTGAACGCGTGGGTTGAATGTACATTCCCACAATATCTTCAAGATGGACAGTTGACGCGGTGGCTGGTCGAGCGTGCGCCACAGAGCGAAATCGCCCATTTGATTCGGGCAACCACATCACGAGGTCGGCGGCAGAAAGGTCTGAAATCACCTGCCAGTCGGCGAGAATCAGATGCAACCAGTCGAGATCTTCGTGATACAGGTTAGCTCCGGCGGCGGTACGCGCGAATTCTGTCAAGCTCTGCATAGCTCTACTCTACGATTATCAACGCCGAAAATGCTCCCAAGGCATAGAGTGAACAGTGTAAGAGGAAGGTTAAACCATGGAATTTCGTGCGGAAGTCACCTATCCAGCGGATCTGCAGGTCGTTTTGGCGATGTTAAAAGATCCTGAATATCAGCGTGAACGGCTCCGGTTGGCTGGGATGGAAGCTGAATCTATAGAGGTCATGAGTACGGATAATGGATTCGCCTCGGTTGTGAAAATAACGCAAAATGCCGATGATATCCGAGTACCTCCGATGGCGAAGCGTTTCATTCCTGCGGACGGTGTACGCGCGACAATTACGGAGTTTTGGGATGAAGAAGGCGACAGCGGCACCATTGCGCTTGACCTGGCTGGTCTTCCTATCGATTTTACTGCCACCAGTCGTTTACGAGGGGCCGGAGAATCCGTTAAACGCCTGGTGGAAGGGACAATTCAAGTCCGTGTACCGTTGATCGGCAAGAAAATCGAAGCTCAAGCAGTACAGCATGTCAAAGATATTGTGGAAGCTGAGGAACAGGCAGCGCGGGCGTATCTGAGTTAAAGAGATCGAGTGCTGACGTGTAAACATGCGAAATCTGCAATCTCCTGAAATGATTTAGGCATGAGTGATAGTAAACCAAAATCATTGTGGTTAGAAAGAACTGGGAAAGGCTCCTATGTGGGCTACTCCTCCGAAGGCCCATCTGTACGCATCGGCCACGGCGAGGGCGAATTTACGCCTGGCGATTTGTTAAAACTTGCTCTGGCGGGTTGTAATGCGACGAGTTCCGATGCCCGTTTTTCGGCCGCGCTCGGCGATGATTATCAGGCCTCCATCGGAGTGGGATCGCAATATGATCAGGATACGAATCGTTTCACCCACATGGATGTCGAAATCGTCACTGATTTATCCGATCTGAGTGACCAGGAGCGTGAACGGCTTGAGCAACGTGCCACAGCTGCCATAGACCGCCACTGCACGGTAGGACACACCTTGACGAATGGGATGACAACGAGGGTTGTCATTAGCTCCGAATTTTAGGAAAGAACGTAATAATGGGTGTTTTAAGCGATCTCAAAGCGATCCCGGCAAATGTGGGGCGCGGTCTGCAAGTCACGCGCAATGCGGCTGCATCGCTACGGGAAGCACGGTCAGTATCTGAGATCGTCGATACCATGATCGACATTCCGAATGAGAGTATTCAAAAGAAAGTCAATGACCTTCGCAAGGAATACCCTGACGCGACACCTGCTGATTTAGAGCATATTGTCACCAAGCAATTTCGACGTATTGCCGCCGGAACATCGGGAGCCGCCGGCGCCACCGCGGCGTTCCCCGGTTTAGGAACGGTTGCGGGTCTTGGTGTGTCCTCCGCTCAGCTCCTTGGTTTTGTCTCACAGGCAGGCTATTACGTGTTGACACTCGCCCATATTCACGGCATTCCTACAGAAGATATCGATAAGCGACGCCTACTCGTACTTACTTCACTTATGGGTGAGCAGGGTGCAGAAATCGCCTCCTCCCAATTTGGCTTCTCCACATTGACAGCCCTCAAGGGCTACGCCTCCGATATGCAACGACAAACCATTAAACGGGTGAATTCTGTACTCGCTAAGCAAGCTACAAAGCAGGCTACTCGCAAAGGTTTATCGGCTACTTTGGGACGCCTCATGCCCTTTGGAATCGGAGCGGCCTTGGGGTGGGTTATTGGGCGTTCAATGGCAGGTAATGTGATTGACGGGGTTACCCATGCGCTGGGTCCGGCGCCGGCAGAGTTTGCGTATCCAGTTGATGTCGAAGTGACTGTACACGCGTGATGACTTACGGTAGAGCTATGATCGAAGACCATTATCTGGGGGCTTGATGACGCTTAATACCGCTTACGAGGATTTACTCCGCGATGTTTTAGTGAATGGAACACGTAAGGGAGATCGCACGGGAACAGGGACCGTATCGGTGTTTGGTCGGCAATTACGTTACGATCTCTCTGCTTCTTTTCCTCTCATTACCACCAAGCGCGTACATGTTAAATCTGTTGTAGGCGAGTTACTGTGGTTTTTGAGCGGCGATTCTAATGTGCGCTGGCTACAAGATAATGGGATCCGCATCTGGAACGAATGGGCTAATGAAGAGGGCGAACTCGGCCCCGTTTACGGTGTTCAGTGGCGCTCATGGCCTACCCCAAACGGTGAGCATATTGATCAACTTTCACAAGTTCTCGACATGGTGAAAACCGATCCCGACTCTCGTCGAATGCTGGTATCTGCCTGGAACGTATCTGAACTCGACAAAATGGCGTTAGCGCCGTGTCACGCTTTTTTCCAGCTGTACGTCGTCGATGGCACACTGTCTTTGCAGGTTTATCAGCGCTCTGCCGACTTGTTCCTGGGCGTCCCTTTCAACATCGCGTCCTACGCGCTACTAACTCATATGATTGCGCAACAAGCCGACCTGCAGGTGGGCGACCTCGTGTGGACCGGGGGTGATTGCCATATCTACTCCAATCATTTCGAGCAGGTACGAACCCAATTGGATCGTTCTCCCTATCCTTTCCCTTCCTTGCGTTTGAATCGGGCGCCCTCACTATTTGACTACACGTTCGACGATATTGTTATCGAGGACTATCAGCACCATCCAACGATCAAAGCTCCCGTAGCTGTTTAGGAGTACTGTGACGATAGGAATGATCTGGGCTCAGGACCGCAACGGTTTACTGGGCACGGGGACGGGAATGGCGTGGTACGTTCCCGCTGACTTTGCACACTTTAAGCGCACCACCATGGGGAGTCCCGTCATTATGGGGAGGGCGTCATGGGAGGCTCTTGGCGACGCTGCTCCGCTTCCGGGACGGAAGAATATTGTGGTAACCCGTCGAGCCATGTTCCACGCCCCCGGCGCAGAAGTGGCTCACAGTCTGGAAGAAGCTATCATGCTGGCGAGATGGAGTTCTCACCACATTTGGATTGCTGGCGGAGGCGAAGTGTATGCGGAGGCGATGGGGATCGCAGACGAGTTAGTTATTAGCGATCTCGATATCGAAATTGAGCCTTCCGAGGGAGCCGTCTACGCACCGACTATTGTGCCGACTCAGTGGCAGATAGACCCCGAGCGAACAGATGCCGACTGGCGCGAAAAGTCGGGCGATGCGCGGTGGAAAGTCACAACCTACGTGCGCTCCAGTCACATGCAATCGTCGTAGCATTATTTTGATTGCCGCTGATCGACAATATCGGCCGATGTGCCGATAAACGACACTCTTCACACTGTGCTCGTTTAGAGATCAAAATGAGCTGCAGGATTGTCCGTCAAAGCTCGTTCCACACATGTAGTGAATCGGTTGTTCATGGGCGGCAGATCTGTGACGGGAAACCATTTCACTTCGGTATTTTCACCGTCCGCGGGATATGGCTCTCCATCGACGTAGTACGCATGGAATGATATGTCGAGGTAGCTCGTTTTATCTCCGTTCTCATATTCGACTGGGCCGACAACGTCGATGCTGATGACTCGATCGGGTCGAATACTCACATTGGCTTCCTCACGCGCTTCTCGGATGGCGGTTGTCGCGGGTTGCTCGCGAGGATCGATAATGCCGGTAATGGGTGTCCACTGTCCGTTATCTGCACGTTTGACAAGCAAGATATGCGTACGGCTGTTGTCTGTAACTACCGCGGTTACCCCCGATAGCCACAGCTCATCAGTACCAACGTGGCGGCGAAGTTCGACAATAAACGGAGGAATACTCATCGGTGCAATCTTCCAATCAAATCAAGTCCTCCTCCATAGTACGGAAAATTCGCCAGTGACACAGATCGGCTGAACTCTGCGAGCGTAATATGCATTCATGAGCGGGACTCGCACAGTGGGATTGATGGGAGTAGATATTGCAGCGTCGGGCATCAGCGTAGCCCGAGACGAATTTTGGCGCGGAAGTTGCGGCTTTTCCGCTACCGGTGGGGCACCCATTGTGGAGTGAGTACTCCACCAGCAGTCGCGCATATGAGCAATGGACTTATTCGCAGTTACGTCCTCTCACTGCCCCCACTTACGAGCTCTCTGAGTTCAAGAGCGGAAAACGTCAACGGGGTAACTATCGAGCGTCACAACTGCTTTCGGCATTTGGTATCAATCTTCTCGGATTTTACGCGCGGTTCGAATCCGCAACCACAGTGCAAGGGCTAGAGCGACTACCGAGAATACGGCAATATACGGCTGCAATGGAGCCCAGATTCCCATTGCGCCAGCGGTGCCCAGAAACAACAGAACTATCTTGTTGCACACAGGACACGCCACAGCAAACAGTGCGAGAGTTACACCGCCAAGAAGTCGGCCGTTTTTCTGAAACTCCATCGGTGGTGCCTGAACTGCAAACCACGCAAAAGTCAGCGCCACAGTTGCAGCGACAACGGGATATTCCCACCAGCGAATGGGTACTTCCCTACCGAAAATAGGGTTGGGGATCAGATCGGTAGGAAGCCCAAGGAAAAGGAGCACTCCGACAGCCCATGCGCACGCAATCAGAAGCTTTTTACGGCGAGTGGTTTTCCGAGTTACTCCCGACGAAATATATTCTGTCCCCAGTCCGCCTGGTTGCGGTTGAGCGAGAACAGCAAGAGTGCGATCGGTGTCTGACATAAGCCCCCCTCCACCGCATATATAGTACCCCAGGGTTTACCAGAAGGCGCTCACGCCCCTACTGATAACTACACATGCGCCGATCAGTGCGATCACCAGTGCAAAGTTACGTGCGACTCGTGCTGAAATCAGTTGAATTAGGTATTTAGCCAATGTCGTGCCCACTACGATTGCGACGATACCCAGCAAAAACATGGGGATATTGAGGCTTGAGGATAGCGGGTCCACGTTGAAGAAAATTTTCAGCGGAATGTTAATGATGTTCATTCCGAGGTAGTAGGGTTGAAGCGTCGCCGCGAACCGGTTTTGATCCCACCGTGTTGCTTGCGCATAGGCGGTCATTGCAGGACCTGATTGTGCGACGGAAGCGGAGAAAAATCCGCCGACGAATCCCGTGAAGTAGTCAAGAGGGCGCCCCGACGCTTCTGGAAGCTTTGGGGCGGCAACTGCAAAAAATACCATGGCGAGCATGAGTAAGCCGACGTATAGATTGAGGGTCGCCGTATCAAATAGCCCCATTCCCCATACTGTCAGAACGATTGCCGGTGCCGCCGCGATTGTAAACCTGATCGCGATTGGCCAATCAATGTGCTCCCTTTTTTGGGCCACCAGGGCCAGAGCTGTCACCATGCCAACGACATTTCCCCATAAGACGCCTTCAATCGGACCGAAGAGGGCAACAAATACAGGCACGGAAACGAGGCCGAAGCCCATTCCTGAAATACTCTGCGTGATGGTTCCAAGGACGATAATCCCGAGGAACGGAAGGAGAACGGTCAGTGGTTCCATACCGCCAGGCTAACCCGTATCCGCTAGGGTGGCTTATTCGAAAGTTGTTCTCGTAACCAAAATCACCAAAGCCTACCGGTGATATATCGCACTGGCATCGCGTTTGCTTTGTCAGAGGAAGACTCCTACAGTAGAAGTATCGACGCGGGGTGGAGCAGTTCGGTAGCTCGCCGGGCTCATAACCCGGAGGTCGTCAGTTCAAATCTGGCCCCCGCTACTGAAAAGCCCGGTATCTCAACGAATGCTCTCGAGATGCCGGGTTTTATTTTGCTCAAAAGCAGGCTCCAGAGCCACAAGAGACTATCAGTATTCAAAATCGGCTCGCAATGGAGCTTTCACTTGCTATGAAAAGTTGATGGCCGCAGCCTTAGCAAAGAGACGAAGACTAATTTTCGTCTTCGCAGCTTCGGTGTTAGAGGCCAAAGTCGTATTGATCTTCTGCATCATCGAACGACAAGCATACTGTTTTAGCAAAACATGTGCCCCGAATATCAGTACAAGCTTGGTTAATGGTCCGCTTACTAATAGTTTTACTGGCGACGTAATGTATTATTTTGGCGGATACTATTAAAGTAGCATAATCACATACAAATAAAACTATGTTTTGAATTTTGCGCAAATTGCAAACCTATTTGTGTTAGCCTAAAAAGAGATTATCCACAAGACCAGATTGGAAGCATGTCATGCGTCGATTTACGACATATGTGGGTGGGTTACTCGCCGCAACGCTCGCGATCGTACTGCCTGCCGGTTCGGCACTTGCTGTGGGGCTAGGTAACAACGAAGATACCGTGACGGTACAGGTCGCTGGACACCCCGCGGCCTACTGTGATATCCCAGTGCCGGAGGGTGAGAGGTTTTCGCCAATTACGACGATTGAAGTTCCCAGTGATGCAACCTTTGGGCAGATTAAGGATCAGTTACCCGAGCCCGTATCAACTCTTGGTTATGTTTTCGATGGCTATTTCAAGAGTGGGG